>NZ_JAZDUE010000005.1:0-291436 GCF_036350515.1 Gordonia prachuapensis | reverse complement strand
CGGCAGCGCTGCCGCCCGACCCCCGTCATGTACCCAGCTCAGACGTCTTCCGACGGCTGTTCATAGGTGCCGACGAGTATGGCCCGTGCGATCGCGTGGGAGAACAGATTGAACCCGAGGTAGGCCGGGGTGGCGCCGTCGGGTAGACCCAGCGACTCGACGTCGACCGCGTGGACCACGACGTAGTACCGGTGCGGTCCGTGCCCGGGAGGCGGTGCGGCACCGACGAACCGCTTCATCGATGCGTCGCCTGTCAGCGCCACCGCGCCGTCCGGCAGGCCGCTGCCGGCCTCGTCGCCTGCGCCTTCGGCAAGCGACGTCACCGAAACCGGGATGTCGGCCACTGCCCAGTGCCAGAAGCCGGAGGCCGTCGGGGCGTCCGGATCGTAGACCGTGACCGCGAAACTCTTTGTCTCCGAGGGAAACCCGGACCAGCTCAACTGGGGCGAGAGGTCCTCGCCACCGGCACCCATCACTCCGCTGACCTGCTGATTGCGCAGCGGCGCACCGTCGGTCACGCTCTCCGACGTCAGGGTGAAGCTCGGCAACTTCGGAAGCGTCTCATACGGATTGAACGACATGAATCACCTTTCTCGCGGAACGTGAACTACTCAATGGGGCAACTCGTCACCTGGTGCTCACGATCAACTGTGCATCAGGAAGTGCTCGAAAACCTTGGTTCCGAAAACCACCGCATCCACCGGCACCCGCTCGTCGACGCCGTGGAAGAGCGCCGCGAAATCGAGGTCCGGCGGCAACTGGAGTGGCGCGAATCCGAAGCATCGAATCCCCAGTTTGGCGAAGGCTTTTGCATCGGTTCCACCGGACAGCATGTAGGGCACCGTCTTGCCGTGGGGGTCGTGGGCGAGGATCGCGTCGTTCATCGCATCGACGAGGTGACCGTCGAAGGTCGTCTCGTAGGAGTCGAGGTGGGTGATCCACTCCCGGGTGACGTTCGGCCCGAGCAGTTCGTCGATCTCCTTCTCGAAGGCGGCCTGCCGCCCGGGCAGCACGCGACAGTCCACGACGGCCTCGGCCTTCTGCGGGATGACGTTGGCCTTGTAGCCCGCCTTGAGCATGGTGGGATTGGCGGTGTCGCGCAGCGTCGCGCCGATGATGCGGGCGATGTTGCCGATCTTGAACAGCGTGGTGTCGAGATCGGGGGCGTCCGGCCGGAGGTCGAGCCCGGTCTCCTCCCCGACCGCCGCGAGGAACTCGCTCACCGATTCGGTCATCACGAGCGGGAACGTGTGACGACCGATCCGGGCCACGGCCTCCGCGACGTCGGTGACCGCGTTGTCGTCGTGCAGAAACGAGCCGTGACCGGCCTTCGCGTGTGCCGTCAGCCGCATCCACGACAAACCCTTCTCGGCTGTCTCCACCAGATACAACCTGCGCTGCTCGCCGTCGGGACGATTGACCGTCAGCGAGAACCCGCCGACCTCGCCGACCGCCTCGGTGATCCCTCCGAACAGGTCAGGACGATTGTCCACCAGCCAGTGCGCACCCCATTGGCCGCCGGCCTCCTCGTCGGCCGTGAACAGGAAGACGAGTTCGCGCGGTGGCACCGTGCCGTCCCGCTTGAACTGTCGCGCCAACGCCAGGGCCATGCCGACCATGTCCTTCATGTCGACCGCGCCGCGACCCCAGATGTAGCCGTCGGACACCGACCCGGAGAACGGGTGCACACTCCAGTCGGCGGGTTCGGCGGGGACCACATCGAGGTGGCCGTGGATCAACAGTGCACCGCGGTCGGAATCCGGCGGCCCGGCCAGGCGTGCGAACACATTGCCGCGGCCCGGCCGACCGGACTCGACGTACTGCGTGGTGTAACCGACCTCCTCGAGTTGCTGCGCCACCCACTTGGCGCATTCCTCCTCGCCTTTCGTGGTCTCCGGCTCACCGGTGTTGGTGGTGTCGAATCGGATGAGACGGCTGACGATGTCGACCACTTCGTCGACCGCTGCGGTACCCGCACGCTGGGAAGTCACACCTCACTCCTACGGGATTTGGGATAGTCGGGCAACCTCGGTTAAGGTTGTGCCCGCTACAAACGCAGGTCCGAGTGGCGGAATGGCAGACGCGCTAGCTTGAGGTGCTAGTGCCCTATTAACGGGCGTGGGGGTTCAAGTCCCCCCTCGGACACCACGCGATACCCCGAGTCGACCGCGACTCGGGGATTTTTTGTGGCGGAATCCGCCGACCAGGACGCTCCGGTCCCGGGTCGCGGCGACTCGCCCACGACCCGGAACCGAACCGGTCAGGCCTGCCCGGAGCCGTTCCCGCCGGCGTTGCCGTTGCCGAGCAGCCCGGCGAGACGACCCTTCGGATAGGGCAATTCGATGCCGTGTTCCTCGTAGGCGCGCAGGATGTCGCGCCGGATCCGGCGCTGCAGGGCCCACTGCGAGTTGGCCTTCGTCTTGAGCGTCATCCGCAGGGTCACCATGTCCGGCGACACCTCCTGCACACCGAGCATCTCTGGCGGCCCGAGGACGTCGTCGGCGAGGTCCTTCTCCGCAACCGTGGCGGTCGCCGCCTCCAGCGCGACCTGCTGGGCGCGGTCGATGTCGGCGGACAGCGACACCGGAACCTCGATCCGGGCGACGGCGTACTCCTGGCTCATGTTGCCCACGCGCAGGATCTCGCCGTTGCGGACGTACCACAACGTACCGTCGATGTCGCGCAACGTCGTGATCCGCAGACCGACGGTCTCCACCTCACCGATGGCCTCCCCGAGATCGACGATGTCGCCGACGCCGTACTGGTCCTCCAAGAGCATGAAGACGCCGGACACGAAGTCCCGCACAAGGTTCTGCGCGCCGAACCCGATCGCCAGACCCACGACTCCGGCGGAGGCGATGAACGGCGCGATGTTGACGCCGAGGACGCTGAGAATCGACAGGACCACCCAGACGAGCAGGATGATCGACACGGTCGACTTCAGGACCGAACCGATCGTCTTCGCGCGCTGGGCGCGCCGCTCCGCCGCCGCAACGCCCCCGGTCGGCGTGCGATCGCGCAGATGTCGCAGCAGCGCGGGTTTACGGGTCTCCACGCCGGTGTCGGCGGCGACCGGCTTGGACCGTTTGGTCATCCGGTCGATGAGCCGGTGCAGTATGTACCGGACGATCAGCCCCACCACCACGTACGTCGCGATCCGGATGGGGTTCTCGATCAGCCACTCGCGGTTTGTCTCCGTCCATTCGAAAGCGATGAGTTCAGGCGTCATGGCACCGACCGTACGGATGACGAATGGCATGTCCAGTTCGTGCGGCGACACCAACGCCGTGATCTCGCCGTGACCAAGCCGGATGTTGCGAATCTCACGATCCGCAGAGCGAGGAGGCCCCTCCCTGGGCCGTGCGACGTGCACGCGACAATGGCGGGGTGACCCGCATCCTCCTCGACTGCGACACCGGTATCGACGATTCGGTGGCACTGCTCTATCTGCTCGCGCGCCGTGATGTCGACATCGTCGGTATTGCCTCCACCGCGGGCAACGTGCCGGTCGACGTCGCCACCGCCAACAATCTCTCCTGGCTGCAACTCTGCGGGCGGACCGACATCCCGGTACACGTCGGATCGGCGACGCCGCTCGTCGCCGACCTGATGACAGCCGAGGACACCCACGGGCCCCTGGGAGTCGGCTATGCCGACCTGCCGACTGCGACGATCAGCCCCAGCGGAACCGATGCAGCCGATGCGTGGATCGACGCGTCCCTGGCATATCCGGGTGAACTGATCGGCCTCGTGACCGGACCGTTGACGTCGTTGGCCACGGCCATCCGCCGGGATCCGGCGTTGCCCGGTCGCCTGGCCCGGCTGGTCGTCATGGGTGGCGCATTCCACGTCCACGGCAACACGACGCCGACATCCGAGTGGAACATCGCCGTGGACCCGGAAGCCGGCGCAGAGGTGTTCGACGCCTTCTCCTCCGCCGGTGTCCGTCCGCCGATCATCTGCCCGCTCGACCTCACCGAATCGGTGGCGATGACCCCGGACCATGTCGTGCGTCTGGCGGCCGCGGCCGGCAGCGAGCCCGTCGAATGTCCTGATCCCGCAGACGAAACCGGGCTTCGGTCGGTCGCCGACAACCTCGTGATCCGTCATCTCGTCGACGCACTGCGCTTCTATTTCGAGTTCCATCATGCGCACGACGAGGGCTACATCGCTCATCTGCACGACCCGTTCGCGGCGATGGTCGCCCTGGCGCCCGAGATCGTCGACACGGTTCCGGCTCGAGTCGACGTGGAACTGGACGGACGGCTCACCCGCGGGATGACCGTCGCGGACGAGCGTGCCATGACCGGCGAACCCAACGCCCGTATCGCGACGGCCACCGATGTCGAGGCAGTGTTCGACGAACTGATCGAGACCATCGGTGCGTTCGCGCGAGGGCGGGTGGAGTAGGGCGAGCCGCCAACCCCACCGCCGGTCGCCAACCCCGTCGCCGGTCGAGTAGGTCGAGCCGCTAGCGAGACGGTATCCGCCGGATTGAGCCTGTCGAAATCAGACCACTTGATGTGCGGCGCAAGGGGTTTCGATACGCCCTCGCCTAGCGGCTCGGGCTACTCAACCACCGAGGGGAAGGCGCCTAGCGGCTCGGGCTACTCAACCAGCGGAGGGAGCGCGAGCGGTTCAGGCTACTCAACCAGCGGGTGAAGGCTCAGGCTACTCAACCAGCGGAAGGAACTCGCCAGCGGAAGAGCGCCAGGCGTCAGTCGTCGTCTTCCCCGTCGGCGGCGTGATGATCGAGGTTGACGGTTCCGGCACGCCAGTAGCCGTCGACCTTCACACGTTCCTTGGGCAATCCGAGTTCGCGGCGCAGGTGGCGGCGAACCGGCTTCAGCGAGTTGGCCTCACCGGCGACCCAGCAATAGAACGAACCGTCGCGCAGCTCGGCGGCGCGGATCGCGTCGTGGAGCAACGGGCTGTTGCCGGCAGGAGCGGCACCGCGATGCAGCACACGGATCTCGGTCCCGGCGCGCTGCGGGAGATCGATCTCGGCCGCGGCGTCGGACACCTCGACAAATGCGAGCACGCCCTTGTCGGCCGGCAACTCCTCCAGCCATCGAGCCAGCGCCGGCAGCGCGGTGTCGTCGGCGCCGAGCAGATACCAGTCGTACCCGGTCGGATAGATGTGCGAACCACGTGGGCCCAGCATGCCCAGCCGGTCCCCCGCGACCGCACGCGTCGCCCAGGAACCTGCGATCCCATGCGTGTGGAGGACGAAATCGATGTCCAGAAGGCCTGTTTCACGATCGAATGCCCGGACCGTGTAGTCCCGGTAGATCGGTCGGCGGCCGTCCTCCGGCGGACGCATGCCCTCCGGTCCGATCCCCGGCATCACGATCTCGCCGCTCTCGTCGGCGAAGAACAGCTTGATGTGGTCATCGGGTGCCATGTGGACGAAGTGGAAGTTGTCCGGCGAGGTGATGGCGAACGTGACACGACGCATCTCACTGCTGAGATCGATCGCACGGACGACCTCGACGGTCCGCGGCACGAGGTCGTACATGGTCAGTCGTACATCGGTGGCGTCCGGTGTCAGGTCGGCGTCACCGTTGACACCGCCGCGAGTGCGCGATCGGGTCATCGGAGTCCCTCCCCATTCAGTGCGCCCACGGCCTGCTGACCGTCGGGCCCGCCACCCGATCCCACGGTCGCGCCGACGCGGTCACGATCGTCCACCACTGCTCGCACGATCTCGCCCGAGCGAACGGCGACATTCGACAGCAACGTGGACGTCAATCCGTGCGTGTGTTCCGAATTGCCCTGGACGAAGATCCGTCCGGTGATGTCGTCGGCGGTCCGCACGCGATACATGCGGTCGAGGACGGGGCGCCCGTGTCGATCCTCGTGACATTCCCGCGCGAGCTCGCCCAGCATGTCGGCGAGGGGAGTCGGTTCGAATCCGGTGGCGAAGACCACGGCATCGCAATCCAGGCTGTGCTCCGCCCCCGTTAGCCGGTTGACGATGCGCAACCGCGCGGAATCATCGGTCTCGCTCAGTTCCAGAAGTTCGCTGGCACCGTGCACGAACAGGCGCCGCTTCCCGTCGACCCGTTCGGTGTACTCGCGCCGGTACAGGTCCTCGATGAGCGCGGGATCCACGGCGGAATAGTTGGTACTGCGGTGGTACTGCAGCAGCCGTTCCCGCCAGGCCTCGTCGGCCGAGAAGTACTCGTCGACGGCGTCGGGATCGAAGATGCGGTTCGCGTAGGGGCTGTCGTCGGCCGGCGTGTAACCGTACTTCGCGAAGACGGCATGTACGTCCGCGTCCGTCTCGGTGTGCAGGTAGGCCGCAACCTCGGCTGCGCTCTGACCCGCGCCGATCACGGCGTAACGCTTGTTGCGGTGAGCGGGGACGTCAGCGAATCGCGCGAGCATCTGGTGGTTGTGGAACACCCGTTGGCCCGCGGTGACACCGGCCGGCAACTTGGCCCGCAGTCCACCGCCGAGAACGATATGTCGTGCGCGCACGACACCGTGTTCGGTGGACGAGACCTCGAAGTGGTCGCCCGACCAGCGAACATTCGTCACCTCGTCCCCATAGGTCACCGGTACATCCACCCGCCGGGCGGCCCACGCCAGGTAGTCGTGGAACTCCGCACGCAGGGGGAAGAAGTCCTGGCGATTGATGAAATGTACGAGGCGATCGCGTTCGGCAAGGTAGTTCAGGAACGTGTAGGCGCTGCGCGCGTTGCGCTGCGTGGCGAGATCCTTCAGAAAGGACACCTGCATGGTGGTACCCGGCAGCAGCATGTCCGAATGCCACCCGAAATCGGACTTCTTCTCGAAGAATCGCGCCGACACCTTGGCACCCGCCGCGGCGGTCACATTGTGTTCCTCGATCGCGATGGCGAGGGCAAGATTCGACGGTCCGAAACCGATTCCGGCGACGTCGACGATCGGGGCATGATCAGTGGACAAGCATTGCTCCTCAGTATCGTTCTGAGACGGCGTGTCCCCGATTGCCGCGGACTCGCTCGTTCGACAGACGAAAGGTAAGTCTATCCTAAGCTTCGAGGGGCGGTTCCGTCGCCCTCGGGCTGTCGCCCTGTGTGGCGTTGCTCGGCCGATCACGACATCCTCGAACGAAAGGCGCAGACGCACATGCAGATGACGAACCCGGTGCCATCCGACGTGAGAACGTTTCTGCTGTCGCGGCCTGATCACCACGTCATCGCCGGGGGTGCAACTGCAGGTTTCACGGACCCGGCGGCCGCCGTGGCGGCCCTGCGCTCGGGAACCATCTGCGCAGTGGTGGGTGCGCTCCCCTTCGACCTGCGAGAGACATCCGCACTCATGGCGCCACGGACGCTGCGCCGTCTCGACGGGCCCTGGAAGCAGCCGCTGGAAGACGAGACGCCCGCGGCCACGATCACCACAGAGATCCCTCGGCCCGCCGAGCATCGCCGACGAGTGGAACGGGTAATCGCGTCCCTGGCCGACCCGGCGAGCCCGCTCGAGAAGGTGGTCCTGGCGCGCGCTCTGCAGGTGAGAACCGAATCAGCGCTCTCCCCATGGCATCTCGCGGCCCGACTGGGGGCGGGCGACGGACCAGGGAGTGTCTTCGTGGCAGATCTCTCGGCAGCCGGCCCTCGGTTCACCGGCCACCATCTCGTCGGCGCGAGCCCGGAGGTGCTCATCCGTAAACAGGGCTCCACGGTCTCGTGCCACCCCCTGGCGGGTTCGGCACCTCGTAGCTCCGATCCCGGCGTCGACGCGGCGCGCGCCCGTCACCTCGCATCGTCGACGAAGGATCTTCACGAGCACCGCATCGTCGTAGATGGCCTGCGCGCGGCGCTCGCACCTCTGTGCAGCTCCCTCGACGTGGACGATCAACCGTCTGTCGTCGGGACGCCCACGATGTGGCATCTCGGCACACCGATCCGGGGAGAAGTCTCCGACACTGCCGTCACCGCCTTGGAACTGGCTCTCGCAGTTCACCCCACCGCTGCCGTGTGCGGTTCCCCCACCCCGGCCGCTCGCGATCTGATCGTCGCCACCGAAGGCAGTCGAGGCTTCTACACGGGAGCCGTCGGCTGGAGCGACGCCCAGGGCGACGGACAGTGGATGGTCTCGATTCGGTGCACGCAACTCGCCGCAGACAACCGCACCGCCACCGCCTGGGCCGGTGGCGGCATCGTGGCGCAGTCACGACCCGACGACGAACTCCGCGAGACAACGGCGAAATTCCGAACCATCCTGGCGGCGTTCGGCATCGACCACGATGCCGCCGATCAGCGGAACCGGGCCCGGGCGCAGTCGGCGTGATTCGGGGCGCCGCGCCCGCTCAGTCGGTGACGGCCGGTGCCCGAACGTTCGCCTCGGCGGATGGGTCCGGCACTCCGGCGCCGCCGGAGGTGTCCGCGCGCCGCACGGCAGCGACCACCATCGGCCCGGCCATGATCGAGGTGACCACCGCGACGAGCACCACCACCATGTAGACGGCGTCGGTGAAGACACCCAGTTCCAGGCCGACGGTCGCCACGATGATGCCCACCACGCCGCGGGCATTGAGGCCCGATCCGTACGCCAGCGCCTCCCAGCGACCGACCCGGGCAAGGCGCGCCCCCACATAGCCACCCAGGAGCTTGGTCGCCACGGCGACAACGAGGACCGCGAGAGCCAAGAGGGCAACGCCCGGTTCGCCCAGCACGAGCAGGTCCAGGTGCAGGCCGGCCGTCGCCAAGAACACCGGCGCCAGGACGGCCGTGGTGACCGTCCTCAGCGGTGACGAGGTCGTGGCGTCTCGCTCACCCACCAGTAGACCGGCCAGGAAGGCGCCGAGAACGGCCTCGAGGTGGAGCGCGTCGGTCACCGCAGCACCGCCCGCGATGATGATGACCACCAGCGCGGTGACGTGCACCTTGTGGGTGGACGATTCGAGCCGGTCGAGGCCGCGACGGACCCACGGCCGCAAGACGATTGTCGCCAGGATGACCGCCGCCAGACTGAGCACGGTCAGTGGCAACTGCCAGCCGCGCAGGCCGACCGTCGTCATCGCCGACACAGCCGCGAGCAGCAGCCATGCGCCGATGTCATTGATCGTGCCAGCGGCCAGCGTGATCTGACCGATCTGCCCGCGCATCAGGCCGAGGTCCGTGAGGATCTTCGCGATCACGGGTATGGCGCTCAACGACATCGCCGCGCCGAGCAACAGTGCGAATTCGAGAGTCGACGATCCCTCACCATGGAAGGTCACGGGCACGAGGAACCCGACGGCCACACCGCCGCCGAGCGGTATGCCGAACGCCCACAACGACACCGAAGAAACCACGCCGATTCGACGGCGAAGCACCTCGGTGTCGAGTTCCGTGGCCGCGAGACCGACAAGGAGCAGAACACCGAACTGACCGATGCCCTCGACAAGGGGGCTGGGTGCACCATCGTCGAACAGGGCATCCGAGACCCGGGGCAGTAGCAGACCCAACAGCGATGGCCCCAACAGAACCCCGGCGATCAGCTCGCCGACCATCGCGGGCAAGCCGACCCGGCGGGCGATCATCCCCGCGATCAACGCCGCCGCGAGGATGATCGCCAGCTGGGCGAACATCATTGCGCGGTGTGCACTTCCACGGCCACCCGGCCGTGGAGAGCCGGTGTCATGCGGTCACGGATGCGGGTTCGGTCCACGCCAATCCGTCCAAAGAAGGCACCAGACCGCCTTCGAGCAGTGGCGGCTCCACACCGTTCGACCCTGTTGCCGCGCGCGCCTGAAGTGCGTTCATCTCCTCCATCACGTCACGGACCACCGGCGCGCTGAACATGTGTCCCATCCGCTGGCCCGAATCGGTGTCCATGCCACCGGTCCTGTCGGTCGCCTCGGTCAAGGCCTTGGTCGACGCGGTGAATTTCTCGACGACCTGATCGGCATCGGTGAGTGCGTTCTCACCGGAGTAGCCACCGGCGACGAGTGAGACGAACGCAGCGAGGTCGGTCCGGTCCAGATTGGTGACCCGTCGGGCCTTCCAGAAGTACGAGTCCTCGGACTGCTCCATGTCGTAGAAGGCCGAAAGGAACTCGTAGAACACCGCGTACTCGCGTCGGTAACGGCCCTCGAACTCGTCGAAGGCACGTTCCTCGGTCATCGCCCCCGACAGCACGCTGTTGATCGATCTCGCGGCGAGGACACCCGAATAGGTCGCGAGGTGGACACCGGTGGAGAACACCGGATCGATGAAGCAGGCGGCGTCGCCGACGAGCACCATCCCGTTGCCCCAGAACTTGGTGTTGGCATACGAGTAGTCCTTGCGGAGACGGATCTCGCCGTAGGTGCCCTCGGTCACCCGAGTCGCGTCGGAGAGCATGTCCTTGACGATGGCGCAGCGATCGATGTAGCCACGCAGCGTCGACTCCTGCGCATCGAGGCGATCGGCCTTGGACTTCGAGATGACCGCGCCGACGCTGGTGAGTTCATCGGTCAGTGGGATGTACCAGATCCAGCCTTCGTCGAACGCCGCGCACAAGATGTTCCCGGAGTCCGGGGCCGGCAGTCGCTTGCCGCCCTCGAAGTACCCGAAGATGGCGACATTCTGAAAGAAGTCCGAGTACACCCGTTCTCCCCCAGCATGTTTCGACAGACGCGTCGTGTTGCCCGAGGCGTCCACCACGAAAGTGGCCCGCACGTGGTGCTCCGTGCGGTCGGCGTCCACGTAACGCACTCCGACGACGCGCCCGTGCTCGTCCTGCTCGGTTCCGTTAACGCGGCAGTTCTGCCGGACGTCAACGCCCGACTCCGCCGAGTGCTCGAGCAGGATCTGGTCGAACTTCATTCGTTCGACCTGATACGCGTAGGAACCATCACCCGCGAACTCCGGGGAGATGGCGAACAAGAAGTTCCACGGGACCGGGTTCTTGCCCCATCGGAAACTGCCGCCGCGTTTCGGCATGAACCCGGCGTCCTTGATCTTCTTATCCACACCGAGCAGGCGACACACGCCGTGGATCGTCGACGGCAGCAGCGACTCCCCGATCTGGTACCGCGGGAAGGTCTCCTTTTCGAGCTGGACGACCCGATGGCCGCTCTTGGCCAGGAGCGTGGCCACGGTGGACCCGCCGGGTCCGCCGCCGACGACGACGACATCCACGTGCTCGATCGGGGCAGAATTCATCGAACGGCCTCCTCGCCAGACTCGGGATCTTCTGTCGTCAGCTCGCGGACCCACGCTCCGACCACCGGGTCCGAGGCCAGAGCCACGAGGTCCGCCTTCACGGCGCCCGCGGCCCGCCAACGCTCGATCAGCGACATCAGCCGGACCGAATCCAATCCGACGTCGAGGACGTTGGTGTCGTCACTGATCTCGTCGGCCGGCACCTGCAGGATGTCTGCGATGTCCGCGATGATCTGTTCCCTCGTGAGGGTGGAACTGGTGGTCGCCATGCGATGATCTCCTCACTTCCGCCATCGGTGTCGTGATGGCCTCAACTACTGTCCGAGCAGCGCCGCTCCGCGCAGGCGCACGCGCCATGTCGCGGCCATGTTGATTAGCCTAACCTTGGTTGCCTCGGGGCCGGCAACACGCCCGCCGTTCGCGTGGTCGGGAAGGCCGCGTCGATCGGTCCACAAAGGTTGGGTAGGCTAAGCTATTGTGCTCATCGCCCCTTGTGAATCCGTATGCGGGAGAACTCACCGACCCGCGGGACCGAGACGATGATGCGCGCGTCAGCGGCGCAACGCGGATTGTGGTCCGCGCAATCGGTGACGCCGCCGTCGTCTGTGTTCACCGTAGGTCAGCTGCTGGACTTCGACGATCGCCCGGATGTGGATCGACTTCTCGCCGCTGCTCGTTCGGCCGTGGCCGAGGCCGACGGCCTGCGGTCGGTCTTTCGCCCGCTCCCCGACGGCGATGTGGCAGTCGACGCCGGCGCGCAGATCCCGGTCACCCACGTCGACCTCGGGGCAGAATCCGCGGCCATCGACCAGCACGCAGCTCAAGCTGTCAGCGTCGCGATCGACCCCACCGTGGGTCCGTGTGCTCGAGTCACCGTCCTGACCGCGGGTGACCGCACGAGTCTGCTGGTCATCGCTCATCACATCGTGCTCGACGCCTACGGTCTCGGTCTGCTCGATCGTCGCATCGGCGCCTTGTACGCCGATCCCACCGACGACCGTCGACTGCGGTCGGTCACCGATCTGCCGGCCGATCACGATGCGCCACGTGGTACCGACCACGAGTTCTGGGACGACGAAGTCGCCGGCGTGAGCGGGCCGCTGACCCTGTCCGATCGCCCCCGCAGCCACCGCATCGCCGCAGCCGTCCACACCGCGCGTGTCACGGTGGCCGGTGCCGGAAACTCCACCGCCACCCCGGCTCGGGTGGTCTCGGCCATCGCGGCGTTCTGTGGCCGATACGCCGACACCCGCGACGTCGTGCTCGGCTTCCCGATGATGAACCGGCTCGGCTCCCCCGCCGCCAACGTGCCCTGCACAACCGTCAACGTGCTACCGCTTCGTATCGCGGTCGCGCCGGGCGACTGTCTCGACGACATCACCGAACGAGCCGGCGCACGTCTGAGGACGATCGCGCCGCACTCCCGCCACCGGGGCGAGGAGATCGTGCGCGCCGCGCGGCGCCACGGCGTGGACGGCGTGGTCGGTCCCACCATCAACGTCAAGCCGTTCGGCACCACCATCGGATTCGGGGAGGTGTCGGCACACATCACCTCGCTCGCCCGCGGGCCCGTCGTCGATCTCTCGATCACCGCACTCGGCCTCCCCGACGGTGACCTCGAACTATTACTCGACGGAGATGCGGATCTCTACCCCCACACACGGCTCGAGGAGATCGCCGAGCACCTCCGGTCGTTCGTCGCGACGGCGCTGGCCCACTCCGACCAGCCGGTCGGCGGTATCGGCATCGACCCGGAATTGTTGGAGACAGTCGAGGCCATCCGAGCCGCCGACGCCCGTACCCGAGTGCGAGCCGACACCTGTTCGGTCGCCGAACGACTCACGGCGCGGCGCGACGCATCCATCGCCATCGTCACCGGGGACGGCACCCTGGACTACGCCGAGCTCAACCGACAGGCGGATCGGCTCGCCGACGAACTCACCGGTTGCGGTGCCGAGGACATCGTCGCGGTGCGACTGCCCCGCGGCGCCGACCTGGTGGTGGCCCTGCTGGCGGTGCTCCGCCGCGGCGCGGCGTTCCTTCCGCTCGACCCCGGCTTCCCGACCGACCGGATCGAGGCCACTCTTGCCGACGCCCGTCCGGTCGCGATGATCGAACCCGGCGATGACGGGCCCCATGTGCTGTCACTGCGCGCGGGTTCCGGACACCCGACCCGCGCACCCCGGGCCGACACGCCGGCCTATGTCATCTACACGTCGGGCTCGACGGGTAAGCCGAAGGGTGTGGTCGTCAGCCATCGCGCTCTGACCAACTTCGCCGATGCGATGATCGATCAGCTCGAATTCCGTGCCGAACAGAAGATCCTGGCCGTGACGACGATCTCGTTCGACATCTCGATCCTCGAGGTCCTCGTTCCCCTCGCCGCCGGGATGTCCGTGGTGATCGCCTCCACCGACGACGTGCACGACCCCGCCAGACTCGCCGCCCTCATCACGACCCACGACATCGATCACGTCCAGGCCACACCGTCGTTGTGGTCGGCGTTTCTCGACGCCGGACATGCCGACGCCCTCGGGTCGGTCTCGGTCCTCGTCGGTGGCGAGCAACTGCCGACCGAGGTCGCCTCCGGGCTCGCCGGTGCCGCACGCAGTACCCGAAACATGTACGGCCCCACCGAGACCACGATCTGGTCGACCACCTCCGTGGTGCAGCAGAACGAGCCCGTCACGATCGGCACGCCGATCGACAACACCGGGGTGCGGATTCTCGACACCACCCTGCACCCGGTGCCGGATGGACGGGTGGGTGAGCTGTATCTGTCCGGCGACGGATTGGCCAGGGGATATCACGCTCGCGGCGCGCTGACCTCCGAACGATTCGTGGCCGACCCCTTCGGTGCGCCCGGCGCGCGCATGTACCGGACCGGCGACCTGGCGCGCACCCGCGCCGACGACTCGCTCGAGTGTCTCGGACGCATCGACCACCAGGTGAAGGTCCGGGGGTTCCGCATCGAACTCGGTGACATCGAGTCCACTCTGGCCGAACACCACTCGGTCGACAGAGCTGTGGCCGCAACTTCGGGCGGGCGCCTCGTCGCGTATGTGATCCCCGCTCCGGGAGGGGTGAACGACGCCGAGCTCCGTGCCCATCTGATCTCGCGACTACCCGACTACATGCTGCCGACGGCGATTCTGCCGATCGATCAGTTCCCGCTCACACCGAACGGCAAGATCGACCGTCGTGCGTTGCCCGCACCGGATTTCGCGGCTATCGCCGAACGCACGCGCGCGCCCGAGACGCAGGCGGAGCATGCATTCGCCGATATCTTCGCGTCGGTCCTCGATGTCCCGCGGGTCGGTGCGGAAGCCGACTTCTTTCTGCTCGGTGGTGACAGTATCCGCGCGGTGCGGGTGGTGACGGCAGCCGCACGCGCCGGCTTCGAAATCACCGCACTCGACGTGTTCGACCGACCGACCGTGGCCGCCCTCGCAAAAGTCGCCCGAACGGTCGATTCAGCATCCGAGCAGCGCGACAACAGCTTTGGGACATCCGATGACACCGCAACCACAACGGCCGGGGTCGGTGCCGATGAACTCGACGATCTGATGGACGGGAACCTGTTGTGACTGCTGTGAACGGGTCCGCCACCGGACCGGCGCTCGATGACGTCCTGCCACTCACGCCGATGCAAGAGGCGATCGTCTATCACTCGACCGTGCCGCGCGGCCCCGAGGCCACGGATCCGTATCTGATTCTCGCAGACCTGGATCTGACTGCGCACGTGGGCGTTCCGGATGTCGAACAACTCACCGAAGCCGTCCGCGTCGTCATGAATCGGCATGCCGCGCTGCGGACGTCCTACACCCGGCGCCGTTCCGGGCAACCCGTCGCGAGGGTGCATTCGCGGGTCGATGTCCCGCTGACGGTGGTCAGGCGCGACGACTTCCCGGACCTGGAAGCGCTGCGGGCACATGAGCGCGCCGACGGGATCGATCTCACCTCGCCGCCGCCGGTTCGGTTCATCCTGCTGTCGGACGCAGCGGACGACCAAGACGCGGGTCATCCCCTACTGATGGTCGCCCACCATGTCGCCGTCGACGGGTGGTCGATCCACCGAATCCTCGACGAGATCGTACGCGCATACCGCGGCGAGATTCTCCCGCCGCCACGGCCGATCAGCACATTCCTGCGTTGGCATGCCGACCGCGCCGACGACACAGCCGCCTGGACCCTGGCTCTCGACGGATTATCCGGGCCGACACCGGCTCCCACCGTCTCTCCGCTTCCGGGGGCAAACCGATCGTCGCCGTCGCGTGTCGTGGATCACCAGTTCTCTGCGGAGCGCTCAGCAGACCTGCGACGACTGGCCCGCGAGTCCGGATCGACGCTGAACACCGTCATCCAGGTCGCCTGGGCGCTCGTTCTGGCCGACCACAACGACAGCGACGACGTCATCTTCGGCGCAGTGGTCTCCGGCCGACCCCCCGGTGTCGACGGCGTCGACGAGATGGTCGGCATGCTGATCAACACGATCCCCGTGCGCGTCACGTTCGACCCGTCAGAACCCGTGAGCAAGTTGCTCTCTCGGGTGCAGCGTGAGCAACTCGCCATGTTCGATCACCACCACACCGCGCTGGGAGACATCCAATCCGCGGTGGGGATGGGTGAGCTCTTCAACTCGGTGGTGGTGTTCGAGAGTTTTCCCCGCGGGTCGGTACGTCCGCACATCGAGGACGAGAACACTTATCCGGCAACACTTCTCGTCGAGGACGAGCCGATAATCCGGCTGTTGCTGGAGTACCGTGACGGCCGGCCCGAGCTCCTCTCGCATGTCATCGGCTATCTCGAGGCGCTCCTCGAGGGATCGGGTACTCCGATCGGACGCCTCGATCGTCCCGGACGCCACATGGCGGCACCGACCGCCGGCGCGCCGGCGCACGCGTTCCGACCGGTCGCCGCTCAGATCGCCGACGCATCGGCGCTCGCCGGGCGCCGTGTCGCCGTCGCCGCCGGCGAACGATACCTCGGGTATCGGGAACTCGATTCTGCCGCAAGCCGTTTGGCCTCGGTTCTGGCGTCGAGGGGCGTCGGTGTGGAGTCGGTGGTGGCGATCCGCCTGCCGCGGCAGGTCGAGTTGGTAGTGGTCCTGCTGGCGATCGCACGCGTGGGCGCCGCCTATCTCCCGATCGACCCCGCCTACCCGGCCGAGCGCATCCGGTTCATGCTCGACGATGCTGCCCCGGACCTGGTCATCGACACCGCGGAGTTGCCCGGCCTGCTCACGGCCGCGGAGCACACCGACGCGCTCGACCCGGCGCCGGTTCCCCCGGAGGCCGCCGCGTACCTCGTGTACACGTCCGGCTCCACCGGTACGCCCAAGGGTGTGGTGGGTACTGCGGGGGCACTGGCGAACCGAATCGCCTGGGCGGCACGTCAGTGGGACGGCACCACGGCGCTCGCCAAGAGTTCGATCGCGTTCATCGACGGCACCACCGAGATCCTCGGGGCGCTGGCAGCAGGCGCGACGGTCGTGCTGGCCGACGACGACACCTCCCGCGACGCCACCGCGTTGGCCCGCTTGGCCGTCGCGTCCGGGACGGACCAGGTGACCGCGGTCCCGTCGCTGGCCGGCGCCATCGCGGACTCCGCCGCGTCGCTCGCCACACCACTGGGCCTGCGCCGATGGATCGTCTCCGGCGAACCGCTGCCCCCCAGCGTCGCCGACCGGTTACGGGCGGACACCGACGAGGTCGTCAACTCCTACGGCTCCTCGGAGGTCGCCGGTGATGTCGCGACCGGGGTGATCACCGATGACGTGCACGTGGGCACCGCGGTCGCGGGCTGCGAACTCCGGGTCCTCGATCGCCATCTGCGGCCGGTGCCGGCGGGAGTGCCCGGCGAACTCTATGTCGCCGGCGTGCAGGCCGCCCGCGGGTACCACGGCCGGCCGGACCTGACCGTCGCGCGCTTCGTCGCCGACCCCACCCATCGCGGCCAACGCATGTACCGCAGCGGCGACCGCGCGCTCGTCGATGAGGATGGACGCCTCCGCCTCCTCGGTCGCATCGACGGGCAGGTCAAGATCCGCGGCAACCGTGTCGAACTCGGCGAGGTGGAGGCCACGATGCTGTCCGTCGACGGCGTGGCGCAGGCCGCGGTCGTCGCGGGTCGTGACACCGACGGCGGTGTCCGACTCGACGCCTACTACACCGGCGCCGTCTCCGGCTCCGTCCTGTCGGCGGAACTCGCGAAACACCTGCCCGCCTACATGATCCCGGCCACCTGGACGGCGTTGAACGTCCTCCCGCAGACGCCGGGCGGCAAACTCGACCGCAGGGCGTTGCCCGCTCCGACCGTGGGATCCGCCCGCACGCGTCGCCAACCGGCCACGGCGCTCGAGACGCACGTCCGGGACGCGGTCGTCGACGTCCTCGGGATCGACAGCGCCGGCATGGACGACAACTTCTTCGATCTCGGTGGCCACTCGTTGTCCGCCACCCGCGTGTTGACGCGCCTGCGGGTCGCGACCGGCGTCAATCTGACCGTGGCAGAGGTCTTCGACCACCCTGTCCTGGCCGACATCGCGACCCTGCTCGACCGGAAGGGAAACGGGACCGACCGGCCCGACGACCTCCCTCACCGGTCGACATCGACGACCAACCGCGACGAGCCGCGGCCCTTGGCATCGCGTCCGGATCCGATCCCGTTGTCCCCCGCGCAGCGACGACTCTGGTTCCAGAGCGGAATCGACGACTCCGCCTACACGGTGCCGTTCGCCGTCGAACTGCGGGCCACCGAAGGCTCGTCGGTGGACCGGGCGCGCCTGACCAGGTCACTGCAGGGCATCGTCAGACGTCACGAGATCCTCCGCACCAGGATCGTGGACGGCGCTCAGGTCGTGGATGCGCCCGAGGCCGCAGACGCCGTGGACATCCACGAACGCCACGTCGCGTCGGACGCGGTGCCGTCCACCATGGCCGAACTGATCGCGCGTCCGTTCGACCTGGGCGCCGAGTCGCCGATCCGTGCGGATCTGCTGCGGACCTCCGCCGGTGCGGCGGTGTTGTTGCTCACCGTGCATCACATCGCGGCCGACGAGTGGTCGGCGCGCCGGCTGTTCGCGGAATTGGCCGCCGGGCACAACGGCGTCGCGGTGTCCGCGCCGCCGATCCAATTCGCCGACCATGCGGTCTGGCAGCTGAATGCGCTCGGCGACCCGGACGACCCCGACTCGCTCTCCCATCGCCAGCTCACTCGGTGGCGCACCACGCTTGCGGGAGCGCCGGATGAGCTCGCGCTGCCCTTCGACCGCCCGCGGGGCACCGACCGCAGCACGGTCGGCGACGAGATCGTCGTCGTCCTGTCCCCGGATCGGCTGGCAGCGCTCCGTGAGCGTGCGCGCGACGCGAACGCAACGATGTTCATGCTGGTCCATGCCGCGGTCACGGTGGCCCTGTCCGCCTCGGGCGCCGGTGACGACATCGTTGTCGGCTCCCCGATCGCCGGACGAACTGCCGCCGCCGCCGACGATCTCATCGGCATGTTCGTCAACACGGTCGCGCTGCGCACCGACCTCACCGGCGATCCCACGCTGGCCGAGGTGATCCGACGTGTTCGCGGAGTCGATCTCGACGCCTATGCGCATCAGGACGTGCCGTTCGACGAGGTGGTCCGCGCACTCGCCCCCGACCGCTCCCTCGGGCGGCATCCGGTCTTCCAGACGATGGTGCAGTACCGCGATCCCATCGTGGCGCCGCACTTCGACGGCTTGGCGGCCACACCGCTCTTCCCACGCACCGCGACCGCCAAGTTCGACCTGACCTTCGAGTTCGTCGAGCTTCCCGACAACGAAGGGATCCGGCTCCGTGTCGAGTATGCGACGGAGCTCTTCGACCGACCCACCGTGGACGACATGACGGCCCGCGTGGTCGGTGCACTCGACCTGCTGGCCGACGCACCCGATACCCGGATGGCGCACGTGCGCCTCGATGGCACTTCAACGCCGGACGCCCTGGTCGGCCTGCCGAGCACACGCCGCACCGGCGGGCGCACCCTGGTCGAGGTCTTCACCGACACCGCCGCCCGCACGCCCGAGCGAACGGCCGTGGTCACCCGAACCGGCAGCCTCACCTACCGCGAGATCGACCAGCGGAGTGCGGAACTCGCGCGTCGCCTGGTGTCCGACGGCGTCACGCCGGGGGATCTCGTCGCGCTCGTTCTCGACCGGTCGGCCGACCTGGTGGTGGCGATCCTGGCGACGCTGCGTGCCGGCGCGGCGTATGTGCCGATCGACCCCGACTATCCCGTCGACCGTGTCGCGATGATCACCGCCGACGCCGAGCCGACCCTGACCGTCGACACCACATATCTCACCGAGCGCGCCCCCATCGGGGCGGATGGACCCAGGCGTGCGGCGACGCTACCCCGGCCGGCGCCGGAATCGCCTGCGTACGTGATCTTCACGTCCGGCTCCACCGGACGTCCGAAGGGTGTCACCGTGTCGCACGCGAACGTGGTGGCACTGCTCGACGCCACCTCGGATCTCTTCGACGTGGGCCCGGACGATGTCTGGATGTTGTTCCACTCCTACGCCTTCGACTTCTCCGTCTGGGAACTGTGGGGGCCGTTGTCGACAGGTGGCAGCATCGTCGTCCCGGACCGCGCCACCACCCGGTCGCCGCAGGACCTCGGCGCGCTGATCGAGACGGAGCGGGTCAGCGTTCTCAATCAGACGCCGTCGGCCTTCTTCGCGCTGGATGCGGCGGACGATCCCGCGTCGTCGGCGTTCGACCTGTCGTGTCTGCGCTACGTGGTCTTCGGCGGCGAGGCGCTCGACATTCCCCGGCTGAGCGGATTTCTCGATCGACACCCGCATGTCCGGGCCGTCAACATGTACGGGATCACGGAGATCACGGTGCATGCAAGCCATCTGGCCATCGACACGTCAGAGGTCGCGACCGCCGCCGGCAGCGACGTCGGCCGTCTACTGCCGGGATTCGACGGTCGTCTCCTCGACCAGTATCTGCGGCCCGTGCCGACCGGGGTGGCCGGTGAGCTGTACCTCGCAGGCCCGCAGGTCACGAGCGGCTACCTACGGCGTCCGGGGTTGACCTCGACCCGGTTTGTCGCGGACCCTGCCCACGTCGGTGCGACCATGTACCGCACCGGCGACCTGTTCCGGTACGACCGCGACGGACGGCTCTACTACGTTGGACGCTCGGACACCCAGGTGAAGATCCGTGGGTTCCGCATCGAACTCGGTGAGATCCGTTCGGCGACAGCCGCGGTCGACGGAGTGAACGACGTAGCCGTGATCACCCGGCCCGGCCCGGCCGGCGGGGATCGCATACTGGCCTACGTCGTTGCCGATGTCGATCCATCGACGGTGCGCGCCGCGTTGGCCGAACGCCTGCCCGAGCACATGGTGCCGGCCGCGGTCATTCCGCTCGACCGCATCCCGCTGACCGTGAACGGCAAGACGGATGTGGCCGCGTTGCCCGAGCCCGACGCGCATCGGGAGCCGCATGGTCGTCGGCCCACAAACGACATCGAGTCCGTGCTCGCGGATGTCTTCGCCGACAGTCTGGGAATCGGCCGGGATTCCGACGGTCTCCCAGATCTCGGCATCGACGACGACTTCTTCGAACTCGGTGGGGACAGCATCATCTCCACCACGATGGTCAATCGAGCGCGTCGTCGTGGTGTGCACCTGACACCGCGTGACGTGTTCACTCATCGCACGATCGCCGGGCTCGCAGACGTTGCCGAATGGATCGACACGAACCCGACGTCGGCGATCGGCGGAGAAGTGTCGAGTACGTCGGGCACGTCGGGCTCCACGGCCATTCCGCTGCTACCGATCGTGCACCGACTGCGCGAGTTCGGGGGAAGGATCGATCGGTTCAACCAGTCGGTCGTCGTCGACACCCCGGCAGAGGCCGATCGTGAGTCGCTCGTGGTGATCCTCCAGGCACTTCTCGATTGTCATGAGGCGCTGCGCATGTCGCTCGACGTCGTCGCCGGGGTGGTGTGGAGCCTACGCACGCAGCCGCCCGGATCCGTCCACGCCGACGAGGTGCTCACCGTGGTCCCGGTCGGTGCCGACGACGATCTCGATCGCGTGGTCGCGTCCGAATCGGATCGCGGTGCAGCGCGCCTGTCCCCCACCGAGGGCCGGATGGTGTCCGCGACATTTTTGCAGCCACCATCGGGGACGGGACGGCTGATTCTCGTCATCCATCATCTCGCCGTCGACGGTGTCTCCCGCCGGATCATCCTCGACGACCTCGCCGCCTTCCACGCGGACGTCGTCGCGGGCAACGCACCGACACCCCTGACCGGCGGCACCACCATGAGCGAGTTCGCCACGGCCGCGTCCGCGCGGGCGGCCGACCCCGATCTGCTCGGCGAAGTCGAGCACTGGGCGACCGTCCTCGCACCGGATGGGGACCTCGTCCCCGGCCAGACGCCGGTCGGCGGTCGCGTGGGCGACCAGGCGCACCACACCGTGACGATCGGTCCCGACGTCACCGGCGTTTTGCTCACCGCGATCCCGGCGCGCCTGCGCGTCGGCGTCACCGCGATCCTGCTCGGTGCGCTACGCATCGCCGCGACAAAGGTTCTCGACACCCGAGACCTGATCGTCGACACCGAACGGCACGGCCGGGATACCGACCTCGCCGGATTCGACGGGGTGGATCTGGCCCATACGGTCGGATGGCTCACCACGGTCGCACCGATGCGGCTGCCTGCCACGGAGGACATCACCGATGCGATCACCAGCGCCGATCGTCTCTGGAACGAGATGCCCTCGGCAGGAGCGGGCTTCGGGATACTTCGCCATCTGAACGCGCAACTGTCCGCCGCGGTCGCGACCACCGCGCGACCCGGCGTCCTGTTCAATTACCTGGGTCGGTTCCCGGTCGGTGGCGGGGTGGCATGGCAACCGTCGGCCGAATCGGTGTCGCTCGACGCCGCCCCGGACGCGGATCTCGGCTGCGGCTACCCACTCGAGATCGACGTCGTCTGCAGGGACGAAGTCGACGGGCCGGTGCTCGCCGCCACGTTCACCCACCTGCCCGACCAGCTGACCGCCCAGACGGTGGCGGCACTGGCGGCCGAGTGGCGAATTACACTCGAAACCCTCACCGCCCCTGACGTATCCACCGTGCCTACGGAAATCGGAGTGCGCACGTGACCTCCACCTCTCTGCACACCCTGCCGGCCCTCGCCGGGCAGCGCGACATCTATCTCGCGATGCAGGTCGCCCCGGACCCGACCCTGTACAACACCGGGCTCTTCGCAGAGGTCCACGGCCACCTGGACTTCGACCGCCTGCACGAGGCCCTGGTGGCCACCCTCGAGTCGGCGGAGGCATTGCGAGCGGTGTTCGTCGACGACGCCGGTGAACTGCGGCAACGACTTCTGCCCGCCGACCGCTGGGAGCTTCCGGTTGTCGACGTTCGCACGGAAGGCGCGGCCACGTCGTGGATGGCCGACGACATGTCCCGACCGATGGACATCCACACCGGACCGCTGACCGAGGTCACCGTGCTGCACACGGTCGACGACACTCATGTGATCTATCTCAAGGTGCACCATCTGGTGTCCGACGGTGTCGGACTCATCCACTTCCTCAAAGCGGTGCAGGAGCACTACGACGGGTCACCGGTCGAACATGCATGGGACCTGCAGACCGTTCTCGGCGCGGACGCTGCGTACCGGGCCGGACCAGGATACGACGAGGACAGGTCGTACTGGCTGGACCGGATGTCGGATCGGCCGGAGCCGGTTCGATTGCTCGACAATGAATTGCCGCCCGGCAAGGGCCAGATCCACGCCCGATTCCAGTTCGACGTGGAACACACGGCGCCGGTGCGGGCCTTGGCCTCGCGCATCGGTGTCCGCCCGACGGTCCTGTTGATCGCAACAGCCGCTGGGTTCGCTCACATCCGCACCGGCCGAGAAGATCTCGTCCTGGCCCTGCCCGTCACGGGCCGTCTGGACCGCGCGGTGCGGACCGCGCCGTCGATGGTCACCAGCGTTCTCCCGCTGCGCATCACCGCGGGTGCTCGCGACACGGTCGCCGATCTCGCGCGGCGCACCGACCACGCCCTTTACGGTCTGCTGTCGCACAGTCGATTCCGCGGTGAGGACCTCGGACGCGAGCTGGCCGCCGCCGACCGTGGCGGCGACCGCTACCGCATGTTCGGTCTCGGCGTGAATGTCATGTCGAACACCGCCCGGCAGAAGATCGGCGGCCACGACTTCACCGCGCACGCACTCGCGTCCGGGCCGGTCTCCGATGTCGAGATCCAGATCCAGTTGCGCAGCAAGGACCGTCCGATCGAGGTCGTCTTGCGCGCCGTCGAGTCGGCCGCCGCGGAAGTACAGGTTGTCGCCGAGTCGTTCCGCGCCTTCCTCATCGCTCTCGCCGAACACCCGGACACGCGGATCGGCCATCTGGCGACCGGCACCATCGCTCCCGAAGACGATGTCGCAGTCGGACCGGTTGCGCCGCCGCCTGCGGTGCTGCGGCTCCGCGACTCCGGGGTCGACCCGGAATCGTTGCCGCCACGTATCGTCAGCGCCCGAGCCGACCAGGGAACCCCGGTCGAGGCGATCGAGGGCATCCTCAACGCCCTCGTCGCCCGCCACGGTGCACTACGAACAGGCCTGCGCCGGCCGGCACCCATCCTGTGGACTCTGCACACGGCGGCTGCCGAGGAGCAGACCATCCCGATGTCGGTCTCCGATCGGGTGCCCGACGATCTCAGGGCGCCCGCGGCCGTCTACGTGCCGACGACCGGGGAGGTGCGTATCGCCGTGGATGCCGCGCTCGTCGATGCACCGTCGGCACGGCTGGTGGCCGACGACCTCCGGACGGCACTCGACGATCTACGTGCCGACCGGCATATCGAGATCGACGCTGTACCGGTGTCGCTGCACCGTGTCGCCGGGGCACTCACCGCCGCTGCGATCGATCCGTCCCACCTCCCGACTTGGCTGCAGATCCTGGCCCCCGGTGGCGATCTGCCATCGCCCGAGGACCCCACCGACGTCGAATGGGTGACGCGCCGGCAGGCTGTCGCCGACGGCGGCCGGGTACCCGCGATCTCCGCCGGGTCTGCCCTGGGGCCGGTTGTCCTGTCGGCCCTGGTCGAGCTCTTCGGCCCACGGATGCCGGCCGGATTGCTCGTCGACCGGGTGATCGATCTCCGCCCGGACGGCGCCGAACGTACCGCCGGCCCATGGCAGGCACTGAGTCCCGCACGCCTGACCGTCGCCGACCCGGCACCGGAGGAGATCCCCGGTCCGCCGCTGGACGTACTGCGCTACGGCTCGCCGCAGGTCGGTGCTGCGCTCGCCGGCGCTCTCGCCACCCACGCCATCGCCGAACCCATTGTGCTGCTAGGCGATTACGGGTTGCCCACCGACCACGCACTGAAGGTCGCGGTCGTCGCGGAGGACGACGGCTGGGCGGTGGAGGCACACGTCGACCCGAGCAGGATCGACGACGCCGCGAGGGTCGCCGACACCCTCGTCGCCGCGGTCGCCCGGGCCGCCGACGACCGCCTGGTTCCACTCGAGGATGATGCCGTCGAGTTCCTCGCCGACCGGCACGGCGAGATCGAGGCGGTGTGGCCGCTCACCCCGTTGCAGGAAGGCCTGTACTACCAAGCACGCGTCGATGCCGACGCCGACATCTACACCGCACAGTTCTGGCTGGACTTCGGCCACCGCCTCGACGCCGAGTCGGTCCGGCGGGCCGCCCGAACCCTCCTGGACACCAATCCCGAACTACGCGCCGCGTTCGTCGAACACGACGGCACACCGGTACAGATCGTGATGGCCGACGTCGATCCCGACCTCGCCGTCGTCGACCTCACGGCAGTGGACCCCGAACGTCTGGACGTCGAAGTGGAGTCCGTGCTCGCCGCCGACCGCTCGGCCGGCTTCCCTCTCGAACGAGCACCACTGTGGCGGATGACCCTGATCCGGATGCCCGATCACGGCGACCGGCTCGTGGTCAATCGCCGATTCCTGTTGTGGGACGGCTGGTCCGGCGGTTTGTTCGTGTCCCGCCTGTTGGCGCATCTCAACCAGACCCCCGTCCCGCAGCGTGAAGCGTCGCTGGCCGACTACCTCCGTTGGATCGCCCGCAGCGACGACACCGACGCGATGGATGCGTGGCGCACCCACCTCGCCGGCTACGACGAGCCCTCCCTGATCGCGCCTCGCGCGGTCGCGGCGTCGCCACAGCCCCCGCGACGCATCGAGGTCGAACTCGGGGCCGAGGCATCCGACCGGCTCCGCAACGATGCCCGCGCCGCGGGCGTCACACTGAACACCGTCCTGTCGACCGCGCTGTCGCTCACACTGTCACGGGTGCTCGGACGCACCGACATCGCGTACGGCTCCACCGTGGCGGGTCGTCCCACTGAGGTGCCCGGTATCGACACGGTCATCGGCCTGTTCCTCAACACGGTGCCGGTGCGCACCCGACTCGACCCGGCGCAGACCGTCGGCGATCTGTTGCGTCGGGTCCAGGACGATCGGGTCTCGCTGATGTCCTACGACCACGTCGGTCTCGCGCGGATGCAACAGGAGACCGGCCACCAGGCGCTCTTCGATGTGCTCTACGTGCTGCAGAATTTTCGCACCGAGGACGAAGAGCGCGTCCAGTCCGAGTTGCACGATGTGGTCGGCGAGGGCAGCCTCGACCACACCCACTATCCCCTCGCCCTGGTCGTCACCCCCGGCCGGTCGATCCGGTTCCGTGTGGAGTACCGCGCCGATCTCATCGAGCACGCCGACGCCGACGATGTCGTCACCCGGTTCCGGGCCATCCTGGGCGACCTGGGCTCGCGGCTCGACGAACCGGTGGCGGCCCTCGGCGCTGCGCTGCCCACCGACGTGCCGTTGGTGGGCCCGGTCCACGACCTACCGCGTACCACCGTGTCGGAGTTGCTGTCCGAGCGCGCAGCGCTGATCCCCGAGGTCGACGCGCTCGTCTTCGAGGACCGGCGGCTGACATACGCCGAACTCGAATCCGAGGTCGACCGGGTGGCGCACGTGCTGCACGATCGCGGCGTCGGAGCGGAGAGCGTCGTCGCCCTCGCGATCCCACGCAGCATCGAGACGGTGGTGGCTCTGTTCGCGATCCTGCGGGCCGGTGGCGCCTACCTACCCCTGGAACTCGATCACCCGGACGAAAGGCTGCTGGGCATCATCGCCGACGCCGCGCCGGCGATCGTGCTGACCCGCGGCGACGTCGCGGGTCGTTTCGCCGCTGCTGCAACAAGAGTCGAGGCGATCCAGATCCTGGAGATCGATCGGCTGCCCGCTGCTGAGTCGCCGCATTGGACGGCACCGCCCGTCGATCCGGACTCGCCGGCCTATGTCATCTACACGTCGGGGTCGACCGGAAAACCCAAGGGCGCCGTGACGCCCTACCGCGGTCTGACCAACATGCAACTGAATCACCGCGAAGAGGTGTTCGAGCCGGCGATCGCCGTCGCCGCGGAGGCCGGGATCAACCGCCGCCTGCGCATCGCCCACACGGTGTCGTTCGCGTTCGACATGTCGTGGGAAGAGTTGCTGTGGCTGGTCGAAGGTCACGAAGTGCACGTGTGTGACGAGGACCTGCGGCGCGACTCCGCGGCGCTGGTGGCCTACTGCCGCACCCACCGCATCGACGTCATCAACGTCACCCCCACCTATGCCGCGCAGCTCTTCGCCGACGGGCTTCTCGACAGCGATCACGTGCCTGCTCTGGTGCTGCTCGGGGGTGAGGCGGTGCCGGAGCCGGTGTGGTCCCGACTGCGGTCGCATCCGCACACGTTCGGCTACAACCTGTACGGACCGACCGAGTACACCATCAACACGCTCGGAGTCGGCACGGACGACGCAGCGTCGTCGTCGGTCGGCACACCCATCTGGAACACGACCGCACATCTGTTGGATCCGTGGCTGCGTCCCGTGCCGCGC
The DNA here is from genome assembly GCF_036350515.1 of Gordonia prachuapensis. Taxonomy (NCBI): domain Bacteria; kingdom Bacillati; phylum Actinomycetota; class Actinomycetes; order Mycobacteriales; family Gordoniaceae; genus Gordonia; species Gordonia prachuapensis. The sequence goes on along the minus strand of NZ_JAZDUE010000005.1, from coordinate 264,365 downwards.
GGTGTGGCCGGCGAGCTGTACATCAGTGGCGCAGGCCTGGCCCGTGGCTATCTGGGCCGCCCCGGGCTGACCGCCGAGCGCTTCGTCGCCGACCCCTTCGGTGCGGGCGCCCGACTCTATCGCACCGGGGATCTGATGAAGGTCCGGCCCGACGGGAACCTGGACTTCCTCGGCCGCACCGACGACCAGGTCAAGGTGCGGGGGTACCGGGTGGAGCTCGGCGAGATCGACGCCGCCCTGACCGCGCTGCCCGAGATCGCGACGTCGGCGGTCGTCGCCTCCGCCGATCCGTCCGCACCGGACGTCAAACGTCTTGTCGCCTATGTCATCCCGACCGATCCCGATGGGGGCGTCGATGTCGCCGACATCCGGCGCCGTCTGTCGGCAGGCCTGCCGGACTACATGGTCCCGACACTGTTCGCGGTGGTCGATGATTTCCCGATGACCGTGAACGGCAAGCTCGACGTCCGCGCGTTGCCGCAACCGCAACGAAGTGGAGAACGACGCGCTCCCCGGACCGACCTCGAGCGGCGGCTGTGCGAGATCTTCGCCGAGGTGCTCGGTCTCGGCGGCGAGGACGGCGAAGACGGAGAGTGCCCGGTCGGCCTCGACGACGACTTCTTCGAGCTGGGCGGGCATTCGATGGCGGCGATGAAGCTCGCCGCCACGCTGCGCGCAGAACTCGGCGCCGAACTCGCGATCCGTGATCTGTTCGAGGCCCGCACGCCGGCCGAACTGGCGTCACGTGCCCGCATGACCGGTTCGAGCTCCGATATCGCCGTCGGTGAGCGGCCCGACAGGATTCCACTGTCGCCGGCGCAGGAACGCCTGTGGGTGCTGCACACGCTCGACCCCACCGACGTCTCCTACCACTACGGGCATGTGGTGCGCCTGGGCACGGCCGTCGACGAGACCGCCCTGCGGGCCGCCGTCCGCGACCTGCTGGTCCGACACGAGATCCTGCGAACTCTCGTCGACGACAGTGACGGCGAACCGGTTCAGCGAGTTCTCGATGTCGGCGAGATCCCCGATGTCGTCGTTGTCGGCGACATCCAGTTCGGCGATTCGGCATCGCCCGCCGATGACCTGCCCGCCACGGTGACCGAGCGTGCACGCGACTTCCTCACCCGGCCGTTCGACCTGCGGTCCGCGCTGCCGATCCGCATTCGCCTCGACAGGCTCGTCGGAGCCGAGAGCGACTCCGACGCGGGCATTCTGACCATCGCGATGCATCACATCGCCACCGACGAATGGTCTGACCGCCCGCTGCTGACCGACCTCACCGTCGCCTACGCGGCTCGGGTGGCCGGGATGTCGCCGGATGCCCCACCGCTGCCCGTGCAGTACGCCGACTACACGCTCTGGCAGCGAAAGCGCATCGAGGAGACCGGAGAGGCGCAGCTACAGTATTGGGCCCAGACGCTGGCCGACCTGCCCGAGGAACTCGATCTGCCCCGAGACCGGCCACGCCGCCACGGCGCCGTGAGTCCTGCGGCCACCACGACCGTCACCGTTGACGCCGACACCCGGGCCCGGCTCGCGGAGGTGTCACGTGCGGCCGGGGCGAGTATGTTCATGCTCGTCCAGGCCGCTGTCGCGACGCTCCTGTATCGCGAGGGTGCCGGCGACGACATCCCGCTCGGCACACCGATCTCCGGGCGCAACGACCCCGCTCTGGACGACCTGGTCGGGTTCTTCGTCGGTACCCAGGTGCTCCGTACCGATCTCGGTGGCCACCCCCGATTCGACGAACTCCTCGAACGCGTGCGCGTGCTCGACTTGGCCGCATTCGACAACGCCGACGTGCCGTTCCAGCAGATCGTCGAACGTCTGGCGCCCCCGCGGGTGTCCGGACGCAATCCGCTTTTCCAGGTGTCCGTCGGGTATCTGCCGCTCGACGCGGTGCCCGGCGAATTCCTGGGTGGCCCAGCCACATTCGAGCCACTCACCGCGGTCGCGGCGAAGTTCGATCTCGCGTTCACGTTCGTCGACATCACCGCGACCGGCGAACTCACCGTCGGCCTGGAGTACGCGACGGACATGTTCGATACCGCCACCGCCGAGCGGCTGCTCGTGCACCTGGGCGCCGTCCTCGACCACGTGGCTGCCGAACCCCGGATTCGGGTCGACGCCATCGGCGTCGTCTCCGCCGCTGAGATCGCCGCGATCCGCGCCGTCGAGACCGGACCCGCCGAGCAGTCCGGTACCGACACACTCGTCGATCTGCTGCGCGAGGCCTCCCTGGCCAACGCCGATCGGATCGCGTTGGTCGACACCGCCGGTCGCCGACTCACCTACCGAGACCTCGATCACGCGGCCGAGCAGCTCGCGGCCACCCTGGTCGACCTCGGCATCGGTCCCGAGAGTGTCGTCGCCGTGATCGCCGAGCGCGGGATCACCCAGATCGTCGCACTCCACGCGGTGCTGCGGGCGGGAGCGGCATACCTGCCGATCGACACGGATCTGCCGGCCGATCGCGTCGCGTTCATGATCGCCGACGCCCGACCGGCCGCAGCCGTCGTGAACGGTTCCACCGCGGTGTCGGGTGCGGTGCCTGCGGATCTGCCGACCGTGTCGGTGACCGACGACGGTGTCGTCGCGTCGGCCACCTCCGCGGCACCGAGCCGCCCGATGCCGCCGCCACATCCGGACCATCCGGCCTACGTCATCTACACATCGGGCTCGACCGGCAGGCCCAAGGGCGTCATCGTGACGCACCGCAATCTCGTCAATGTGCTGCGGTGGCGGTGGGAGTCCATGCCCGGCGGTGTCTTCGGGCCACAGCACACCGTGCTGGTCAAGACGCCCGCCGGTTTCGACGGCGCGGTGTGGGAACTGTTGCTGCCGTTCGTGACCGGCGCCTGCGCTGTCGTCGCCGAGCCCGGCGCACAACGCGATCCGGCGCGTCAGGCGGAGATCATCGCCGCCCAGGACGTCACGACCGTCGTGTTCGTGCCGTCGTTGCTCGAACTGTTCGTCGACCACCTCCCGAGCGTGCCGAGCCTGCGCCACATCATCGCCGGCGGCGAGGCGCTGACCACCGACCTCGCCGCGCGCATCCATGCGCACGCACCCGGGCTCGCACTGATCAACGCCTACGGCCCCACCGAGACAACGGTCGTCGTGACCGACCACACCGCGCAACCGGATGCGACGACCCGCACCGTTCCCATCGGCCGGCCCATCGCCGGCACCGACCTGATCGTGCTCGACACCGCGCTCCAGCGGGTACCCGACGGGGCCGTCGGCGAACTCTATGTTCGCGGTACCGCACTGGCCCGCGGATACCACGCACGGCGTGGCCTGACCGCGACCACCTTCGTCGCCGATCCCACCGGGGAGACGCCCGGCGCCCGCTCCTATCGCACCGGCGACCTCGTGCGCCGCCGCGGCGGCGTACTCGAGTACGTCGGCCGGGCGGACTCGCAGGTGAAGGTGCGCGGCAACCGCGTCGAACTCGGCGAGATCGAGACGGCGATCCGGGCGCTGCCACAGATCACCGCGGCCGCAGTCGCCACCGATGGAGACCGCGTCGTCGGCTGGGTGGTGCCCGACCGCGCGTTCACCGAGGGAGACGACTCCGACATCGCGGCCGGTGTGACCGAGCAACTCGCGTCGACGATGCCGAGCTACATGATCCCGGCGCCCCTCGTCGTGCTCGACGAGCTGCCGCTCAACCACACCGGCAAACTCGACCGGCTGGCCCTTCCCAAACCCGCCGCGGCCACCGCGGGCACCGAACCGCGGTCGGCGCTGGAATCGGATCTGGCCGAGATCTTCGGTGCCGCACTGGGGACACCGGTCACCGACGTCCACGCGAACTTCTTCGCACTGGGCGGACACTCACTTCTCGCGATCAAGATGACCAACCTGATCCGTGGCACGCTCGGCTATGAGATCGGACTCAAGGTGGTGTTCGACCATCCGACTGTGGCTGGACTCGCCACCCATCTGACCTCTGCCGACCCCGCGACGACGTCCACTGCCGCCGAACTGCGCCGCCGCGGCGACGCGGGGCCGGTGCTGTCGTTCGGGCAGGAGCAGATGCTCACCCTGCACGCGGTGTCCGGACCGACCGCCACCTACAACGTGCCGATGCTGTGGCGTCCGGGCGGCCCGTCCGGCACCGAGGCGATCGACCACGAGGCGCTGCGGGCGGCGGTCGGCGATGTCGTTCGGCGACATGAGGTGCTGCGCACCCGATATCCCGATCAGACACCGGAGATCGTCGAGAATCCGGACGTGGTGGTCACGTCCGTCACGACCACGGAAGAACTGTTCGCCGCGGGTGCCCATGCCTTCGAGCTCGACCGGGAGATCCCGATCCGGGTGTCGGTCACAGACGATGTCGCGGTCGTGACCATCCACCACATCGCGACCGACGAATGGTCGGCGGCCCCGCTGCGCGCCGACCTCGACACCGCCTATGCGGCACGGCGGAGCGGGAACGCCCCGGTGTGGCAGGAGCTTCCGCTGCAGTACGCCGATTTCGCGGCGTGGCAACGAGAGGTCGTGTCGGGCGAACGCCGGGACGCGCAGCTCGCGTTCTGGCGGGACACGCTCGCCGGCTCCCCCGAGGAGCTGACGCTGCCCTACGACCGACCCCGACCACCCCGTCCCTCCGGGCGCGGCGATGGTGTGTTCCTCGCCCTTCCCGGACCGCTGGTGCGGTCGCTCGCCGCGCTCGCCGCCCGCACCGGCACCTCGATGTTCATGGTCGTGCAGGCCGCTGTCGCGGTGTTGCTGTCGCGGCTCGGCGGCGGGCCCGACATCCCGCTCGGCACACCGGTCACCATCCGCAACGACAGCCGACTCGACCGACTCGTCGGGTTCTTCCTGAACACGCTCGTGCTCCGCACCGATGTCGGCGGCAACCCGTCGGCGACGGACCTGCTCACCCGCATCCGCGCCGCGAACCTCGCAGCTCTCGACAACCGCGACATCCCGTTCGAGCAGGTCGTGGAGGCGGTCGGGGCCGCACGATCGTCCGCGCTCAATCCGCTGTTCCAGACGATGGTCGTCTACGTCGACGGCAGACTTCCCGACGCCGCCACGGGCGGCGCCGCGCCGCCGCCGCCGACCACCGCGAAATTCGACCTGTCCTTCGACTTCACCGAGGACAGCTCCGGCGACGAACCCCGCGTCGGCGGCGTCATCGAATACAGCACCGATCTGTTCGACAGGTCGACGGTCGAGGCGATGGCCGCGCGGCTGCTCAAGATCCTCGAGTTCATGGCGTCCGAGCCGTCCAGCGCGCTACGCACGTTGGACGTGCGGGTGCCCGCTGAACTCCGGTCCATCGAACGGCCCGCAGCTGCACCTGCGACGTTTCCCGAACTGTTCGACGACGTGGTGCGCCGCGATCGCACGGCCTCCGCGCTGCGCGGCGCCGACGGCACCCGTTCCTTCGGGGAGCTCGACGACCGGGTACGGACCATCGCCGGTCGACTCGTCGAGCACGGCATCGGACCCGAAGACGTTGTCGCCGTGCGGCTTCCCCGAGGGGTGGCGGCACTGGAGACCATCTTCGCGGTGCTCTACGCCGGAGCGGCATACCTGCCGATCGAACCGGACACGCCGGCCGACCGCGTGGACGCGATGGTGGCGATTGCCCGGCCCGCCCGGGTCGTCGAATCCGGCGACGACCCGCTGCTGGCCCCGGCAGGCGGCCCGCCTCCGGCCGACTTCCGCCGGGTACGCCGTCTGCTGCCCGACCACCCCGCCTACGTGATCTTCACCTCCGGATCGACCGGCACACCCAAGGGAGTGATGGTCGCCCACCGCGGGCTCACCAACCTGTTCGCCAGTCATCGCCGGATGCTGCACGCCCCGACCCGAGAACGCACCGGACGGGAGCGTCTGCGCGTGGGTCATGCCTGGTCGTTGGCCTTCGACGCGTCGTGGCAACCGCAGTTGTGGCTGCTCGACGGTCACGAGGTCAGCATCGTCGACACCGACACCCAACGCGACGCACAGGCACTCGCCGCCCAGCTGACCGCGGAATCGTGGGACTTCCTGGAACTCACCCCGTCCCATCTCCGGCAGCTCGACGGTGCGGAGCGCGGCATGGCCGCGATCGGTTTCGGTGGCGAGGCGGTGCCGCAGGCGCAATGGCAACAGTTGCGGGACCTGAGCGGATCCGACTCCTACAACCTGTACGGGCCGACGGAGGCCACCGTCGACGCCCTGGTCGCGCGGGCCGGCGACGCAACTCATCCGATCGTGGGACACCCGGTCGACGGCGCGCGCGCCTACGTGCTCGACGCATACCTGCTGCCGGTGCCCGACGGCGTCGACGGCGAGCTCTACCTGGCGGGCGCCGGACTGGCGCGCGGGTACATGGGCCGCGGTGACCTCACCGCCGAACGGTTCGTCGCCGACCCGTTCGCCGGCGGCGGATCGCGCATGTACCGGACCGGAGACACCGTGCGGCGCAACTCCGACGGACAACTCGAATATCGCGGGCGCGGTGACGATCAGGTCAAGATCCGCGGCTTCCGGGTCGAGCTGGGAGAGGTGGAGGCCGCCCTCAGCAGAATGAACGGGATCGCCGCGGCGCTGGCCGTTGCTCGCGCCGGGCGCCTCGTCGGATACGTGGTCACCGAGCCAGACGCCGTCGTCGAGCCATCCGGACTGCGCGCAGGGGTGCGCGAAGTCCTGCCGGACTACATGGTGCCGTCAGCGATCGTGGTGCTCGACCGGTTCCCCGAACTCCCCAACGGCAAGATCGACCGCAAGGCGCTCCCGGAGCCCGAGCTCGACGTCGCTGTCCGCGCACCCGAAACCGCGGCTCAACAGAGCATCTGCGCGGCCATTGCGGATGTGGTGGGTGTCCCCCGTGACAAGGTCGGGCTCGACGAGGACTTCGGCGAGCTCGGCGGCGACAGCATCGTCGCGATGCAACTCGTGGCCCGTCTACGGGCGGAAGGCTTCACCGTGTCGCCGCGCGACGTGATGAACCAACGCACCGCCGCCGAACTCGCCGCGACCATCGGCGGTCCGTCATTGACGCCGCCGCGGGAACTGGCCGACATCAGATCCGGTGAGGTGCCGGCGACACCCATTGTCGGGTGGCTCGAGTCATTGGTCACCGACGAACGGGTGCGAGACGCTACCCGCGCGCCGGCCGATCTCATCCGCGGGTTCCACCAGTCGGCGCTGCTCCGCGTCCCGGCCGACATCGACCAGGCGCTGCTGCAGCGGTCCCTGGCGGTACTCGTCGCACGTCACCACATGCTGCGCGCACGGCTGGTCACCGAGACCACGCCGTGGCGGTTCGAGGTGCCCGAGAGCGTGGCGGGACCGCTGCTGGTCGCCGAGACCGACCGAGACATCGAGGCGGTCGCGCTCCGAGCGAGGGCAAGGCTCGATCCGCAAGCGGGCGTGATGCTTTCGGCCGCATGGGTCGACTTCGGCGATGAACCCGGCCGACTGCTGCTGGCGATCCACCATCTGGTGGTCGACGGCGTCTCCTGGCGCACGCTGGTTCCCGAACTGATCGCCGTCTACTCGCAACTGCACGACGGGGTCGAGGAACCCGCGCTGCCGCCGACGCCGACGGCCTTTGCGGCGTGGGCCCGCGGACTCGTGCAACTCGACCGCATGGCCGAGCTCGACCTGTGGCGCGAGATCGCCGACGAGGCCACCCCTCCGGCGATGTTCCACCGTGCTCTCGATCCGACGATCGACCGGCAGGGCACGGCCCGGCGACACCGGGTGGAGATCGAGCCGGAACTGGCCGAGAAGCTGCTCGGTCCGGTACCTGCCCGCATCGGGGCCGGCGTGGACGACGTCCTCCTCGGGGCGTTCGGTGCCGCGACCGGCGAATCGATGCTCGTCGATCTCGAAGGCCACGGTCGCGAGGAACACCTGGTGCCCGGTGCCGACCTCAACGCGACAGTCGGCTGGTTCACAGCCGTGCATCCCGTGCGGGTCGGCGGCGCCGGTGGTACCACCGAACAGATCCGTGAGCTGGCGTCGCAGCGTGCCGGCCTCCCCGACGGCGGGATCGGCTACGGCGTGCTCCGCTACGTCGGCGGACACGAACTGCCCGGTGCGGCCATCGAATTCAACTACCTCGGCCGCTACCGCACATTCGAGTTCGGCGACTGGGGTATGGCGCCGGAGTCGGCCGATGTCGGACCCGACGATGCGATGCCGGCCGGCTACGCGATCATCATCGACATCACGACCATCGACGGTCCGGAAGGAGCGCGAATGCAGGCCACGTGGACGTATCAACCAGGGGTCGTCGACCCCGAGCGGATCGCGGATCTCGCGCGGGACTGGGTCGCGGCCCTGCACACCGTCGCCGAGGAGGTGACCACCGCATGACCGCCGCCCGGTCGCTGCTGATCGACATCTCGCCGCTACGCGAGAGCAAGCCGTTTCGGCGGATCTTCGTCGCCCGGCTGATCTCACTGGTCGGCATCGGTCTGCTGCTGGTGTCGGTGCCGGTGCAGATGTTCGACCTCACCGGCTCGTCCGCCCACGTCGGTGCCGCCACCGCGGTCACCGGCATCACGACGTTCGTCGGGATGCTCGTCGGCGGGTCACTGGCCGACCGGTTCGACCGCAAGAAACTGATCCTGATCGGCCGCAGCGGCGCCGCGTTGTCGTTCGCGGGGCTGGCGGTCAACGGGTTCGGATTCATCTCGGGCACACCGTCGGTCGGCGTGCTGTACGGTCTCGCCGGCATCGACGGTCTGATCGGCGCCCTGTCCACGTCGGCCCTGATGGCTGCGGTACCGACCCTGATCCCCCGCGATCAGTTGGTGGCGGTCGGCGCACTCAGCGCGCTGACCGTACGAATCGGTTCGGCGGTGTCGCCCGGCATCGCCGGATTCGTCATCGCCGCAGCCGGTGTCGAATGGGCGTATGTGGTCGCCGCGTGTCTTGCCACGACAACTGTGCTCATCCTGCTGGGCCTTCCGTCCATGCCACCCACCGCACCGATCGTGGGTGCGCAACCCGCACCGGCATCGCCGAATAGCGCACCACCGGAGCAGCCGAAGTCGCTGCTGCGCTTCATCGCCGGCGAACGTGTCGTCCTGGGGGTGATGATCGTCGGTGTGCTCGCCATGCTCGGCGCCGGTGTCGTCGCCCTGCTCCCCGGCCTGGTCGCGGAGCGATTCGATGGTGACGCGCGGGCCACCGGCTTGCTCTACGCGGCGGTGGCCGCCGGTGCGATCGTCGCCGCCCTCACGAGCGGCTGGTTGGCCTCCGTCCGACGCCCCGGCGTGGTCCTGCTGTCCGCGTTGCTGGCGACCTTCGTCGTGCAGATCCTGTTCGGTCTCGCACCGCTGGCCTGGCTCGCGATCGGCCTGTTGCTCGTCGTCGGTGTCCTGGAGGCGATCCAGGAAGTGTTGCGCTACTCACTGATCCAACACCACACGCCCGGACCGCTACTCGGCCGGGTGAACGGTGTCTGGATGGCTCAGGAGGTCGGCGGCGTGAGTGTCGGCGCCCTGGTCGCCGGAGCATTCGGCACGATCTGGGTGGCCTCCGACGCGATCGTCTACTACGGCATCGCGCTGCTGGCCGTCTCGGTCATCGCCGCACTGGGCCTACGGTCGTTGGTGGGTGTCCGCAAGGAACCGGCTCAGGCGGACGCGGTCCGCTGACCGTCGCGGACCCATCGACCGCGCGCGTGTAGCGTGCGCGCTCGCGAGACGGTGGGCTATCCGGCGAGGATGGCGCGCAGTTTCTTTCGGCTGACCTTGCCCACACCGGTCTCCGGGAACTGCTCGACGACCTTGACGGTGTCGGGCAGTTTCCATTCGGCCAGCCCACCCTCACGCACGAATCGGCGGATTCCGGCCAGATTCGGCGGATCGTCGGGATTTTCGGGGATCACGTAGGCGCAGGTCCGTTCGCCGAGATAGGCGTCGGCCACGGCGACGACGATGGCATCACGCACGCCGGGGTGGGTGAGGAGCTGCTCTTCGAGTTGCTCCGCGGAGACCTTCTCGCCCCCACGGTTGACCCGGTCCCCGCCCCGGCCGCGAACGATCAGGTTTCCGCGGTCGATGAACTCCACGACGTCACCTGTGCGGTACCAGCCGTCCGGTGCGAAGGAGTCGGCGCCCGCGCCCTTCCAGTACCCGCGAATCGTGTACGGCCCCTGGGTCTCGAGAAACCCGGGGCCCGAGGTCACCGGATCGCCGTCCTCGTCGACCAGACGGAGTTCGTCCTGGTCGGACATCGGCGCACCCTGCGTGGTGCACACCTCCTGGAGCGGGTCGTCGAGCCGCGTGTAGCAGACAAGTCCCTCGGCCATTCCGAACACCTGCTGCAGTCGGACACCGAGTGCCGGGCCGATCCGCCGTGCCAGTTCGTCGGGACACCGGGCGCCGCCCACCTGTACGGTCTCCAGCGACGAGATGTCGAATGTCGCGCCCCGCTCGGCGGTCTCGGTCCACAACCGCGCCAGCGGCGGGACCAGACCCGTCATCGTGACCCGCTCGCGCTCCACCAGTTCCCACGCGACGGACGGCGTGGGCGAGGCGGTCAGGGCGATGGTGCCTCCCGCGTACATCGCTCCCAGGATGCCCGGCGAACTCATCGGGAAGTTGTGTGCCACCGGCAGTGTCGCCATGTACACGGTCGCGTCGGTGACACCGCACACCTCGTTGCTGCGCCGCACGCTGTACAGGTAGTCGTCGTGGGTGCGTGGAATGAGTTTCGGGACGCCGGTACTGCCACCGGACAACTGTAGGAACGCCAACCCGGAGGGATCGGCGCGCCCGTGGTCGACGGGATCGGCGAACAACGTTTCCAGGTCGTCGACGTCGATCAGATGACGCACCGAGTCGACCTGTGCGGCGACGGTCTCGGCGAGGGCACGGTGATCGAATCCTTCGTGAACCCCAGGCGCCACGATCGCTGCGGCCTCCGCCGACCTCGCGATCCCCACCAACTCGGCCTCGCGATGGGCGGGCAGCCCGAACACCGGCAGCAGACGCGCACGGAACAGAGCAAAAACGGTCTCCACGTAGGCGACCCGGTTGGGGATCTGCAGTAGCACCCGGTCACCGGGCCGGAGACCGAGGCAGTGCAGTCCTGCCGCAAGCCGATCCACCCGCTGGTGCAGCTCGGCGTAGGTGAGTCGACGGTCGATGTCGACGACCGCGATACGCGAGGCGATGTCGGGGTCGCCGGCCCGCGCACGCAGGACATCGTCGAAGGTCTCTCCGGTCCATAAGCCCTGCACACGATAGCGTTCGGCGAGCTCGGGGGGCCACGGTGAGAACGTCACGAGAGGTGAGGCTACCCTAATCCTGTGGCCATTCCGTCTATCGCCCCCTACCCCATCCCCCGCGGCCCGTTTCCCGCTCGCGTCGACTGGACCCTGGAGCCGAGACGTGCCGCATTGTTGATCCACGACATGCAGCGCTACTTCATCGACGCCTACCAGCGCGACCACGAACCGATGCGCAGCGCACTGCCGAACATGATGAGGATTCGCGACGCATGCCGCAACGCAGGCGTGCCGGTTGTCTACACCGCCCAACCAGGTGATCAGCATCCCTCCCGTCGAGGTATTCTCGCCGACTTCTGGGGCACTGGCCTGGAATCCGGTCACGACGAGGAGATCGTCGATGAACTCGCCCCGGGTGCGGGCGACATCACCGTCACGAAGTGGCGATACTCGGGTTTCCAGCGCACCGACCTGCGCCAGCTGCTCGGTCACAAGGGCCGCGATCAGCTGATCGTCGTCGGGGTGTATGCCCACATGGGCTGCATGATCAGCGCCACCGAGGCGTTCATGAGCGATGTGGCACCGTTCTTCGTCGTCGACGCGATGGGCGACTTCACCCGAGACGAACACCAGATGGCAGCCGACTACATCGGCAAACGCGCGGGACTCGTCTGCACCACCGCACATGTCGTCGATGCACTGTCCGTCACCACCGAGATGACCGTCGACACCTCGACGATCCACACCGGCTCGCACCGATGAGCACCGCGCCCGTCGCCGGCATCGAGGGCCGTACCGCTGTGGTCACCGGAGCCGCCGGCGGCATCGGCCAGGCTGTGGTCACCGCGCTCGAGGCGGCCGGCGCGACGGTCCACGCCTGGGATCTCGACACCGGTGGTGCCGGGCGCCGGGTCGACGTCACCGATCGCTCCGCCGTCGAAAGTGCATGGCAGGAAACCGAACAGCAGGACGGGCAGATCGACCTGTTGGTACACGCGGCCGGAGTGCTCAGCGACGACTGGGATGCGTGCATGGCGGTCAACGCGACCGGAGTTCGCAACGTACTGGACGTCGCGGCGACAGCGATGTCGACCCGGCGCACCGGTGCCGCCGTGGTGATATCGAGCAACGCGGGCGCCACGCCACGCGCCGACATGGCGGCATATGCCGCCTCCAAGGCAGCGGCGACCTCGTACACACGCAGCGTCGCGCTGGCAGTCGCGTCCAGTGGCGTCCGGGTGAACATCGTGTCCCCGGGCTCCACCGACACATCGATGCTCCGCAGCATGTGGTCGTCGGACGCCGACCGCGAAACCGTGATCGCCGGCGATCCTGGTCGGTTTCGTCTCGGAATCCCCCTGCGACGCATCGCCGACCCCGATGACATCGCGGCGGCGGTGGTCTACTTGGCCTCCGATGCTGCTCGGCACGTGACGATGCACGATCTGCGTGTCGACGGAGGTGCAACGTTGGACATGTGAATGGCGAAGTACACGTTGGTCAGAAGTCCCCGAAGTTAGGTAATCGTCTTGAAGAACAAGCGTTTTGCACTCCGCGCCCCGTTGGTCGCGGCCACCGCTGCGCTCATCGCACTGGTTGCGGGTTGCTCGGCGCCGTCCGAGGAATCGGCGGACAGCAGCGCCCGCTACACGCCCGTGACCATCGAGCACGAGTACGGCAGCACCACCATCGAGAACCGTCCCGAGCGCGTCGTCACCCTGCTCACCAACTGGACCGACACCCTGGCCGCGCTGGACATCCCGATCACGGCCGAGTTCAAAGAGCAGGGATATGCGGGCCCCAACAACGAGTTCGAGTGGACCCCGGAGCACGAGTCCGAGGTGAAGGTCGTGGGTTCGCAGTCCTCGCTGGACATCTCGGAGATCGCCGCGTACGAACCAGACCTGATCCTCGCAGGCTACCTGGGTGACGAGCGACGCTACGAACAGCTGAGCGGTCTGGCGCCGACCATCCCCGTCATGCAGGAAGGCGCAACCGTCGACACGTGGGAGGACATCGCGACCACAACCGGACAGATCTTCGGAGTCGAATCCGAGGCCGAGGATCTGGTGACCGAGACCAACGAGAAGATCGAGCAGTTCAAGTCCGATCACCCGGACGCGATGGGCAAGACCTTCACGTTCGCCCAGTTCCAGCCGACCGGACAGATCGGTGCGATCAACTCCACGAAGGACTCGGCCGCCGGCCTGCTCGAGCAGCTCGGGTTCACGCTGAACCCTGCTCTCGCAGAACAGCACAACGGGACTGCGACGCGGTCGCCGATCTCGACCGAGCGTATCGACCTGCTCAACTCGGACCTGCTGGTCGCGTGGACACTGGGTGACGACACCGTGTACCAGAACGTCCCGGGATGGGACAATCTCACGGCCGTGCAGAACGACACCGTCGTGTACCTGACCAACGACAACGCCCCTGCATTCGGTGTGCCGAGCGCACCGTCGGTGGATTACGTGATCGGGCTGCTGAATCCGGTGGCCGACCGGATGTGACACGACGCGTGTAACGGGGTCTCGATACGCCGCTCCTTCGTCGCGGCTACTCGACCAACGGTTGGAGCTGGTCTCGATACGCGACCAACGGTTGAGGATCACCTCCGGTCGAGTAGCCGCGCGAGCCGACCTTTCGCTGGTCGAGTAGCCGCGCGAGCCTGCGAGCCGGCGTATCGAGACCCCCGCACCGTCCGTTCATCAACCGAATTCCCCTCTCCGCTCTACCGATAGATCCCGGCGCGGCCGACAATCGTCACATGACCCGGCCACCGCCACCGCTTCCCGCGGTCCACACGATCGACGAAGTCGTCGCAGCGATCGACGTCATCGTCGACTGGGCCGGCTCCGAAGCGAGCCGGATCGGCTACTTCGCCGCACTTTACAAACGCATCACTCTGGCCGTCGGCATCGCCATCGACGAGGGCGCCTTCGACGACGCCGCCCGGATGGAGCGGCTGGACGTCGTCTTCGCCGCCCGCTATCTCGATGCGGTGAATGGCTGGTTTCACCCCGACCGGTTCCCCGCGCCGACCCGATCGTGGCGTACGACCTTCGAACACGCCACGCAACCTGAGCCGATCCTGGTGCAGCACATGTTGTCCGGGGTGCACACCCACATCGTCCTCGATCTCGGCATCGCGACGGTCGACGTCGCCGGAAGTGCACGGCGGCTGCGTGATCTCCGCCGTGATTTCGACACCATCAACGCCGTCCTGGCGAGTCAGGTGGCCGGCGTTCTCGCCGATGTCAACGAGATCTCACCGGCACTGGCCGACATCTATGCGGTGCTGCGCGATCACCAGATCTTCGTGATCAATGAGGCCATCCGAGCGTTGCGGGACAGCGCATGGCGGTTCGCCACCGTTCTCGCGCCGACTCCGGGTTTCGCACGGCCGCCAGTGATCTGGGCCCGGGACCGTCGTGTGTCACATCAGTCGGCCCTGGTGTTCGATCCGCCGGGGCTCATCGGTGTGCTCGATCGTGCGGTCACCCAGATCGCTGCGCGGGAGAGCCGCGACGTCGCGCACAACATCCATGTGTTGAACGAGGTCGCGGCCACCCCGGCGCCGATTCAGACCGAACTCTGAGTCCAGAGCTTCAGCGTCCGGGCCACTGCTGGGCGTTGGACCACTGCAGCGCCTCCGTTTCAGCCCACGCACCCAGCCCATGCCCGGCTTGGGCTTGCCGGAAGTCCACATCGGCACCGTCGGTGCGCATCTCGTCGACGAACTGCGTGGTCAGTGGCGCGAATGACACCGGGTCGAGCGTTCCCTGCTGGACCAACATCGGTGCGCCGTAGCCCGATGTCGGCACGCCGGTCGCCTCGCGCAGAGCCGGGATCAGCGGCCCCTGGTCGAATGGGCGGGCGATCAACTGACCGACGTTCATCCCCCGCGTCGCACGACCCTGATTGGGGTAGCAGAGGGTCTTCGCGTCCTCGACCACCTTGCGCCCCAGCGGAGTGAGGTAGGAGTCCACGTCCAGGTCGGGACGAGCCACCTTCAGCCCGGCCATCACGTAGGAGAAGTACGTGACGTAATCCGGCACGGCGACCGGCGGCACGCCGGGTCGCAGCAACTGGAAGTAGTCGGCGATGTTGACCGGCGGTGAGCTCGCCACACCACCGACGTTGGTGAGTTCCGGAGCGTAGGTACCCGCCAGGCTGGCCGACCACAGCGATGCGTGGCCGCCCTGCGAGGCGCCACTGGTGATGTAACCCGACGATGTGCTGCCACCCTGCTGTGCGACAACTGTCCGTGCGGCCCGCACCGAATCCAGCACGTTCTTACCGGAAACCTCGCCGTCGAGGTAGGCGTGCACGCCGGGCCCGCCGATGCCGGCGTACTCGGTCGCGGTGATGACGTAGCCGTCTTTCAGCCACGGCCCGAGCCAGTCGTCGTAGCGCCCTTCAAATCCCATCCGACCGGTCACCGTGCACTGATCACCGAGGCCGGCCGTGCCGTGCGCGTAGCCCAGCACACGCCATCCGCCCGGACGCGGTGCCTTCGCCGGGATCATCACGGTCCCGCGGACCGGAATCAGCTGACCCTTCGGATCCTCCGACAGATAGGTCATCGCGATGACCTTCCCGGCGCCGGCGACCTTGGCGTCACGGCGATCGGTGATGTCGGTAGTGCTCAGGACTGTTCCGGCCTCCGGCTGCGGAGCGGCCCAGGCAACCGAGGCCGTCACGAGGCCGGTGATCGTCAAGACGAACACGCCCACGAGGGCGATGACGCGAGATGCCAGTCGGCTCATGCTATTGCCGCCTCCACTTTCTTGTCCTCGGAGAAGCACATCGACCGCAACACGTTGTGGTACGCGTTGAATCCGAAGTTCAACGGCGCGTAGAAGAGCCCGAACGGGCGCGGCACGTACTGGGCCACACCGGGAAGTGCGATCGGCAGTGCATTGGCGTAGATCGTCTGGGCGACATAGATGCTGAAGTACATCGTGTAGTACGCCGCCGTCATCGACTTGGTGACCGGCAGGTCCCAGAGCCGGACCTGCTCACCCAGATTCTGGCCGTGGTTGAAGTTGTGGATCAGCCCGATCACGATGTCGAGCGGCGCCCCGGACGTGCCGATGCTGAACTGGTTCTCGCCGATGGTGATCGGGATGTCCGGCGAGACGTATCCGCCGAGCAACGAGATCAGGCCCTCGATCTGGTTGAAGTCGGCCGGATCGGCGGGGATCAGATTGGCCGGCACCCACGTGTTGCGCATGCGGTTCTCGATGTCGCGGGAAATGCCGGTGATCGCGGCTTTCGTCGCCGGATCCTTGTTGGTGTAGACGAGATACTTCGTGGTCCGGTCGACGATGCGGGACATCGGCTGGTTGCCGATCGGTTCGCAGCCTCGCTGATCGGCGAGATCCACCTGGCCGGCGATCTCGTCGATGAACTTCGGTACCGATCCCGCGAATCGCAGATCCTTGACCGGCTTGCCGGCCCGGTCCCGCTCTTCCTGTGTCATCGAGACCAGACAGGAGTTCACCAACGCGCTCGAGATGAACTGGTACAGATATCGCGCTCCGTACATGCCGATGTAGAACGGCAGCGTGACGAGGAACCGCACGTTGATCGGTCCCCAGATCGGTGCGATGTTCGGCACGGCGCTCAAGACCACCGTCAGCGGGATGATGACGGTGGTGTGGATGAGCAACCACAGCGTCTCGACGGCCTGCGCCAGGGTCAGATTCTCGACCGTGATGGCCTGGAACTGCTTGCCCTCGCGCACATTCAGCAGCTGCGACACGACATACAGCGAGATGGGATCGCGATACTTCATGATCGGGTCCCCGCGCTCGGCACCGAGCTGATTCGGGTGATTGGACACCACCATGTTGGAGATGCGCAGCCGATCCATGTCCCGATGAGCCTGCGCCTTGATCCTGGCACGGTCCTTGCGGACCTGCGGCGGCAGGTACGGGACGATCGAGTCGAAGATCGCGTCGTAGATCTTGCCGAAGGTGGCGAAGTCCGACCCGACGCATTCCTTCTTCGCCTCGGCAGAGGCGTTCGGTGCAGCGGGTACCGACGGCGCCGCCGGTACCGCAACGGCCGGAGAGATGAGAGAACCATGACCTTCGGCGAAACCGATCGTGATGACGGCAGCCATCACGATGATCGTCAGTCGGCGTAGCAAGCGCCCAACCCCTCTACCCACTCGTTACTTGTCCACTCGCCGCCCACGACCATCGATCGCCCCCCGGCCAGGGTCACCAAGATTAGGTGACCCTAAGAAAAGTAACAGGCCTGTCTCAGCACGGCCAAGACCGGTGACCATTTCCACAACAATCGTGTCGCGGAAGCTGCGCTATGCGCGAGCGTCGAAGGCGTCCACGATGCGTTGGGCGGCCAGCGCGGGGGTGAGATCGCCCGTACGGACGTCGCGTTCAACCCCGGAACGGATCGCCCTGACCTCGGGACTGTGTGCCAATCGAGACAGCACGATGTCGTTGACCATCGCCCAGGTCCAGTCGATCTGCTGTTGAGCGCGCCGGGAGTCGAACTGTCCTGCGTCGCTCAGGGTTTGCTTGTGTCGCAAGACGGCATCCCAGTATTCGGAGACACCGGTGTTCTCCAGCGCGCTCATGGTCTGCACCGGAGGCACCCAGAGTGCGTCATGCGGGTAAATCAGCTTGAGCGCGTTCTTGAGCTCGCGGGCCGCTCCCTTGGCCTCGTTGAGGTGCTTTCCGTCTGCCTTGTTGACCACGACGACGTCGGCGAGCTCGAGCACACCTTTCTTGATGCCCTGCAACGAATCCCCGGTCCGCGCCAGCGTCAGGAAGGTGAACGTGTCGACCATGTTGGCCACGGTCACCTCGGACTGTCCGACGCCGACGGTCTCGACGAGTACGACATCGAAGCCTGCGGCCTCGACCAGCACGATCGTCTCCCTGGTGGCCTTGGCAACGCCGCCGAGGGTGCCGGAGGTCGGTGACGGTCGGATATAGGCGTTGCGGTCCATGGACAGTCGGCCCATGCGGGTCTTGTCGCCGAGGATCGACCCACCGGTCCGCGTCGACGACGGATCCACCGCGAGAACCGCCACCTTGTGTCCCTGCTCGATCAGGTACATGCCGAGCGCCTCGATCGTCGTCGATTTCCCGACGCCGGGGACGCCGGTGATGCCGACCCGAAACGACTTACCGGAGTGCGGTGTCAGACGCAGCAACAACTCCTGGGCAGCGGCACGATGATCGGCGCGGGTCGACTCGACCAGCGTGATCGCGCGCGCCAGGTCGGCCCGGCGGTCGTCAAGAACGCCACTCTCCAGCGCGTCGACATCGATTCGTCTGCGCGCCGCCGCGACTGCGCCGTCGTTATCCTCGGAGGTCACGCTGGGACGACTCACTCTGGGGCGACCCCGGCCAACTCGTGCCCGAGACCGCTCGCGAGCTTGGTCACCAACTCGACCGCGGAATCGGCGATCACGGTGCCCGGCGGGAAGATCGCCGACGCGCCGGCCTGATACAGCTCGTCGAAGTCGCCCGGCGGGATGACACCTCCGACCACGATCATGATGTCGGGCCGTCCCACCTCGGCAAGCGCCTGCTTGAGCGCCGGCACCAGCGTCAGGTGACCGGCAGCCAACGAGGACACACCCACGACATGCACGTCGTTGTCCGCGGCCTGCGCTGCGACCTCGTCGGGGGTGGCGAACAACGGGCCCACGTCGACGTCGAAGCCGAGATCGGCGAAGGCGGTGGCGATCACCTTCTGGCCTCGGTCGTGGCCGTCCTGGCCCATCTTGGCGACGAGTACACGGGGACGACGACCTTCGGCCTCGCCGAACTGCCGGACGATCTCGGTCGCCGCGTCGACGTTCTTCACCTCGCCCGCCTCATGTCGGTACACCCCGCTGATGGTCTTGATCTCCGCTTGATGGCGACCATAGACCTTTTCCATGGCCTCGGAGATCTCCCCGACCGTCGCCTGGTGGCGGGCGGCTTCGATGGCGAGGGCCATGAGGTTGTTCTCCAGGCCGCCTTCGTCGGACGCTGCGGCCCGCGTGAGATCGGCGAGGGCGGCCTGGACCGCGCCCTCGTCACGCTCGGCGCGCAAGCGCTGCAATTTCTCGAGCTGTTCGGCGCGCACCTTGGAGTTCTCGACCTTGAGGACTTCGATCTCCTCGTCGTCGGCGACCTGGTACTTGTTCACCCCGACCAGCGGCTGACGGCCGGAATCGATGCGCGCCTGCGTACGGGCGGCCGCCTCCTCGATCCGGAGCTTGGGCAGCCCCTCGTTGATGGCCTGGGTCATGCCGCCGGTCTCCTCGACCTCACGGATGTGCGCGCGCGCCTTCTGCGCCAGCTGATGGGTCAACCATTCGACGTAGTTGGAGCCGGCCCACGGATCGATCGACCGGGTGGTCCCGGACTCCTGCTGCAGGAGCAGCTGTGTGTTGCGGGCGATCCGCGCCGAGAAGTCGGTGGGCAGGGCGATGGCCTCGTCGAGCGCGTTGGTGTGCAGCGACTGGGTGTGCCCCTGCGTCGCAGCCATGGCCTCGACGCAGGTGCGGGCCACGTTGTTGAACACGTCCTGGGCGGTGAGTGACCATCCCGATGTCTGCGAATGTGTGCGCAGCGACAACGATTTCGGATTCTTCGGCGCGAAGTCGGCGACGAGTTCGCTCCACAGCAGGCGCGCCGCACGCAGCTTGGCGACCTCCATGAAGAAGTTCATCCCGATACCCCAGAAGAACGAGAGCCGGGGTGCGAACTTGTCGATGTCGAGGCCGGCCTCGAGGCCGGCGCGGATGTATTCGACGCCGTCGGCCAGTGTGTAGGCGAGTTCGAGATCGGCTGTCGCCCCGGCCTCCTGGATGTGGTATCCGGAGATCGAGATCGAGTTGAACTTCGGCATCTTCTGGCTGGTGTACTCGAAGATGTTCGAGATGATCCGCATCGACGGCTTCGGCGGATAGATGTAGGTGTTGCGGACCATGAACTCCTTGAGGATGTCGTTCTGGATGGTCCCGGCAAGCTTCTCCGGCGGAACGCCTTGCTCTTCGGCCGCAACGACGTACAACGCCAGGATCGGCAGAACGGCGCCGTTCATGGTCATCGACACCGACACCGACCCGAGATCGATACCGTCGAAGAGCTGACGCATGTCGAGGATCGAGTCGATCGCCACCCCGGCCATACCGACATCGCCGGCCACACGCGGATGGTCGGAGTCGTATCCGCGGTGCGTGGCGAGGTCGAAGGCCACCGACAGGCCTTTCTGGCCCGCGGCGAGGTTCCGTCGGTAGAAGGCGTTGGATTCGGCGGCCGTCGAGAAGCCCGCATATTGACGAATCGTCCACGGCTGGTTGACGTACATCGTCGGATACGGGCCGCGGATGAACGGCGCCTCACCGGGGATGGAGTCCAGCGGGTACGGATGCTCGTCGTCGTTGGTCACCGCGTCCCGGTCCGCCCGGGTGTAGATCGCCCGAACGTCGATCTGTTCCGGTGTGTTCCAGGTGATCTCGTCGGGTGACTGGCCCTGTGCGCGCGCGAGCCGCTCGATTGCCGGCTCTGCCGACTCGCTCGTGGTGGCGGTCGCGGAATCCAGGTCCACCCCGGCGAAGCTGGGGACGGCACCGAAATCCTGTGCCGTGCTGGTCGGTTCGGTCTGGGTCATGATGATGCTCCCGCCGATTCGTGGGTGAGCTGGTCAAGGAGTTCACGCAGGGTGGTGACGGCGTCGATGCCGATCCGCAGGGATCCGTCGGGTTTCTCTCCGTCGGGCCATTCCTTGTCGGGCCCCGCCATCAGCACGGTGGACAGCCCGGTCGCGCGTGCCGCGGCGAGCGCGGCGGCCCCGTCGTCGGCGTAGCGCTGCTTGCTCGCACACAGGACGGCGATCGGCGTGTCGCCGTCGCGCACCGCATCCGCGATGGCATCGGGGGTCAGCGGGCCCGGATTGATCGCCGAGATGCCGCCGGAGGCAAGGAGGTTGGCGACGAATGTCGTCCGTCCATTGTGTTCGGCGACCGGGCCGAGCGGTAGCAACAGCACCGAAGGCCGTCGGCCGGTCTCGGCGAGTGCGGCGTCCGATCGATCCCGCAGTTCTTCGAAGGCGCGACCCACCCGGGCCAGCCGTGGCGAACCCCCGGGGACGTCGTCGATGTCGGCCACGTCGGTACCCAGCGGCTTCTCGTCGAGGTTCGGGAACTCGTTGAGCCCCGTGACCGCGATCCGGCGATGAGCGACGGAGTCGTCGCGGCGCGCGAGCGTCGCGCTCACCTGATCTGCGATCCACCCCGAGTCTAGTACTGCGCGATAGCCTCCGGCCGTCTCGATCTCGCCGAAGACGGCCCACGCGTTGGCGGCCATCTCCTCGGTGAGCGTTTCGACGAACCACGATCCGCCGGCGGGGTCCAGGACCCGACCGATGTTGGATTCCTCGAGCAGGAGCAGCTGGGTGTTGCGCGCGATTCGTCGTGAGAAGGTGGCACTCGATGTGCGCCGATCGGCGGGGATCGCCGCGTCGAAGCCGAGAACCGTCACCTGGTCGGCGCCACCGACGCCCGCACCGAACGCCGCAATGGTGGTGCGCAGCATATTGACCCACGGATCACGCTGACTCTGCATCGACAGGTCGGTGACTCCGTGGGTCAGTGCGGCACCCGCGTCCGGGGCGCCGACGACCTCGGCCACCCGAGCCCAGAGCTTGCGTAGCGCACGGAACTTGGCGATGGTCGCGAACTGATCGTCACCCGCGGAGACCGCGAAGGTGATCTGCCGCAACGCGTCGGCGGCGGACACACCGACGGCGGTGAGATCCCGCAGGTGGGTGACGGCTGCGGCGACGATCAGCGCGAGTTCGAGTCCGTTGTCGGCACCGGCGGTGGCGAAATCGGTGCCGTCCACGCGGAAGGATCGCACCGATGAGGGCGCTTGTGCGGCAAGTGCGGTGGCTTCCGCGACGTCGACGGTGGGCCGGCCGGAGAACGCCGCCGTCAACGGCGAGAAACCGAACGAGGTGACAGTGGCGGCAGTGGGCGCGGCGGCCTGCGGCGCGGCGCCGGCCTTCTCCCGCAAGGCGAGCAGGGCACGCGCCGCCGCGATCCCGTCAGCACCCGCGTCGAGGGTGACCGGGATCAGGTCGAGGTACACACCGTCGAGCAGCGTGGCGAGATCATCGGCGCCGAGCGCATCACCGATGCGCAACCACAACCCGCTGGTCCCGTTGGCCAGCGCTTCCAGGATGCTGCCGTTGACCTCGGCGGCATTGGCCGTGTCGTCGCCGAATCGCTCGGTGACACGCCAGCCCATCGCGACGTCACGATCCGGGTCGGCACCGCGAACGAACGGGAAACTGCCCGGGAGTCCGGGTTCGGCCGTCTCGTCCTTGCGGGTGTAGAGCGGGCGGATGCGTAGTCCGTCGATCGTGTCGGTGGACAGCAGTTCCTCCGCTGTGCCCGGCAGCTCCTCGACGGTGGACCGCCGGGATTTGGCCAGCACTGCAGCGGCAGCATCTGACCAGGACTGATAGGCCTCGGCGAGCGGCCCGTCGGGCCGATCGGACGTCGACGCAGTGGTCTGCGACATGGGGCGTGGTACCTCCGTCATGCTCGGGTCGAGCGCGTACCCGACTTTAGCCGAACGCTCGCTCGGCCCACATGGGAGGGCTGTTGTGACAAGGAGCACGCAGTCGCCCGCGGGTAGAGTGTCCCGGTGCCCTCCGACCCCCTCACCACTGCGAACGCGTCGCCGACCGGGGGTGACCCAGAAGTCGGCCGGCCCGGCCGCCGGCGCATCGACCCCCGGGTGGTGCGGCCGGCCCTGACCCTCACCGCGGTCGTCGCGGTCGTCTTGGTGAGCTCGTACTTCATCCCGATCCCCTCGATCAGCGCGGTCCGATCGTGGGGCGAAGACCTCGGTCCCGTCTTTGTCTGGGTGTTCTTCGGTGCCTATGCGCTGATCACCATCGCGCCGATCCCCCGGTCTCCGTTCACCGTGATGTCCGGGGTCCTGTTCGGTCCTGCGGTCGGCATCGTCGGCGCGATGGCCGCGTCGACCGTGTCGGCGATGGTGTCGTTCTGGCTGGTCCGTGCCATCGGACGGGAACGCGTGCGTCCGTACCTGACGAAGCCGGTCGTCCGGTCCGTGGAGTATCGGCTCAGCAGGCGCGGGTGGTTGGCGGTCGGCTCACTGCGTCTGATCGCGGCATGCCCGTTCTCGGTCGCGAACTACTGTTCGGCGCTGTCCTCGGTGCCCGCGCTGCCCTACCTGGTCGCCACGGTCGTGGGTATGGCGCCCGGGACCATCGCCGTCGTCCTGCTCGGCGATGCCATGGCCGGACAACGCAACCCGCTGTTGCTGTTGCTCAGTGCGTGCTTCTTCGCCGTGGGACTCACGGGGTTGATCCTCGACGCCCGACTACCCGTGTCAGCGCCCACACCTGGCTGAACGTCGCCCGATCAGCCGCTTCAGAAATGCTGTGCCTCACACATCCTCGGGCCGGAGAACGAGTCGACCGAGTGCGCGCGAGACCGGTGCGCCCCACGGCACCCCGAGTCGTGCTGCTGCCATCAACTCGGTGTCGACCAGCAGTTCATGGGTGATACCGCGACGCACCCGCCGCTCATCGATCACGAGAACCTCTCGCGCCCAGGACCACGCCACATCCACGTCGTGTGTGGCGAGAACCACCGTCGTTCCGGATTCGACCAGACCGGCCAGCGTGACCAGCAGGTCGTCGACCGCTTGCGGATCGAGCCCCGAGGTCGCCTCGTCGAGAAGCAGGATGCGTGGACGCATCGCGATCGCTCCCGCGATCGACACACGTTTGCGTTGGCCGAACGACAGGTGATGGGGGATGCGTTCGGCGAGGTCAGCGATCCCCAACGCCGTCATCGCTTCCTCGACGCGCACCGTCACCTCGGCACTATCGAGTCCGAGATTGGTGGGCCCGAACGAGACATCGGCGCGCACCGTGGCGCCGATGATCTGGTCGTCCGGCTCCTGCAGGACCATCTGCACGCTGGTCCGACGGCGGTTTCGGTCCGCTCGCGAGCCGGTGACCGCGGTGCCGTCGAGCCGTACCGCGCCCGATGTCGGTGTGGCGAGACCCGCGAGCATCCGCAACAGCGTCGTCTTGCCCGACCCGTTCGCACCCAGCAATGCAATGCACTGCCCGGTGCCCAGCGTCAGGTCGACGTGGTCAAAGACCTGTCGGCCTCGCGGAAAGCGGAATCCGACCCCCTCCAGGGAGAGGACCGCGGTCCGTTCGTCAACCCACATGCCACATCCTCGCAAGCAGCAATGACATACCGACAATCGACAGGAGTACTCCGGTCGTGGCCAGCAATCGTGCCGGCCGCGCCGGTCGGTCGGCGGTCAGAACCGCCGTCATGCCGGGCTCGGCTCTCAGCGACATCGCCTCCGACATGGCGTGCGCGCGGTCGGTCGCCCGAACGAAGACCAGAGCGAACTGCGTGCCCACCACCGAGATCGCCACCCGCGGATTCCGCAGGCCCAACCTCAGGCCGGACGCCTCCCTCGCGGCACCCACCGACCGAATCAGTATGCCGATCAGCCTGTAGGTCAGATCGGCCACGTGGCAGAGGGCGGCGGGGACCCCGGCGCGACGTGCCAGGTCCAGAAGGTCGGCCACCGACGTGGTGACCGCCAATCCGATCGTCGCCGCCGAAGCCGCAATCGCCCGCAGCCCCGTGGTGACGGCGAGATCGAGCCCGCCGGGTTCCACGTGCAACCCGCCCCGCAGGCTCACCGCGATCGGCACCGCTCCGAGCACGATGAACACCGCAGGTCCCAGCAACGCCAGGAAGAAGAGCCGTGCCCTCACCCGGGCCAACGTCAACGTCACCACCAGCGTCGCAACCACCACAAGTGGTGCTGCCGTCGGTGGCGGCAGCAGCATCGCACACAGGAGCAGACCGCCGAACAGCCACAGCTTCTCGACGGCCGGTCTCGTCGACCATCGGTTGGTGGCCGCGCTGACGTCGAGCGGATTCACGGCTGTCCGTCAGTCGCCGGGACGATCCGTATCGGCTGCCAAGGACGCGGGCGCGGAGCTCACCGCCGGGGTTTCGCTGCGGCCTCTGTTTCGTCCCGCATACCATCCGATTCCGAAACCCAGCACGATCCCGCCGATCCCTGCCTGGAGCGCGAACAGGCCGGACTCGACCTCGCCGGGAAGCTCACCGACCAGAGGCGAGAACCATGACTCGTACTCCGGGTCGACCTCGACGATCACTTCCTCTGCCTGGCCATCGGCGCCACCGAATTCCGCGTCGGCGTCCTGCGCATATCCGTAGAGCAGGGATCCGACCGCGATCACGACCGCGATCGCCAGCAGTCCGAGCATCACTATCAGTACGGAACGGTTACTCGAACCGCGTTTCGCGTCGGTTCCGGTCATCGGGCTGCCTCCTCACGGTCGGTCTGCTCCTGACCATCGCCGGCGCCGTCTGGCACCTCCGTGCGTTTGAGGAATCCGAGACCCAGGAGCTCGGATGCGGCCACCTGCATGAGCACTCGGACGACCACCACCGTGATGAGCCCCTCGACGATGGCGAGCGGCACCTGGGTGATCGCGAAGACGCCCATGAACTCGCCGAAGCTCTCCCAGAAACCTCCTTCCGACGCCGGGAAGGCGAGGGCCAGCTGGAAACTCGTCACGACGTAGGTGACCAGATCAGCGACGAAGGCCAGCGCGAAGACCGCAGGGAGCACTCCGACCCCGGATCTGCGGAGTGCGTAGAACACGGCGAATCCCGCCCACGGGCCGGCGATCGCCATCGAGAACACGTTGGCGCCGAGAGTGGTGAGCCCACCGTGCGCCAGCAGCAGTGCCTGGAACAGCAGCACTATCGTACCGAGGAACGCCATGACGGGTGGTCTGAATATCGCGGTGCCGAGCCCGGTGCCCGTGGGGTGTGAACTCGACCCTGTCACCGACGGCAGCTTGATGGCCGACATGACGAACGAGAACGCTCCGACCGCGGCCAGCAGCGGACCCGAGGACGGGTGTTGTCTGACGGTGACGACGACCTGCCTGGCGCCGTAGACGACGAACGGCGCCGCTGCGACGGTCCAGGCCACCGCGTGCGCCGGGGGCAGAAAGCCCTCTGCTATGTGCATGGAAGTACCGTGTGCCTTTCCGCCCAACCCCTCGTGGGCATTCGGAATCGAATGCCACGGTCGGTCTCCTGGCTCACGGCCGGCCGATCACCGAGGGTGCTCGACCACCGGCGTCCGCCTTCCCGCCCCGATTCGAGCAGTGGCTTCTCGGACGCCGCATCTCCGTTCACAGTGGCGAGGGCCGCCCCGGTCTCACACCGGGTTCCCGTTCACCGCAGCGTGACGGAGCTTAACAAACCCTGAGGGCGGACGTGCCATCACCGACACAGCTGCTTCCGACGGGATCTATCACCTCACCGGCCCGGATCAGGGGCGAGGACAGATCACGTCCCTTGCTGGTCGGCGGGTGGCGCTGCCGGAGGAACGGCGGACCCTGCGTCGGACGCATCGGGGGCGGGCGCCGCAGTGCGTTCATAGGACAACTCGCGGGTGCGGCGGGTGGCGATCTCGGGATCGACGGGACGACGGGCCACCTTCTCGGCCTCGGCGACCGCCTGGGCGACCTTCGGGTCGGAGGCCAACGAGAACCAGTCCTCGGTCTCGGACTCGTCCACCGCGGACGGCTCATCGTCGGTCGGTTCGTAGCGGAACACCCCGTCGTCGCTCTGCACGCCGAACGACTTCGCGAAACCTTGCAGGGCCGAACCGAAGTCCGACGGGACGACCCAGACCTTGCTGCCCTCGCCCTTGGCCATCTCCGGCAGCTGCTGCAGATACTGGTAGGCAAGCAATTCCGGGGTGGGCTTGCTGGCCTTGACCGCGGCGAACGTCTTCTCGATGGCCTTGGCCTCACCCTGAGCCCTCAGATACGACGCGCCCCGGTCGCCCTGGGCCCGCAGGATGGTCGACTGCCGGTCTGCCTCGGCCGCCAGGATCGCCGCCTGCTTCGCACCCTCGGCGGCGAGGATCTGGCTTTGCTTGTTGCCCTCGGCGGTCTTGATGGCCGACTCGCGCTGACCCTCGGCCGACAGGATCGTCGCGCGCTTCTCCCGGTCGGCCTTCATCTGCTTCTCCATCGATTCCTGGATCGACGGAGGCGGCATGATGCTCTTGAGCTCCACGCGCGCGACGCGCAGACCCCAGCGACCGGTGGCCTCGTCGAGCACACCACGGAGCTGCCCGTTGATCGAGTCGCGGGAGGTCAGCGTCTCCTCGAGGGTCATCCCACCGACGACGTTGCGCAGCGTCGTGATCGTCAGTTGTTCCACACCGGCGATGTAGTCATCGATCTCGTAGACCGCCGACTTCGGGTTTGTCACCTGGAAGTAGACCACCGTGTCGATGGACAGGGTCAGGTTGTCCTCGGTGATGACCGGCTGCGGCGGGAACGACACGACCCGCTCACGGATGTCCACGCGGGCGCGGATCCGGTCGATGAACGGAAGCAGCAAGGTCAGCTGTCCCGACACCGTCCGCGTATAGCGCCCGAGGCGTTCGATGACCGCTGCTTCGGCCTGCGGAATCAGTGCGATGGACTTGACCAGCACCACGACCACGAGCAGGACGAGCAGGGCCAGTACCACCAACCCGGCATACTCCATGTTCTCCGTCACCCCTTCCAGACGACTGCGGTGGCGCCGTCGATCTGCACGACGGTGACCTCGGCGCCTGCTTCGATCACCTCACCCGGATCCATCGTCCGGGCCGACCAGACGTCGCCGCCGATCTTGACCCGGCCGTCGTGCGAATCCACACGTTCGGTCACGACGGCATGCTTCCCCTCGAGTGCTTCGGTATTGGTGAGCAGTTGCGGGCGGTTGAGCATGTGGCGCCGGGCCACCGGCCGGACGACGACCAGCAACAGCACCGAGACAACCGCGAACACGACCGCATCCACCCAGAGCGGGGGCTCGAGTGCGAAATCCACGCCGGCCGCGGCCAGCGCTCCCCCGCCCAGCATGAGAAGTACCAGGTCGCCGCCGAACATCTCGGCGATGACCAGGACGATCGCGGCGGCGAGCCACAACAGAGCGGTCATGACTCCAGTGTGCCAGACGTCACGGTTTGCACGTTTCGTCCGAATCGGGGTCAGCGGTCCCCGTCGGCGGCGGTGACGAAATCGATGAGTTCCTCCACCGAGCGCAACAGATCGACCTCGAGGTCGGCGTAGCTCCGGACCGACGAGAGCACTCGACGCCATCCGTCCTGCGGTGTGCCCCAGCGCAACTCGCGGCACACCCCGGTCTTCCAGTCGACGCCGCGGGGAACCTTCGGCCACGCACGGATGCCGACCGAGGCCGGTTTGACCGCCTCCCAGACGTCGATGAACGGGTGGCCGCACACCAGTACGTGCTCCCCCACGCCCCCGGTCAGCCGCATCTCCTTCGACCCCGCGACCAGGTGATCCACCAACACACCAGCCCGACGATGCGCGGCGGGACCGAACACCCCGAGGACGTCGGCGAGGTTGTCCAATCCGTCGAGACTCTCCACGACGACGCCCTCGACGCGGAGGTCGTCACCCCAGACGCGCTCCAGCAACGTCGCATCGTGCACACCTTCGACGAAGATGCGGCTGGCGCGAGCGGTGCGCGCGCGGGCCGGTCGGACCGTCCGCGAACCGGATGCGGTCGTGGCCGGTGTCTGCGGACCCCGCGATCGGGGGCGGACGAGGGTCACCGGCCGCCCGTCGATCAGGAACCCGGCGGGATGCATCAGGAACACGCGGGTTGCGCCGTGCCGGTCCTCCAGGCGCACGAGGTCCCCGGAGTAGCTCTTCTCGATGCCGACGATCGCGCCGCAGAAACCGGTGGCGGCGTCTTCCACCACGAGATCTGGGTCGGCAGCGATCTCGGGGGCTCGGGGCTTGGCTCGGCGAGGGTTCGCCAGCACGTCACGTCCATACCGGTCAGCGCTCACGAGAAGTCACCGTAGGACGCATCGCCGCGTAGCCGTGACCGCCACGCCGGATGATCGGCGATTGCCCGACTCGCCTATCGTGGAGAGGCCATGACCAGCACCGACCTCATCGCCCCGGGACCACCTGCGTGGCCCGGCTGTGCCCTCGGCGCGTGGGCCGCGGCGTGGTCGGCCGGGCGTTGCGGCCCCGACGACGTCACCGACACCCTCGGCGATTTCGCCGACCGCCACGTGGTCGACGGGGACGCGCTGCCGCCGGATCTCGCAGAGCACTCCCGACTCGGGCTGCTCGCGCTGGTCCGTCGCGGTCGACGGCTCGCGGTGCGCCTGCCCACCGCCGGCGACCCGCAGGGACTCCCGCCCGGCCCCGCGACCGCCGCGGCGCTCGACGCCGGTGAGATCCTGCTGATCGACGACCACGCCGGCAACATGACGGTGGGTCTGGTCCCGACCCTGGTGGGCGACGTCTGCCATTGGGGCGTCCACCGTTACGAACAGCCCGTCGAGATGACCACGGCCGAATCCCTGGCGCAGCTGGAATACGATCTCCGCGAAGCGATTCGGGAGACGGCCGAGATCATCGGCGGACTCGGTGGCTCTGACCTGTGGGTGCGTCCGGCCGCACTGCGTGCGACGTTGGCGACGCTCACGGCCCGCCATCAGGTCGATCTCCCCCCGCATGACGATGCCCGCGCGACGCGCGTGATCGACTCCGCGGCAAGGGTGGAGGCCATCGTCACGATGGCCGGAGCGCACGTACCGACCTTCGGTGTCACTGCCGGCCACGTCGAAACCGGTGACGCCGGACTACGTCGGCTCGCCACCCTCGCCCGCAACGCACGCGCAGCCGCCGTCAATCGGGTGATCGGCGAACACCTGCCGACCGGCCCCTGACAGGACCGACGCGCGCGAGGCGTCGGGCGGGCGGGCTACGAAGCGCCGCTCGCGCGCGCCGGCCGCACCGCGGGCACACAGCAATCCGGCCAGCACGTCTTCCCGTTGTCGGCGCAGCCCATCGCGTCGAGGTCGCCACCGCCGTCGGCGTATCGCTCGATGAGGTCGGCGATCAGCCGGATGAAGCGCGGGTCGGTACCCACCGTGTCGGCGCGGACGTAGTCGATCCCGAGTCGTGCGGCGACGTCGGCGGCCTCGTTGTCGAGGTCCCACACCACTTCGAGGTGATCGGAGATGAACCCGACCGGGTAGACGATCACCTGGCGGACCCCTTGGGCGGCAAGCTCTTCCAGGTGATCGCAGATGTCGGGCTCCAGCCACGGCACCTGCGGCGGCCCGGATCGCGACTGCCACACCTGGTCGAAGTCGGTGTGGCCGACTCGATCGGCGACCGCAGTGGCGGCGGCGTACACCTGACGGGAGTACAGACCGCCGCCGTCGGATGCCGGTCCGGCGGCGCGGTCGGCCGACAACGGAACCGAGTGGGCGGTGAACACCAGCCGCGGCGGGACGTCGCCGGCCGGCAACGCGCCCGCCGCCCGGGTGATCGCGTCGGCCCCGGCGTCGATCATCGCGTCGGCGTCCCAGTACTGCGGGATCTTCCTCAACAGGGTCGGATCGTCGGTGACACTGGCCGGCTCGGAGCGCGCCAACGCGTCGAGCGCCCGTGCGATGTCCTCGTGATACTGGCGACAGCCCGAGTAGCCCGCCCACGCCGACGTCGGGAAGACCAGGATGCGGCGATGGCCGTCACGGAACATCTCCGCGACGGTGTCCTCCACCATCGGATGCCAGTTGCGGTTGCCGAAGTAGACCGGCAATCGGCGATCTCGCGCCTCCAGTTCGGACCGCAACGCGTCGATCATGTCGAGGTTGAGTCGATTGATCGGTGAGACGCCGCCGAAATGCAGATAGTGTTCGGCCACGGCTTCGAGCCGTTCACGGGGTACCCCACGGCCACGAGTGACGTTCTCCAGGAACGGCATCACGTCCTCGGGTCCATCCGGTCCCCCGAAGCTGAGGAACAGGACGGCGTCGAATCCAGCCGCGGTGTCGGCCACTATCCGGCGAAGTTCTCGGGGAACCAGGTGTTGTGGCTGGCGCCGCCGTCCACGTAGACGATGGAACCGGTGGTGGCCGGCAACCAGTCGGAGAGCAACGCGCACACCGACTTCGCGACCACGGTCGGATCGTCGACGTCCCATCCGATCGGCGACGCTCCGTCCCAATAGGTGTTGAGCATGCTCAACTGCTTGGCATCGTCGGTCGCGGTTCCGGCGATCGCCTTCGCCGCCAGGGTCTTGATCGGCCCTGCCGCAACGAGATTGGAACGAATCTTCTTGGCGGTGCCGACTTCGCGGGCGACATACCGGTTGACCGATTCGAGCGCCGCCTTCGCCACGCCCATCCAGTTGTAATACGGCAGCGCGGTGCGCGGATCGAAGTCCATACCCACGATCGACCCGCCCTCGTTCATCACGGGCAGGACCGCGCGTGCCAGGGACGCGTAGCTCCAGGCGGAGATCTCGAAGGCCTTCGCGGCATCTGGACCGGGTCCGTCCAGGAACGGCTTGGCGTCGGGACCCATCAGGGTGCGCGGCGCGAATGCGATGGAGTGCATGACGCCGTCGACGCCTTCGGGGGCGAGTTCGGCGACCTTGCCGGCCAGCGCGTCGAGGTCGTCTTCACTGGTGATGTCGAGTCCGATCGCCGGCGGCACCTCCTGCGGAAGCCGCTTGGCAATGCGGTCGATGAGGCGGAGACGCTCGGGGATCCCGGTGATGATCACCTTCGCGCCCTGCTCCTGGGCCATCGCCGCGGCGTGGAACGCGATCGACGCGTCGGTGATGATGCCGGTGATGAGGACGGTCTTCCCGTCGAGAATTCCTGTCACGGTTCGCTCCTGGTGTCTGGTGGTCTGATCGGCGAGTCGGCGGGCGTCAGTTGCCCATGCCCATGCCGCCGTCGACGGGCAGCACCGCGCCGGTGATGTAGCCGCCCTCGTCGGAGGCAAGGAAGCTGATGGCGGCCGCCACGTCCTCGGGCTTTCCGGTCCGTCCCAGCGGGATGGCCTGCTTGGCCATCTCGATGTAACGGTCCTCCATGGCGGCGGTCATGTCGGTGTCGATGAAGCCGGGCGCGACGACATTGGCGGTGATGTTGCGCGATCCGACCTCACGGGCGATCGAGCGGGCCAGGCCGATCAGGCCGGCCTTGGATGCCGCATAGTTGGCCTGACCGGGGATACCCGACGTCGCGACAACCGAGCCCAGAAAGATCATCCGGCCCCACTTGGCGCGCTGCATGCCCTTGGTGGCCCGCTTCGCACAACGGAACGCACCCGTGAGGTTGGCGTCGACGACCTTCTCGAACGACTCCTCCGACAGCCGCATGAGGAGCATGTTGTCGGTGATCCCGGCGTTGGCGACCAGGACCTCGACCGGCCCCTGGTGCTCGGCCACCTCGTCGAACGCACGCTCCACCGAGGCGTTGTCGGTGACGTCGCACTGCACCCCGAACAAGCCGTCGGGCGCACCGGACCCGCGGTGGGTCACCGCGACCTTGTGTCCGTCGGCCGCGAGACGGCGAGCGACCGCGAGGCCGATCCCGCGGTTGCCACCGGTCACGAGGACCGAGCGGGAGACCTGCTGAGCTTCGTTGCTGTCTGCCATGGTGGTCAACTTATCCGTTCGTCGGAATCCGGTCCTCTGGTGGGCTGCTCGCGCCACGGTTCGCTCAGGGCAGGCGTCGGTTGATGGCCAGTGCGGCGAAGGCCGAGAGCAGCGCCAACAACGTACCGGCGATCAGCCATGGACGGGAGTTGTCGCCGCGACGCGTTTCGTACCCGATCTGCTGCTGCAGCGTCTCGTAGACCCGGTTGAGTTCGTCGAGGCTGGCCGCGGTGAAGAACTGCCCACTGGACAGATTGGCGATCTTGCGCAGCGATTCGTCGTCGACCGGGACGGGCACCTGGTCACCCTCGAGGTCGACGGTCCCGTTCATCGTGCCGAACGAGATCGTCGAGATCGGAATCTTCTCCTCGCTCGCCTTCCGGGCCGCGGTGAATGCCCCGCGCGGGTCGTCGGGGTCGTCGGGCACCGTCTCCTTGCCGTCGGAGAGCAGCACGATCCGGGCCGGCGGTGCCGCCGCGTCGCCGCCCAGCACGGCGTTGAGTGTCTGGATCTGTTGGATCGCCGCGAAGATCCCCTCACCGGTGGCGGTCTTGTCGTCGAGTCGTAGCTTGTCGACGGCCGCCTTCGTCGCGTTGTGGTCGGGTGTCGGCGACACCAGCGTCGAGGCGGTACCGGCGTACGAGATCAACCCGAGGTTGATGCCGTCGGTGAGCTCGTCGGCGAACGTCCGCGCGGCGTCCTGTGCGGCGCGGATCCGCGACGGCGCGACGTCGGTGGCGTTCATCGACCGCGAGACGTCCATCACCAGGATCACCGTCGCCTTGTTCCGTGGCACCCGCCGATCGGCCTGGGGCGCCGCGACGGCTACGACCAGCAGGATCAACGACACCAACAGCAACGCGATGGGTACGTGCCGCAAGCGGTTGCGCTGTTCCGGCGCAACCCGGTTCAGCAGGTCGAGGTTGGCGAACCTGAGCGCCCGCTTGCGTCGCAGACGCTGGACGTAGATGTAGGCGGCGGCCAGGCCGGCCACGACCAGGAGCAGCAGGAGCCACCATGGGCTCGCGAGGAATGACACTCGCCGCTCACCCGACCCCGGCGGCCAGGCCGCGCCGACGCTGCGCGACGAACTTGACGGTGTCGGTGATCCAGTCCCGATCGGTGCGCAGACCCAGCACCGGGCCACCGCAACTGCGAATGGTCCGATGCACCTTCGCCTGATGGTCCCGCGCCGCGGCAGCGAAGTCGCGCCGGACCGCGGGAGTGATGGTGATGTCGCGTACTTCACCGGATTCCGCGTCGGCGAGACTCACCTCACCGACATCGGGCAGCGTGAGGTCACGCGGATCGAGTACCTCCACCGCGAGCAGTTCATGGTGGGCGCCGATCGCGCGCAACGACCGTTCCCAGTCGATCGGACCGAGGAAGTCGCTGATCACCACGGCCAATCCGCGCCTGCGCTGAGGTCGGCGCAGTGCCTCGATGCCCGCATGAAGATCTCCCCGAACGCCGGTCGAGGACCGAGCGGTGGTGGCGATCGCCTTGAGGAGATTCTGGGCGTGGGCGCGACCGCCACGAGCCGGCACACGAACCAGTCGGTCGCCGGTGACCACGATGGCGCCGTGCCGGTTTCCCCCGCCCGAGGTGAGATGAACGAGCGCGGCCGCGGCCGCCACCGCCAGGTCACGCTTCGTGCAATCGACGGTGCCGAAGTCGAGGCTCGCCGACGCGTCCACGACGAGCCAGGTCTCCAGTTCGCGGTCGGCGATCATCTGCCGGACGTGTGGCTGTGTGGTGCGCGCGGTGACCGACCACTCCATCCGTCGGATGTCGTCGCCGGGCTGATAGGCACGTGCCTCCCCCGGCTCGGACCCGGGTCCGGGGATCAGTCCGAGGTGCTCACCCTGCAGGACGCCGTCGAGCTTGCGACGCACGGTCAGCTCCAGCGTCTTCAACGCCGCCGTGAGCTGTGGCTCGGAGAGCAGCCCTGCGCCCAGCGACGGCAGATCCTTATTGGCCGGCATACCGAGGTGTCGTCTGATTCGCCGTCGTCTGGTTCACCTGGGTCTGGTTCACCGGGGCGCCGTTCTGACCCGGATACTGTTGCGGCGCCTGCACATTCGGCTGAGGCTGACCGGGGGCCGCACCGGGGTGTCCGCCCGCCGCGACCGGCTGCGCCCCGACCTGCGGCAGGCCCACGGTCTGCAGCACCCGGGTGATCACCTGATCGGCGTCGACCTCGTCGGCGAGCGCGTCGTAGCTCAGGACGAGACGATGACGAAGCACGTCCGGGATGATCTCGACGACGTCCTGTGGGATCACGTAGTCGCGTCCCCGGACGAGCGCCAGCGCCCGCGCGGCCGCGACGATGCCGAGGGTCGCGCGAGGCGACGCCCCATAGGACAGCCATGCGGCGACGTCGGACATGCCGAGTTCGGCGGGACGACGGGTCGCGTTGATGACGCGGACGACATAGTCGACCAACGCGTGGTGGACGAAGACATTGGCCGCGGTGCGCTGCAGTCGGATCATCGTCTCCGGGTCGAGCACCGGGGTCGCCGACGGCGGTACGTTACCCATCCGGTAGACGATCTCGCGCTCCTCCTCGACCGACGGGTAGTCGACGAGCACCTTGAACAGGAACCGGTCACGCTGCGCCTCCGGCAGCGGATACACGCCTTCGTTCTCGATCGGGTTCTGGGTGGCCATGACCAGGAACGGTTCCGGCATCGGGTAGGTGGTGCCACCGATCGAGACGTGACGCTCGGCCATCACCTCGAGCAGCGCGGACTGCACCTTCGCCGGGGCACGGTTGATCTCGTCGGCGAGCAGGAAGTTCGCGACCACCGGACCGAGCTCGGTGTCGAACTCCTCCTTGCCCTGGCGGTAGATGCGCGTGCCGATGAGGTCGGTCGGGACAAGGTCCGGGGTGAACTGAACACGGGAGAACGAACCCCCGACGACCGTCGCGAAGGTCTCCACCGCCAGCGTCTTCGCCACACCCGGGACACCCTCGAGCAGGATGTGCCCACGGGCGAGCAGACCGACGAGGATGCGTTCGACGAGCTGATCCTGCCCGACGATGACCCGTTTGACCTCGTAGATCGCCCGCTCGAGCAGTTTGACGTCACTGTCGGACAACATGACCGATCCGTCTGGGCCGGCTCCGCCCGCGGATTCGGCCGGGGGATGCGAAGAGGTCAAGCGGGTGCTCCTGTTCCGTCGACGTGCTGCGCAGGTCGGTTGTGCGTCAGCGGTGTCTGGGCGGCCTGTCGCTGCCAGCGTAGTCGCGTTCTCTGAAAAGCGGCCAAGAAGGGTCCCGCGTTGCGAACCGCGACGTGGCCGGTAGGTGCCCACACTATTTCGGGTAACGCGGGTCGTCTACGGTCACGCAGCTCGACTCGGTTGACGCTGGCCGTCGACAACCCGCGTGACCCGAACCGGCCCGCGTGACCAGAGCCGAACCGCGCACCGAGCAGAACCGCGCGGCCTGCGACGTGGCCCCGACATGGGCGACCCGATCAGAGCAGACGAACGACGTTGGGCATCGCGCCAGCGGTCCGCAACGGCGACACCTTGACCACGTCTCCCGATTGCGGGGCCTCGATCATCTTGTTGTCACCGAGGTACAGCGCGACATGCTGACTGGCGTTCGGACCGTAGAAGATCATGTCCCCACGACGCATCTGCGACAGCGGGAACTGTGGCCCCGACGTGTACTGATAGCCGGTGTAGTGCGGCAGTTCGATGCCGACCCCCGCGAACGCGTAGATCATCAGCCCCGAGCAGTCGTAACCGATCTTGTTGTAGTCACCGTGGCTGTCGGCGACACCGCCGTCGCGGATGCCGCGGGTCGGGCCGTTCGCGTCACCGCCTCCCCAGGCGTAGGGCACGTTCAGCTGCGACAGCGCCCGATTGACCACGATCTCCACGGCCTGCGGCCCCCGCAGGCCGGGGCGGACCATGCCGCCACCACCGCCGGAACTGCCGAACAACGACCCGAGACTGCCACTGCCGATCGCCGAACTCAGCGAATCGGGGCCGCTGCCGGTCATGTCGGTGCCCCCGACACCGAGTTCGTCGAGCAGTTCGGAATGGGGCAGTTGCTGCTGACCGACGAGACCGGCGAGGACCTGCTGTCCGACGTCGAGTGCGAGCTTCGCCGCCGCCTGCGCCGCCACGGCGAGCGCCTGATTGTCCCCGCCGGCGCCCGGCGCGGTGCCCGGGGGCGCGGCAGGTACCCCGGACGAGTCCGGGAACAGGTTCGCGAGCAGCTCCCCCGCCGACGGCCCCTCGGCCTGACGTTTGGGTACGACGCCGCGCAGCTTGTCCAACGAGGCCTGCACCTTGTCGCGCTTCTGGATCAGGGAGGAACGACGCTCCTGCTCCGATGCCACCGCGGACCGTGCCTGCGCGACCGCGGCCAGCGCGTCGTCCTTGCGGGTCGCGGCGCTCTGGGTGGCGAAGGCCGCCTGCCGCTGCGTCGCCTGGACGGCGGCGACACGATTGGCCTGCTGATTACGGGCGACGGTGAGACGCTCGATGGTGTCGCGCTGTTGTTTGCCGAGTCGGTCGATGACCGTCATGCGGTCGAGCACGGAGCCGGGGTCGTCGGAGGACACGTACTCCGCCATCGAGCTGCGCGCGCTGCCCTGCCGGTAGACGTCGCGGGCGAAGGTGTCGAACTCCTCCTGGGCCTGGGCGACCTTGCGTCGGGCCTCGGACAGCGAGCGCTTGGCCGACTTGGCCGCGACGGTGGCGAGTTGCTCAGCGGCCACCGAGTTCTGGTAGTCGACGAGGGCCCGGTTGACGTTCTCCTGCCGGACCGCGACCGCACTGTCGAGGTCCGCGATGTTCTGGTTCGCCTCCGCGATCTGATTGATCAGACCCGACACGCGCGAGGGCTGTCCGTTCTTCGGGGCCGCCTGGGCCTGTCCCACGCCCACCGCCCCCAGGACGCCGATGACCAAGAGCGCACAGAGCCGGGATCGCAGATTTCCGCGACCCGCTCCGACCGTAGCTCGCCTCACCAGTTCTCCCTCGTCGTTCGCGGCGTGCCCCGCCACGTCCGCACCGTGACGGTGTCGGTGCCGTCCGAACCCCCGAGACCCCAATTCGCGACTGCACCATGCATCACTTGTGGTGCCCTCCATCACTTGGACACCACACGCGACAACAGAACCGTACGTCACATCGAACACATCGGAAATCAGTAGTCACGAATTACATTGGCGTGATTACCAGGCAAAATGCCGTGAACTGGACGAAAGGCAACAGCGGGATCAAGGTCTCGAATTCGCAACGAAGGCGAATCTCGGGCGCGCCACATCCGGCGGGGCGCCGCGCTCCGTGTATCTGCGTCCGGAGGCCGCCGCCGACGATGCGGCGACGACCCTACGGGAGGTCGCGCGAGAGGTCGGTCGTCCCCGAACCGGCGGCAGACGTCCCGGCGGCAGATCCCGGCGCCGACGACCCGGCGTCCGGCGTGTCCGCGCGGTCGCCCGAGCGCGACCGGCGGGTCGATCGCAACCGGGCCAGAGCCGCACCCACGACGACCACGACGATCAGCGCGAGGCTGATGACGGTCCAGTTCAGCGACGGCTCGTTCATCTGGTCCCACATCTGCCGGGCGGCCAGCGGCGGGTTGGTGAGCGTGAGGTTGTCGGTGGCCTCTTCCTGCTGGACCCGACTGAAGTACGGGGAGGAGCTGCCCACGGATTGGGGTCCGAGCACGATCACGGTGCCGCCGACCTCGGACTGCACCTCGGTCGCGATGTCGCGGTAGTACTCGAACTTGATCGGCCGCTCGATCACCACGAAGCTGACCTCGTGGCCGTCCGCCTCGGCGTCGGCGACCACCGCACGAAGGCCCTCGACCTGGCCGGCGGGCGCGGCGACACCGTCGTCGCGGACATCGGCGAGTATCGCCGGCATGTCGATGTCCTCCGGGATGAGCGACGGCAACGGCAGTCCCATCGAGGGAAGGGCCAGCACCTGCTGTGTCGTCGCACCCGGACTCATCTGGCCATCCTCACATCATTCCGCACCGACTCCCGGCAACGGGTCGCGATGCGTGTCACGGGGTCACCGGCGAGGTTTCGCGAGCATTAAATTCACACTGACACCAGCAGCTCGGCAAACCTCCTGCAGCACCGTACGACAGAATGGACGAGTCCGGAGAATCGCGGGTCCGTGTCACAGCCCGGATGAACACGATGCGTCAGGCGGTTTGTTAACAGTACGTGCGTACTGTTAATATCGTGGGTGTCGTCACCGGTCGGCGAACAGCGCCCCCGCTGGTCGATCACACGGGCGGTGACAGCGATCGCAGCGAGATCACACGTTGCTGTAACCACCGACGCAGCCCGTCGGAGAAGCAGGCCGGCGCAGCCCGCCGGCACGTTGAGGAGAGTGGACAAGACGTGAGTATCGATTCCTTTGGCGCCCGCGGAACCCTTGAGGTGGGCGACAATTCGTACGAGATCTATCGACTGGGCGCCGTCGAGGGCACAGAGAAACTCCCTTACGCGTTGAAGGTCCTCGCCGAGAACCTGCTCCGCACCGAGGACGGCGCGAACATCACCAAGCAGCACATCGAGGCGATTGCGAACTGGGATCCGAGCGCCGATCCGAGCATCGAGATCCAGTTCACGCCCGCACGCGTGATCATGCAGGACTTCACCGGCGTGCCGTGCATCGTGGACCTCGCAACCATGCGCGACGCCGTCAAGGAACTCGGCGGCGACCCGGACAAGGTGAACCCGCTCGCCCCCGCCGAGATGGTCATCGACCACTCGGTGATCATCGAGGCGTTCGGCAACGCGCAGGCCTTCGAGCGCAACGTCGAGATCGAGTACCAGCGCAACGAAGAGCGCTACAAGTTCCTCCGCTGGGGCCAGGGCGCCTTCGACGACTTCCGCGTCGTCCCGCCGGGCACCGGCATCGTGCACCAGGTCAACATCGAGCACCTCGCGCGCTCGGTCATGGTGCGTGACGGTGTGGCGTATCCGGACACCTGCATCGGCACCGACTCGCACACCACCATGGAGAACGGTCTCGGCGTGCTCGGCTGGGGCGTCGGCGGTATCGAGGCCGAGGCCGCGATGCTGGGCCAGCCCGTCTCGATGCTGATCCCGCGTGTCGTCGGCTTCAAGCTGACCGGTGCCACCAAGCCCGGCGTCACCGCCACCGACGTGGTTCTCACCATCACCGACATGCTGCGCAAGCACGGCGTGGTCGGCAAGTTCGTCGAGTTCTACGGAAACGGCGTCGCCGAGGTGCCGCTGGCCAACCGCGCCACGATCGGCAACATGAGCCCCGAGTTCGGCTCGACCTGCGCGATGTTCCCGATCGACTCCGAGACCGTCAACTACCTCAAGCTGACCGGTCGCTCGCAGGAGACCCTGGACCTCGTCGAGGCCTACGCCAAGGAACAGGGCATGTGGCTGGAGAAGGATGCGGCCGAGGCGCAGTACTCCGAGTACATGGAGCTCGACCTGTCGACGGTCGTCCCGTCCATCGCCGGCCCGAAGCGTCCGCAGGACCGCATCGAGCTCTGGGATGCCAAGAACGCGTTCCGCAAGGACATCCACAACTACGTCGAAGAGGGCAACACCCCCGCCCACAACGGGGTCGACGAGGCCAACGAGGAGAGCTTCCCCGCCTCGGACGCACCGTCGGTGAGTCCCGACGCGGCCAAGCTGTCGTTCGCCGACGACGACGAACCCGCCCACAACGCATCGAAGGGCGCCGAGGGGCGCCCGTCGAAGCCGGTCAAGGTCTCCTCGCCCGAGCGCGGCGACATGGTTCTCGATCACGGCATCGTCACCATCGCGTCCATCACCAGCTGCACCAACACCTCGAACCCGTCGGTGATGCTCGGCGCCGGCCTGCTGGCGAAGAAGGCCGTGGAGAAGGGCCTCACCTCCAAGCCGTGGGTCAAGACCTCCATGGCCCCGGGTTCGCAGGTCGTGACCGGCTACTACGACAAGGCCGGACTGTGGCCGTACCTGGAGAAGCTGGGCTTCTTCCTCGTCGGCTACGGCTGCACCACCTGCATCGGCAACTCCGGTCCGCTGCCGGAGGAGATCAGCAAGGCGATCAACGACAACGACCTCACCGCCACCGCGGTGCTCTCGGGTAACCGCAACTTCGAGGGTCGCATCAATCCCGACGTCAAGATGAACTACTTGGCGTCACCGCCGCTGGTCATCGCCTACGCGCTGGCCGGCACCATGGACTTCGACTTCGAGACCGATCCGCTCGGTACCGATGCCGACGGCAACGAGGTGTTCCTGAAGGACATCTGGCCGTCGAACGAGGAGATCCAGGAGACGATCGGGTCGTCGATCTCGGCCGAGCAGT
Source organism: Gordonia prachuapensis (assembly GCF_036350515.1). Lineage (NCBI taxonomy): Bacteria > Bacillati > Actinomycetota > Actinomycetes > Mycobacteriales > Gordoniaceae > Gordonia > Gordonia prachuapensis. The sequence continues at coordinate 223,239 of NZ_JAZDUE010000005.1, read as the reverse complement.
ACGCCGCCGACTACGCCGACGTCTTCAAGGGTGACGAGCGGTGGCGCAACCTGCCCACCCCGGACGGCAAGGTCTTCGAGTGGGACGACGAGTCCACCTATGTCCGTAAGCCTCCGTACTTCGAGGGCATGCAGTCCGAGCCGGCACCGGTCGCCGATATCAAGGGCGCACGGGTACTCGCCAAGCTGGGTGATTCGGTGACCACCGACCACATCTCCCCCGCATCGACGATCAAGCCGGGTACGCCCGCCGCGCAGTATCTCGACTCGCACGGCGTGGCCCGCAAGGACTACAACTCGCTGGGCGCCCGCCGCGGCAACCACGAGGTGATGATCCGGTCGACGTTCGGCAACATCCGGCTCGCCAACCAGCTCGTGGACGTCACCGGTGGGTACACCCGCGACTTCACCCAGGAGGGCGGCCCGCAGTCGTTCATCTACGACGCCGCGCAGAACTACGCCGAGCAGGGCACCCCGCTGGTGGTGCTCGGCGGCAAGGAGTACGGCACCGGCTCGTCGCGAGACTGGGCGGCCAAGGGGACCCGTCTGCTGGGCGTCAAGGCGGTCATCACCGAGAGCTTCGAGCGCATCCACCGCTCGAACCTGATCGGTATGGGCGTCATCCCGCTGCAGTTCCCCGAGGGTGAGTCGCACAAGTCGCTGGGCCTCGACGGCACCGAGACGTTCGACATCAGCGGCATCGAGGAGCTCAACAACGGCAAGACGCCGAAAACCGTGCACGTCACCGCGACCAAGGAGGACGGCGCGAAGGTCGAGTTCGACGCCGTGGTTCGCATCGACACGCCCGGCGAGGCCGATTACTACCGCAACGGAGGCATCCTGCAGTTCGTGCTGCGGAACATGATCAAGAGCTGACACCCCAGCTTCGACGAGACAGGGAGCACGCTCAGTGCCCAAGGTCAGTGATGACCGGCTGGCCGCGCGTCGTCGGGAGATTCTCGACGGCGCGCGGCATTGCTTCGCCGAGTACGGCTACGACGGCGCGACCGTCAAGCGGATCGAGGAGTCGACGGGCCTGTCGAGGGGCGCGATCTTCCATCATTTCCGCGACAAGGAAGCGCTGTTCCTGGCGCTCGCCCAGGAAGATGCCGAGCGGATGGCCGACGTCGCCGCCGAGCAGGGCCTCGTGCAGGTCATGCGTGACATGCTCGCGCGCCCACAGGATTTCGACTGGCTCGGGACCCGTCTGGAGATCGCCCGCAAGCTGCGCACCGACACCTCGTTTCGGACCGCGTGGCTGGCGCACTCCGCCGACGTCGAGGCGGCCACCCTCCGGCGACTCGAACGTGGCCGACAAGCCGGCCGACTCCGCGACGATGTCGACACCGACGTCCTGGTGAAGTACCTCGACCTGGTCCTCGATGGACTGATCACCCGGCTGGCGTCGGGACAACCCACCGACGATCTGCACGCGGTCCTGGACCTGGTGGAGGAGTCGGTCCGCGTCGAGCGCTGATCTTCGCGCACCAGGCGCTTCGCTCCCCTATCGGAAGAGGTCGTCCGCTCGTACGATGAGCGGGTGGACCGTGCGATGTCGGGACGCACAGACATCACCCGCAGGACTTTGCTGCAGGGTGCTGCGGGCGTGGGTGCGCTCGGCGCAATCGCCGCGGTCTCCGCGCCCGGCAGTGCCGCGCCGTCCGCTTCGGCCATCGTCGTCGGCAGCGGATTCGGTGGTGCCGTTGCAGCTCTCCGACTCGGTCAGGCCGGAATCCGCACCATCGTCTTCGAACGGGGCCGTCGCTGGCCGATCCGCCCGGACGGCAACACTTTCGCCACGTTCACGAGCCCGGACAAGCGGGCCGCCTGGTTCAGTCCCACGGCCGGCATCTCCGGCATCATCCAGGTGCCGGTCGAGCCCTATCCGGGCGTGCTGGAGAAGGTGCAGGGCAACGGACTCGAGGCCGTGTACGGCGCCGGGGTCGGTGGCGGATCACTGGTCTTCGGCGCCTTCTCCGCGCAGCCGGACAAGGCCGACTTCGACCTGGTCTTCCCGGCTGGGACGAACTACGACGAGCTGGCGGCCACCTACTTCCCGCGGGCGCGGCGGATGATCCGTGCGGCGCCGTTGCCACCGGACATCCTCGCCCATCCGAACTATGTCGGTGCCCGATCCTGGATCACCACCGTCGACCGCTACGGGGTGGAACCGACATTCATCGACTACGCGGTGGACTGGGACATCGTCCGCCGCGAACTCGCCGGTGCCGCCCCGCCCGGGATCAGCGTCGGCGACTTGTCGTATGGCGTGAACAGCGGCGCCAAGACATCGGTCGACCACAACTACCTGCCGGCCGCCGAGGCCACCGGTAACGTGTCCATCCGGCCGATGCACGAGGTGTTCGAGATCCGCACCCGCAGTCGGCGACCCGGCTTCGTCGTGCGCGCGCGGGTCATCGACGACCAGCGACGGACGCTGCGGATCGTCACCGCGGAGGCGGACTACCTGTTCATGGCGGCGGGTTCGTTCCACACGACCTCGCTGCTGGTCCGCGCCCGCGCGCAGGGACACCTCCCGCGCCTCTCGCCGCGTATCGGGGACGGGTACGGGGTGAACGGAGATTTCGTCATCCTGCGAACCCCGCTTCGCGATGCGTACGGACCCATCCAGGGCGGGCCCGGCTACGGGCGGATCCGTGAGGATCGACTGCCCGGCGGGCCGGCAGCGATCGTCTATCAGGCCAGTCCGCTGCCGTCCCCTTTCGGCGGCGCCGCCACGACGCACCTCATCCAGGTGCATACCGACGAGCGCGGGACCATCGACTACGACCACTCGACGGGCGGAACACGGATGAACTATCCGTTCCCCGAGGGCACGAGCGTCCTCGACCGGCGTGCCACGGCTTTCGCCGGCCATTTCCATCACATGACCGAGGCGCGGCACGGCTATCCGCAGTTCGGCGTCCCTGTCTACAGCCGAGCATTCGGATTCGGTTCGGGCAGTACGTATCACGCGCTCGGTGGAGTTGTGGTCGGCCAGGCCGCGACCCCCGACGGCGCGGTTCGCGGCTACGACAACCTCTACGTCGTGGACGGCTCGTTCGCGCCGGGCGCGGTCGGCCTCGTCAATCCGTCGCTGACCATCCTGGCCATGGCGGAGCGCACCATGGACCGGTTCCTCGCTTCACGCTGATGCCCGACACGGTGACCACACCCAGGCACAAGGTGATCCAGATCACCCACAGTCCGGTAGGGTTGCCTAACCTAATTTAGGGCGGCTAACGTCCTGCGCGTGAACTCCGACATCCTGCGCACCTCGCCCTTGTCCCGACGAACCCTGATCCGATCGGCGGTCGGCCTCGGGGCGCTCGGAACGGTCGGAGCCGTCAACGTTCGTCCCGCCCACGCGGCGCCGGGCGGCAAGACCGCCATCGTGATCGGGACCGGATTCGGCGGATCGGTGGCGGCGTTACGCCTCGGGCAGGCCGGCTTCACGACGACCGTGTTCGAGCGTGGGCGCCGATGGCCCATCCGACCGGACGGTGACACATTCGCGACGTTCACGCAAACCGACGGCCGCGCAGCATGGTTCAGCGACAGCGTGGGAATCAACTCCACCATCGGCATTCCGGTGGACCACTACCCCGGCATCCTCGACCGGATCAAGGGCAACGGCATCGACGCCGTGTACGGAACCGGCGTGGGTGGCGGATCCCTCGCCTTCGGCGCCTTCACGCCCGTGCCCCGCAAGGAGGACTTCGAGCACGTGTTCCCGGGCCGTGCCGGATACGACGAGCTTGCCTCCACCTACTATCCGCGGGCGACGAAGATGCTCAACGCCTCCGAGCTCCCGGCCGACATCATGGCGCACCCTCGCTACATCGGGACCCGGTCCTGGCGAGAAACCGTGCGCCGGTACGGCAAAGAGCCGGTGAGCTTCAACTATGCGATCGACTGGGACATCGTCCGGGCGGAGCTCGACGGCAGGGTGAAACCCTCCATCATCACCGGCGAACTGGGCTACGGCGTCAACAGCGGCGCCAAGAACTCGACCGACCGCAACTACCTTCCGGCGGCCGAACGAACCGGGAACGTCACGATCAAACCGATGCACGAGGTCTTCGAGATCCGACCACGGGTGCGTCGCCCGGGGTTCGTCGTCAAGGCCCGCGTGATCGACTACGAGTACCGCACGGTCCGAGTGGTCACAGCCGAGGCCGATCACCTCTTCCTCGGTGCCGGTTCGTTCCACACGACTCGGCTGCTGGTCGAGGCGCGCGCCAAGGGCACCCTGCCGAAACTCTCGCCGCGGATCGGTGACGGATTCGGGGCCAACGGCGATTTCCTCACCGCCCGAACAGCTCTCAGCGACGACTACGGAGACATCCAGGGCGGACCCGGATTCGGTCGGCTCTACGAGGACGATCTCCCCGGCGGCCCGGCCTCCATCGTCTACCACTCCACACCGTTGCCGTCGCCGCTCGGCAAGGCCGCGACCACCAATCTGATCCAGGTTCACAGCGACGAACGCGGCACCATCGACTTCGATCACGCGTCGCGCACCGCCGAGATCAACTACCCGTTCCCGGAGGGAAGCAACCTCGACAGGCGCGGGATCGCATTCGCCGAAAGGTTCCGTCAGCGAGCGGAGACCCGGCATGGACGTCCCGGAGGCATCCCGATCTACTCGCGGGCAGCCGGCTTCGGGTCGGCCAGCACCTACCACGGTCTCGGCGGGGTGGTCATGGGCCGGGCGGCGGAGATGGACGGCGCGGTGCGCGGATATGACAACCTCTACGTCGTGGACGGATCGTTCGTCCCCGGTGCCGTCGGTCTCGTGAACCCGTCGTTGACCATCACCGCGCTGGCCGAGCGCACGATGGACAGATTCGTCGCGTCCCACTGACACCGGTTCCGCGACCGGCGTGGTCGTCGTGCGGTACTGTGAGCCAGGACACCGATCGATCGATCGGTAATACGGTTCGAAGTGCCGTCTATCTGTCAGAGGAGTACGAACGTTGTTCCCTGGAGTCTTCGCCAAGTCCACCCCGGACAAGCCCGCCGTCATCCGCGCCGCGACCGGTGAGCAGCTGACCTACCGCGAGTTGGACGAGAACTCGACCCGGATCGCCAACCACCTCGAGACACTCGGGCTCCGTCCGGGCGACACCATCGCGATGATCTCGCCCAACGACCTGCACATGTTCGAGGTCTACTGGGCCGCGCTGCGCAGCGGGCTCTACGTGACGGCGATCAACCATCACCTGACCGCTGTCGAGACCAACTACATCCTCGACGACTGCAACGCGCAGGTCGTGTTCGCGAGCGCGGCCGTCGCCGATGCCGTCGCGGAGACGACGTCGATCGCGGCACTGACGCAGGCGGGTCATCGGATCGCCTGGGGCGGCCGGCTCGACGGGTTCGATGACTACGACGAGGTGTTGGCGTCGGCTTCCGACGCGCCACGCACCGACCAGCCGCGCGGTACCGACATGCTCTATTCCTCGGGCACCACCGGACGCCCCAAGGGGATCCAGACGCCCCTGCCGCAGGGCCAGGTCGACGAGATCCCGGACACCTACACCGCGATCTTCGCCCCGATGTACGGATTCGACACCGAGACCGTGTACCTGTCCCCTGCTCCGCTGTATCATGCTGCGCCGCTTCGCTATTGCGGGACGACCAATTCTGTCGGCGGCACGGTGGTCTTCCTCGATCGCTTCGAGCCGGAGACCGCCCTGGGGGCGATCGAACAGTATCGGGCCACCCACAGCCAGTGGGTGCCGACGATGTTCATCCGGATGCTCAAGCTGCCCGAGGAGATCCGCGGAAAGTACGACGTCAGCAGCATGAAACTCGCCGTACACGCCGCCGCCCCGTGCCCGGTGGAGGTCAAGCGCGCGATGATCGAATGGTGGGGCCCGGTGATCCACGAGTACTACGCGTCCACGGAGGCTGCCGGCGCCACGTTCATCGGTCCGCAGGAAGCGCTGGATCACCCTGGTTCGGTCGGGAAGCCGCTGCTCGGGATCGTTCGCGTCTGCGACGAGGACGGCGCCGAACTGCCCACCGGCGAAGTGGGGCTCGTGTACTTCGAACGTGAGGAAGTGCCCTTCCAGTACCACAACGACCCCGAGAAGACCCGGAAGGCACAGCATCCCGAGCACGAGAACTGGTCCACCACAGGCGATGTCGGCTATGTCGACGACGAGGGCTATCTGTACCTCACCGATCGCAAGGCATTCATGATCATCTCCGGCGGTGTCAACATCTATCCGCAGGAGGCGGAGAACGTGTTGATCAACCATCCGGCCGTGTTCGACGTGGCGGTCATCGGTGTTCCGGACGACGACCTCGGCGAGGTCGCCAAGGCCTGTGTACAGCTCGCACCCGAGTACACGGCGTCGCCGCAGCTGGCCGACGAACTGCTCGACTACACGAAGGAGTCGATCGCCGCGTACAAGGCGCCACGTTCGGTGGACTTCGTCGGCGATCTGCCGCGCACTCCGACCGGCAAGCTGGTGAAAGGCGAACTGCGCAAGCAGTACTGGCCGCAGAAGGTCTGATCAGGCGAGTTCGATGAGTTCCTGATACTCGTCGGACCAGTGGTCCTCGGTACCGTCGGGAAGCAGGATCACGCGCTGCGGATCCAGTGCGGCGGCCGCGCCGGGATCGTGGGTCACCAACACCACGGCACCGGTGTAGCTGCGCAGCGCATCGAGAACCTGTTCGCGCGAGATCGGGTCGAGGTTGTTGGTGGGCTCGTCGAGGAGCAGTACGTTGGCCGCCGACGACACCAGCCCGGCCAGGGTGAGCCGGGTCTTCTCGCCGCCCGACAACGTGCCGGCCGGCTGGTCGAGCTGAGCACCGCTGAACATGAACGCGCCCAGCAGTCCTCGAAGATCCTGCTCCCCCGCGTCCGGCGCGGCATGACGGATGTTCTCCCACACCGTCGACATGTCGTCGAGCGTGTCGTGCTCCTGCGCGAAGTAGCCGACCTTGAGGCCGTAGCCGGGCTCCAGGGCGCCGCGGTCGGGCTTCTCGACCCCGGCGAGCAACTTGAGCAACGTCGTCTTGCCCGCGCCGTTGAGACCGAGAACCACCACTCGGCTGCCCTTGTCGATCGCCAGATCGACGCCGGTGAAGATCTCTAGTGACCCATACGTTTTCGTGAGACCACTGGCCATCAGCGGGGTCTTGCCGCACGTCGCGGGCTCCGGGAAACGGATGCGCGCCGTGCGATCGGCCACGCGCTCCTCGTCGAGCGCGTCGATCATCCGGTCGGCGCGTTTGAGCATGTTCTGCGCCGCGGTGGCCTTCGTCGCCTTGGCCCCGAGTTTCGCCGCCTGCGCACGCAACGCGCTCGCCTTCTTCTCGGCGTTGGCACGTTCACGCTTCCGCCGCTGCTCGTCGGTGGCCCGCGCATCGAGATAACGCTTCCAGCCCATGTTGTAGACATCGGCCTCGCCGCGGACCGCGTCGAGGAACCAGACCCGGTTCACCACGTCGGCCAGGAGGTCGACGTCGTGGCTGATCACCACCAGACCGCCCTCGTGGTTCTGCAGGAAACCACGAAGCCAGGTGATGGAGTCGGCGTCGAGGTGGTTGGTCGGCTCGTCGAGCAGAAGTGTGGTGTCCGACTTCCCGGAACCGTCGGACGCGGCGAAGAGGATGCGCGCCAGCTCGATGCGACGTCGCTGCCCGCCGGACAGCGTACGCAGCGGCTGGCCCAGTACGCGGTCGGGCAGGCCGAGGCTGTGGCAGATGCGGGCCGCCTCGGACTCGGCCATGTAGCCGCCGAGGGACGAGAACCGTTCTTCGAGTTGGCCGTATTTGCGGACCGCCTTGTCACGGATGCGATCGTCGGCGGCCTCGGCCATCAGGGCCTGTTGTTTCTCCATCTGCCGCAGAATCGAGTCGAGGCCCCGCGCCGACAGGACACGGTCCTTGGCGAGGACGTCGAGGTCGCCTTCCTTCGGGTCCTGCGGAAGGTAGCCGAGCTCTCCGCTGCGGATGATCTCCCCCGCGTAGGGGTCGGTCTCGCCCGCCAGAATCCGGAGTGTCGTCGTCTTGCCGGCGCCATTGCGGCCGACAAGTCCGATCCGGTCACCCGGCTGGATACGCAGCGCATCTCCGGGCGCCGCCAGCAGGGTCCGCGCGCCCGCTCGAACTTCCAGGTCGGTCGCGGTGATCACGGCGAATCAGTCTACCCGGCAGACGCCAGCGGATTTCCCGGCTGACCCGGCCCCAACCGGTGACCCGGCGGATACGGTGAGGGCGTGAGTGAACCGCAACGCACCTCGACACTGATCTCCCCGTCCGCCGACCTGACCGGCAAGACCGCCGTGGTGACCGGCGCCAGTCGCGGAATCGGCCTGGCCATCGCCACCGAACTGGCCCGACGCGGCGCGTCGGTCGTCATCACCGCCCGCAAACCCGAGCCCCTGGCGTCCGCTGCCGACGAGATCCGGGCAGCGGTCGAGGGAGCCACGGTCGTGGCGGCACCCGGCAATGCCGGTGACGAATCTCACCGCGCGGCGGCCGTCGCCGAGGCCGTCGCACTCGGCGGCATCGACATCCTGGTGAACAACACCGGCATCAACCCCATCATGGGTCCGTTGATGGATGCCGACCTCAATGCGGTCCGCAAGATCTTCGACGTCAACGTCGCCGGCACCCTCGGGTTCATCCAGGAGGCCTATCGGGCCGGGATGCGCGACACGGGCGGCTCGATCGTCAACATCTCCTCGGTGGCGGGACTCCGATCCACCGGTGCGATCGCCGCGTACGGGGCGTCGAAGGCGGCACTGATCCGGCTCACCGAAGAGCTCGCATGGGAACTCGGACCACGAATCCGGGTGAACGCGATCGCCCCGTCAGTCGTGCGGACGCAGTTCGCGTCCGGGCTGATCGCCGGTGAGAACGAGTCACGTGTGGCCGCCGGGTACCCCATGGACCGCATCGGCGAACCAGAGGACGTGGCGCGGGCCGTGGCCTTCCTGGCCGGCGACGAGTCGGCCTGGATCACCGGTGAGACCCTGCGTGTCGACGGCGGCATGATGGCGACCGGCGGCGCATGACCGGCTGCGGCGCATGACTTCTGACCGCAGGTGACCCGGCGCGTCACGGTTCTGGGGGCGGGGCCGGCGGGACGCGGCGTCGCCCATCGCATGATGGTCGCCGGCCTCGCCGTGACGGTTGTCGAGGCCCACCCGGACCGGGCATGGCACGCGACCTACGCCTGCTGGAGCGACGAGCTCCCGGCATGGCTGGATCCGACGGCAATCGGCGCCCAGGTCGACTCGGTACACGTGATCGGCACGACCGCCGTCGAGGTGGACCGCGGCTACACCGTGTGCGACACAGCGGCGTTGCAACGCACCCTCACCCTCGACGACGCGCACGTCGTCCAGGGACGCGTCGTCGCAGTCGACGGCGAGCGTGTCCGACTGGCCGACGGAACATCCGTCACCGGTGACGTGGTGATCGACTGCCGCGGCACCGCGATCAGAGACGCGCCGCGGCAGACCGCGTTCGGGATCGTCGTCGACGCGGCCACCGCCGAGAGATACCTGGACGGCGCGGCCGCGGTGATCATGGATTGGCGTGCCGGTCGGATTGTGAACCGCGACGAACTCCCGAGCTTTCTCTACGCCGTCCCGCTCGGCCACGGCGAGTTCCTCCTCGAGGAGACGTGCCTGGCCGGGCATCCGGCGCTGCCTCTCGACGAACTCGAACGGCGACTGTACCGCCGCCTCGGTTCTCTCGCGGACGGCGCACGTCGCACCGAACGCGTGACCTTTCCGCTCATCGCGTCCGGCCGGCGGCCGTGGCGACTCCGGCCGTTCCCGTTCGGCGCCGCCGGCGGATTCGTCCATCCGACGACGGGCTACAGCGTCGCCGCCGCACTGCGCACCGCCGATGACCTGGTCGGCGCGGTACTCGATGGCGCAGACCCCGCCCGTCGGGTCTGGTCGTCGTCTGCCCGTGCCGTCTATGAACTCCGGCTGCGCGGGCTGGGTGTGCTGCTGCGTCTGGACCCGGTCCAGACCACACGGTTCTTCGAAGCGTTCTTCGCGATGCCGGTCGCCCGACAGCGCAGCTACCTGAGCCACCGCGACGATCTGGCGGGAACACTCGCCGCCATGACCCGGGTATTCGCTCGCCTCGACACCTCGATGCGAGCGACCGTTGCGCGCGCGAGCGCGGCGTCGCCGAGCGCGAGCATCCCCGGTTGGGATGCCAACTGAGCGTCACCTACACTAGGTTAGCCTTGCCTCACACGGGGCTGTTCTTATCTTTCAGAGGAGACGATCGGTGCCCCCTCCCGCCGCCGGCGCCCACGGTCCCGTCACACCGCAGACTTCCGCCACCTGCGCTGGTTCGGTCAGTCTTTGCGTCGTGATCTGCTGCTACACCACCGAACGCTGGGACATCGCCTCGCGCGGGATGGACGCGGTCGCCCGTCAGCTCGGTGCCGACGACCGGCTGATCGTCGTTGTCGACCACAACGAGGACCTCCGCCGGCGCCTGGAGCGGCGATTCGACGGCGATGCCACCCCCGCGTTGCGCGCCGATCAGATCGTGATCGCCGACAACACGTTCGCGAACGGTTTGTCGGGCGCACGCAACGCGGGTTTGGCACTCGCGACCGAGGATGTCGTCGTGTTTCTCGACGACGACGCCGTCGCCAGGCCCGACGCACTGTCGGAGGTCCGGGCCGCCTTCGCCGACGACACGACCCTCGCGATCGGCGGCGGCGTGCACGCGGACTGGGCCGGCGCCACGCCCGGCTGGTTTCCCGACGAGTTCGGTTGGGTCGTCGGCTGCGACTATCGCGGGATCGCCGCCGACGGAGCCGAGATCCGCAACCCGATCGGCGCCGCCATGGCGGCACGCCGAGCCGAACTCACCAAGATCGGCGGCTTCGACAGCGAACTCGGCAGAGTCGGCTCCGTGCCCGCGGGCTGCGAGGAGACGCTGATGGGCATCGAGCTGGGCCGGGCGTTTCCCGACGGACACATCCTGCGACGGAGTGCGTTCGGCGTCGACCATCGCGTCCCGGAGAACCGGGCCGACCTCCGCTATTTCCTCTCTCGGTGCCGCCACGAGGGGCAGTCGAAAGCGGTGCTCAGCAAGCTGGCAGGGCCGTCCAGCGCGTTGTCGGCCGAGGTCACGTTCCTTGCGACCACCGTGACGACGGGCATCGCCCGCTACCTCGGCCAGCTGGTCCGCGGAGACCTGACGGCAGCTGCGCGCCTGGCGATGCTGCTCGTCGGGGTCGCGATGACGGTGCTCGGCACCGCAGTCGGGAGCGTGACCGGCCGCGCGTCGAAGGCGACCGAGCCGGCCACTCCCCCGAGTGATCCGGTGTCCGTCGACGATCTCGTCTCCGTCGTCATCCCGACAGTGGGCCGGGACTTCCTGCCGTCCACGGTGCACGCCGTCCTGGCCCAGGACCACCCGAACCTTCAAGTCATCGTCGTCGACAATCGTCCGGAGCGGGGAGATGCGCGCATGCTGGTGTCCGGCATCACCGACGCCCGCCTTCGTGTGGTCGATCAGCCGCACCCGGGTGTGTCCGCCGCCCGCAACGCGGGTATCGCCGCCGCGAATGGTCGGGTGATCGCGTTCACCGACGACGACGCCATCCCGGACATCGACTGGGTGACCCGGATCGTGCAGACCTTCGCCGCCGACACCACGGGCACCCTCGGCGTGGTCAGCGGCCGGGTGTTCACCGCCGGGTCGACCAACGAGATCCAGGGCTGGTTCGAGGCGACCGGCATGTTCGACAAGGGCCCCGACCCCACCGTGTGGTCCATGAATCCCGCGGCAGCGCATCAGGTCCTCGGCGACGAGGGACCCACGGGCGTCTTCTTCCCCTACGTCGCGGGACAATTCGGGTCCGGCAACAACATGGCCTTCACTCGGGAGGCGCTGGAGTCCATCGGCGGCTTCGACGAACGACTCGGAACCGGCACACCGTCAAGGGGTGGCGAAGATCTCGACAGCTTCCGAGCCGCGATCCTCGCCGGATGGACGATCTGCTACCGCCCCGAGATGATCGTGCGGCATCATCACCGGGACACCATGGCCGCGCTCCGTGCCCAGTGCTACGGATATGGCACCGGCATGGCGGCGTCGTTGACGAAGGTTCTGGGATCGCGTCATGCGCTCGGTGTCCTCAAGTGCATGCCCCTGGGTTTGTGGCTGGTGTTCTCCCCCAAATCGTCCCGCAACGAGATCTTCCCGGACGCCTGGCCCCGGCATCTGCGCGTGATCGAGCAGTTGGGCTACCTCGCGGGCCCGCTGCTCTACCTGCGAACCCACGCACGGTTGCGCAACCGACGCCGGTGCAGCACACCGAGCGGAAAGCCGTGAGCCTCACGGTTTCCGATCGCGCCGACGCACCGGTCAAGGAGTCGCCGATCGCCTACGGCTGGTCGCCGCGCTTCGGATTGACCTTCAGTGTCGTTCTCGCCTGCGCGTCACTCGTCCTCACGCTCCTGCAAGCGGCGGCCCCCGACGGCCTCCCGCCCACCGCGATCAGGGTCGTGGTGGTCGTCGCAGCGGTACTGTTCCTGCCGGGCATCCCGCTCGTCGTGGCGCTCCGCATCCCGGGGAGGGCGCTGAGCACCGTCCTCGCGGTCTCGGTGTCGGTGTCGGTCAATGCCCTTGCGACACAGGTGAGCATCGTCGCCGAGTGGTGGAGCCCGCTGCGCACTCAGACCGTTCTTCTCGCCGCCAGCCTGGTGGCCTGCGCGCTCGCGCGTCGCACGGTCGCCGACCGCACCGTCACGGGTCGCACCGGACTGGGTCGCGGCAGCTGGACCGGCCGGCGGGGCGTCGAGTTGCTCGTCCTGGCCGTCGCCGTGGTGCTGTTCGTCGCGAGTGCACGACAGATCGACGTGCTCGACGCCGGCCGATTCGGGGTCATCACCGAAGTCGGTCCGTGGTACGTCCTCGGACTCATCCTGATCGCCGGTGTCGTCGTGTCGGCGCTGCGCGCTCGGCGACTGGACACCGTCGTGCTCAGCGCCGCGACCACTGTCATCATCACCTACAACACGATGCTGGTCGGAATGGCGACCGGGCACACCTCGATCCCGACGTCCTTCGTGCACCGAGGCTTCATCGCGACGCTCGCCGAATCACATCACCTGCCGGCACAGATCGATGCGCGCTTCAGTTGGGCGGGCTTCTTCTCGTTGAGCGCGCACGTACAGACCCTCACCGGCCTGCCCGACATCACGGACCTGATGGTGTGGGCACCGTTGGTGTCCGGGGTGATCTTGTCGTTCGGGCTCTACGCCGTCGCCATCGCGATCACCGGGCGGGCACGGATCGCTTGGCTCGCGGTGTTCCTCTATCACGGCACGAACTGGTACCAGCAGGACTATTTCGCACCACAGGCGATGGCGATGATCGGTTACACGGCGATCATCGCGACGCTGTTCTGGCAGTTGCGCAGAGCTCCGCTCCCGCCCCTCGACGGCACCACCCGCATCGCACGTGTCCGTCAGTCCCTCGCCCGCACGCCGGGTCTCGTGCCCGGCTTCGGGCCCGGCCGGACCCTGGCCATCGGCGCCGTACTGCTGTTGATCATCACCGCCAACACGGTGTCACACCAGATGACACCCATGCTGACCATTCTCGCTCTGGCCGCGTTCGCCGCCGCGGGCGCAACTCGCTACCGAACCCTCTGGCTGGCAGCAGGTCTCATCTTCGCCGCGTGGTTCACCTACGGCGCGACGGATTACTGGTGGGGCCACCTGCCGGCGGTCGTCAGCGAGATCGGCCAGGTCGGGCAGTCGGTGAACGCCGGCGTCGGCGACCGTCTCAGCGGCGACCCCGTCTATCAACGCATGCAATACCTGCGGATGGCCGCGTCCGGCGGTTTTGTCCTGCTGGCGTTCTTCGGGTGGTGCGTGTGGCGTCGCAAGCGCGCCTGGGCGGTCGGCGGCCTGGTCTGCGCGGCGCCGTTCGTCCTGGTGTTCCTGCAGAGCTACGGCGGCGAGATGATCATCCGCGCATTCCTCCTCGCCTCCCCGACCGTTGCGCCGTTCGCCGCACTCGCGCTCGCGCTGATCGCCCCGCGGGTGCGCTCGTGGTATCGACCGGCCGCGGTGACGGTGGCCGTCGTCGCAGTCACGCTGGTCGGATTGGTGGAGACCACCAACCGCGGCCTCAACACCGCCTTCGAGGCGTCGACGCGCGACGAGGTGGTCGTGACCGATGTGCTCGTCGATCAGGCGCCCCCCGAGACTCGGGTCATGAGTTTCGGTTACGCACCGCAGAGCGTGGGCGTCCGACGCATCCTGGATCCGAACGGTCCCGAGTTCTTCTCTGTCGACAGCTACTCGTGCCTCGACGACCTGTCCGTGTGCTCGACAGAGCGGATGCCCGACTACATCTACATCCCTCGTCAGGGCCTGCAGATGATGGCGCTGCAGTACGGGGTGTCGCTGTCCGAAGTGCACGACGAGATCGACGCGATCATCGCCTCCGGTGATTACATGACGGATGTCAGCACACCGTCGGTGACGGTCCTGCGGCACACCACCGCACCGTCGATCGACTATTCCGACGTCCTCGGCGCCAACTACGAACGCGAATGGAACTGACATGCCGACCTTCTTCTTCGTCACCGCGGGTCTGCTCCTGCTGTGCGCAGATCTCTTGCGCGAGTTCGAGGTCGGCTCAGCGGGAACAATCGGCCGCAGTGCCGCGGCGCACCGGCTGACGATCGCGGTGGCGGTCTGTACCGTGATCACCGCCTACTTCACCCTCATGCGACTCTCCGAGGCACTGTGACCCCACTGCGACCGCAGCGGCTTCTGCGTGCCGCCCTGGTGACGGTGGTCGCCGCGGTGTCCGGTGCGTGCACCACCATGTCATCGGCGGACGACCGCCCTGGCGAACCCGAGCCCACGTCGACCTGCGTGGCCCCGGGCGCGGTCAGCGGTGTCGGCGCTCCCTCCTCGGCCGGTCCGGCCTGGCAGCAGACATTCGTCGACGAGTTCCACAGGTGCGCGCTCGGTGACGACTGGGGAACCTATTCGGGCAGTCCGGGCGGCAATCCGGTCGGCGAGTGGGATGGGTCGATGGTGTCGGTGGTCGACGGGACGTTGCGCCTCGGTGCGGAGCGCACGTCCTCCGGATGGGTCACCGGCGGGGTCTCCAACTATCCGGTGACACAGACCTACGGTCGATGGGAGGTGCGGATGCGCGCCGACCGCAGCGCCGACCTGTCGTATCACCTGCTGCTCTGGCCGAAGAACGAACAGTGGCCACCCGAGATCGATTTCGCGGAGTCGGTGTCGCCGGAGCGAACCGAGATGTCGGCGTTCGTGCACTGGAAGCAGGACGGGGAGAACCGAAAGGCGAACGCCGACACCGACGGCCGTTTCGCCCAGTGGCACACCGTCGGGGTCGAATGGCTTCCCGGGCTCATCCGGTACCTGCTCGACGGCAAGGTCTGGGCGGAGGTGCGGTCGTCGACGATGGTGCCGAGCACACCGATGTGGCTGGGCATGCAGGTCGAGGCCGGAGCATGTGAGCGCCGTGAGGACTGGGGAATGTCACCGTGCGCCAACGACGAACCGCGGCCACAGAGCGCTGCGGTCGAGATCGACTGGGTGGCCGTCTATCGACCGAGTGCGGACTTCGCCGCCCACGCCGGCGAGTACTTCCTCCCGACACCGGGAGCGATCCAGATCAGCGACTGAATCAGCTGTGCTGCACCTGATCCTGATCCTGGTCGGCCCACCGGCGGTCCCGGCCGCTCAGAATGCGGATCAACGGGATCGCCACCACCACCGTCGTCAATCCCTCGGCGACGATGAGGCCCCACCCGGCCCCCTGCAGTCCGTGGCGCGAGATCCACACCGTGCACAACGTGAGCATGACCGTGGCATTGAGAACTTGGACGAGCAGAGCCGGCAACAGTTTCCGGCGAACCCGGCAGATCGCCGTGAAGGCGAGTCCGGCCACGGCAAGTGGCAGCGCGAGGGCCGCCAGTCGCATCAGTGGTGTTCCCGCGCTTGCGTACCCGGGCCCCGCGAGCTGCAGCAGAAACGGCCCGACGGTGAGAAGGCCGATCGACGAGACCCCGGCGACCAACGCGAGGATCCCGACGAACCGACGGGTCAACGACACGACGTCGCCCGGTTGTGCCGACGCGGCCGCCACGTAGGGCCCCATCAGCATGGTCATCAACACGATCACGGCGCTCACCAAGGACCAGACGATGGCGAAGTACGCGTTCTCCTCGGCGCCGACCAGACCGATCACCACGGGCGGCAGAATCAACGGGGTGAGCGCGGTGGCGACGTAGATGCCGAAGTTCCCGGCGATGAACCGTCGCTGATCCGACCACGGTGGCATGGTCACACTGTCGGTGGGTGGTGTCTGCGCCGCGACCAGCAGTGCGCGCCGGATGACCACCCACAGGACGACTGCCAGGACGATCGCGGTGAGCACCCAGCTCAAGATCATCCCGAGTCGCCCGGCGACCGACGCGACCCCGGCAGCCACGAGCAGCTTCAGCACGGCGTGTGCGATGTTCTTGCGCGCCGCCCAGTCGGCGCGCTGCATTGCGATCGATACGTGGTCGAGCAGGGCGAAGCCCGACAGGACGACGACCACCACCGGGAACAGCGCCATCTGAGCGGACGTGGCGAACATCTCGTCGGTCGGCCCAACCACCAAGAAGCCCAGCGAGAGAACGGCTCCGACCGTCGCGCCGACGACGAGGCCCCGCGTGGGCAGGCTCAGGCTCTGCGCACCTGCGACCGGGAGAAATCTCTCGAAGTAGGCGCCCAGGCCGAGATTGCCGAACGCCGACAACACCGTAGCGGTGGTGATCACTGCCGCCGCAGCGCCCACTTCCGTCGCCGGGTAGAGCCGGCCCATGACGATCCAGTACACGAGCCCCACACCGGCGGTGACCACACCGGAGACCGCAAGGGCCAGTGAGTTGCGCTCGATCCCAGGAGCGGCGGACGTCCTCACCCGGCGAGTTCGTCGGCCGGTTCGACCGTCACACCACTGCCGGCCCGAACCCCATGGCGCTGCGCCGACGAATGGGCCCTCCAGTGCTGCCATTCCTGATTGATGGTGCGCAACACCCGCATTCCGTCGCTGTAGGCGTTGAGATTGCTGCGTCCGTGCAGACGCGGGCCCTCGAAACTGCCGACCTCGGTGATCGCGAGTCCGGCCGTTGCCATCCGGACGTTGATGACCGTCTCGATCTCGAAACCGTCACCCCATTGCGCGCGCCGGTATCTGGTGGGTGGGAGTTCCATGCATTCGGCGTGACGTGCCCAGAATGCATTGTAGCCGTAGCAGAGATCGCTGAACTCGGTGCGGAAGACCGCGTTGACGATGCCGTTGAGCACCTTGTTCCCCGCGCGGCGCAGAGCGGTGATGTCGGTGCTGCCGCCGGCACCGACGAATCGGCTTCCCTTCGCCAGATCGGCACCGTCGACGAGCGCCTGCACGAACAACGGGATCTCGGCCGGATCGGTGGATCCGTCGGCGTCGATCATCACGATGATGTCGCCGGTGCAGTGCTCGACACCGCAGGCGATCGCATTACCTTTGCCGGAGCGTGTCTGCGTGACGAACGTCGCGTCCGGCCACAGTCGACGTGCCACGGCCACCGTGTCGTCTGCGGAGTTTCCATCCACGAAGACGATCTGGTCGACCGCGTCGTCGGGCATCCGGAAGGCCACGTATGGCAGGTTCTTGGCTTCGTTCATCGCCGGGATGACGACCGACACCGTCGGCCGTGGTTTCGTCGGATCCGTGACCGAAGGATTGTTCGTCGTCCCGGTCGCTGGAAATGCTCCCGATGCATCACCGTGCGTATCGTGCATCGCTGCCCCATCATCGCCTGTAGAAGTCGCTATGCGACCGTCGTCGACGGCCGCATGAATAAGGTAACCCTTACCAAACTTTCCGTCCACAGCAGGGTGCGACGGTGGGCCGCCATCAGCGCCCGGGAGCCGCCCTCCGGTCGCTCTATGTAACACTAGGCTAACCTAACCAACCGCTCGTCGAGGGGCGCAGACGCAGGAGAGCACGATGATTCCGCCGACGCATGTCCTCCGCGACCGCTGGTCCACCGTCATCGCCGCGAACGGTGAGCGCGTGGCAGTGGACTCCGGGTCGGCGGCGTTGTCCTACACCGAGTTCGGTCGGCAGGTGGAGTCGCTGGGTGATCGACTCACAGACATCTCTGCGGGCCGTCCGGTGGCCGTGGTGCTTGACGGCTCGACCACCTCCGTGTCGGCGCTGCTCGCCGTCCTGATGTCCGGCCACCCCGCGGTGCCCATCGATGCCGCGTTGCCTCGCGATCGGATGATGACGATGGTCGAGGCGGTGTCGGCATGCCCGTTTCCCGGTCTCGACACGAGCATTCCGGCTGTCGATGCCGGATCGGACGGGTTTCCCACAGCGCCCGACTGCCTGATGATCGCTTTCACGTCGGGCACGACCGGACGGCCCAAGGCCGTGCTCCATCCGGTGGATCTCTGGCTCAACCAGATCGACGAGCTCGGTCACGAGCTGGGTCTGCGGCCGGGACACCGTGCCGCTCAGGCGCTTCCGGTCGGCTACGGCGGTGGCCTCGACATCACCCTCAGCACACTGTTCAACGGCGCCACGCTGTACCTCGTCGATCCCCGCCACGACGGGGTAACCGACACACTCCACCGGGTGGCCCGGTCCGCGCCTGATTCGCTGCATCTCACGCCGGCCCTGTTGCGGGCCATCTGCGCGCAGCCCGAGGCCGGTCCCGCCCTGCGCTCGATCGAGACGATCGCTACCTGCGGCGAGGCCGTCGATCCGGCCGATATCGCTGCGCTGCGGTCGCTCGCCCCATCCACGACCTACATCAACCGGTCCGGTTCGTCGGAGACGGGCAACCTCGCGTGCAACGTCTTCGCCCCCGCGCGTGTGGTGCCGTCCGGTCCGGTCATCGCGGGTCGCCCGGCACGCCACAAGGCGGTGCGGATCGTCGACGACAGCGGGGTCGCCCTGCCCGACGGCGAGATCGGACGCGTCGAGGTCACCTCCGGACACATCGCGCTGGGCTACTGGATCGATGGCCGGGTGCAGGCGTTCGGAGACGTCGGCGATGGGCGACGTCGACACGTCCTCGGTGACCGAGGTGTGCTCCGAGACGGCGAACTGCATCTCGTCGGCCGCTCCGACGACACGGTGAAGGTGCGGGGATACCGGGTCGACACTGCCGAGATCATCACCGCTGCAAGGGCTGTGGTCGGCATCACCGACGCCGCGGTGACCGTCCACCCGGATCGGGGCGCCGGTGAGATCGTCGCCTACCTCGCCGCCGGCGACGATCGACCCCCGTCGGTCGCCGACATCCGCAGGTCGCTGGCCGCGACGTTGCCGGCGTGGATGCAGCCGACACATCTCGTGGTGGTGCCCGCACTCCCCCGCACCCGAAACGGCAAGGTCGACCGCGCGGCCCTGCCCGAACCGGTTCAGCGCCCGGCGCGAGTCGCTCCGGCGAGTCGGACCGAGCGGCTGCTGGTGCCGATGTGCGAGGATCTGCTGTCGCTCGACGACATCGGCGTGACCGACGACTTCCTGGCACTCGGTGGAGACTCGCTGACCGCGGTCGAACTCGTCCGCCGCATCGACGACACGTTCGGCGTCCGGCTGTCCCCATCGGCCGTGTTCACAGGTGGCGACCTCCGGTCGCTGGCCGAGCAGATCGACGCGGTCACACCACCCGAGCACGTCGATGTCCTGGTGGAACTGTCACAACCTTCCGGTGCAGCACGGAATGTCCCGATCGTCTTCGCATTCGCCGGCGCCGGCGAGGCCGCACTCGCCCTGGCGCCGCTCGCGCGGCGCCTCCCCGCCCACCGGGTCGTCGGGCTGCAAGCCCATGCCCTGGAGACCCGCGGCGTGCCCGATTGGACACTGACGGCCGCTGCGCGGCGTTGCGTCCGCCACATCACGGCCATCGATCCCACCGGGCCGTATGTGTTCGTCGGCCACTCGATCGGCGGTGTGATCGCGATGGAGGCAGCACGGATTCTCACCGACTCCGGACGGCAGGTCGAGCACGTGGTCTGCCTCGACACCATTCTGAGCGGGCCGCTGAGGCGCAGGTCATCGGTGCAGTTCTCGACTTCGAACGTCTCGGCCGCCGGTTCCCGGAGCGGTGACGCACCTGTGCGATCCGATGTCGCTGTCTCCGAGCCGACTCCTCGGTTGTCGGTGTGGTCCACGCGTGCGGCGCTGCTGACCGCCGGGTGGCGGCCACGCCCGGCCGAAGAGCAATGGGCGCTGTTCCACGAGCTCGGGCGTCGTTCGGCGATGATGCATCGGCTTCGTCGATTCGATGGTCACCTGACCGCGATCCTCGCCGAGGACAACCCCGATCCGAGCGAGTGGTGGCGCGACGTCGCGCCGAACTGTGCCGCCGTGCATCGGGTCGGCGGCGACCACAACGGTATGTTGCGAGCTCCGCACGTCGACCGCACCGCCGAGCTGGTGCGTTCGGTCCTGGCCGACGTCGGCGCGCGACCCAGTGGACTCATCGCATGAGCTGGCCGACGTCGGCCGACACACCGCGGTTCGCGGTGTACATCCTGGCCCACGACAAGCCGTGGCTCTTCGCCGATCTCGTGCACTCGCTCCAGCACGAGCAGATCGACGTGTTCGTGCACATCGACGCCGGCGTCGACCAGCGGCCATTCGAGCGGGCGCTCCGGTCTGGCTCTGCTGCGCACTTCGTGCCGGCGTCGCGGCGGGTCCGAGTTCAATGGGGAGGCTTCAGCCAGCTCGACGCCACTTTCGCACTCCTCGATCTGGCGACGGCGAATGACAAACGGTATCACCGCCATTCGCTGTTCTCGGGTACCGATGTCCTCCTCCGTCCGATGTCGGATCTGATCGCGACATGGGCGGACGACCGCGAACTGATCCGAATCGACCGGCGGATCGGCGACGCTACCGACCCGATGGCAGCGAAGGTGTTGCGGCTGCATTTCCCGGATCACCCACAGCTTGATCGGCTACGACTCTCGGGCCGGATACCCCGGCGACTGAACACGACGGTCCCGCTCTACCAGGGGTCGCAGTGGTGGTCGCTCACCGATGGCGCGCTCGGCGCGGCACGAGCGGTGATCGCCGAGAACCCGAGATGGCTTCGACAGCATCGCCTCTCGCTGTGCCCGGACGAGTTCGTCCTTCACTCGGCGTTGATGAGTACGGCCTTCGGCGCGAAGGTGGAGCAGAACTACGCCGGCCTCTCCGGGGAGCCGGACCGGACGGTACACGGCCAGCACTTCATCGACTGGTCGGATCCCGAGGGGATTCGCCCTCCCGAACTCACCGCCCAGTCGCTGGCACAGGCACTGGCCGGCCCGGCGATGTTCGCGCGCAAGGCGGGCCCGGACTGGACCTGGCGGGCGGAACCCGCGTGTTGAGCCGGACACGCTTCGCCGGAAATCGGTTGGTGGTCAACGCGGGTGCGCTGATGATCTCCTCCCTGGCCACCGGATTGTTGGGTCTCGTGTACTGGGTGGTGGCCGGCCGCTGCTTCCCGGCCGCCGATGTCGGGCAGGCCTCGGCGGTTATCAGCACGGCGACCGCGCTGGCGTCGCTGTCGTGCCTGTCGCTGGGCGGCGCGTTCCAGCGCTTCCTGCCGATCGCCGGCGGGCGGTCGTCCGGATACGTCGTGGGTGGATACCTGGTCGTCGGTGCCGCAGCCGCAGCCCTCGGGTCGGGGTTCGTCCTCTTCGGGTTCGGTGACCGCATCCTGTTGTCGTCGACGGAGCGGGTCACGTTTCCGCTGGTCGTGGTCGTCTTCGCCATCTACGCGTTGACCGATCCGATCCTCACCGGCCTCCGGCAGGCACCGGCGGTGGCCGTCAAGAACGTCACCCTGTCGGTCGTGAAGATCGTCCCTCTGTTTCTCTTGGGCGGGACCGCCTCGGCGCTGTCGATCACAGGGTCCTGGACGATCTTGGCGGGGATTGTCACGGTCGTCTTCGTGATCCACGCGCTCCGACGCGCGGCCGGGCATCGTGGGGAGAGCAGCAGCGAGCTGCCCGCTCCCCGGGAGATGCTGGCCTTCCAGGGCGCGTTCTTCACCATGATGCTGGTCAGTTCGACGATTCCGTTGGTCTTGCCGCTCCTCGTCGTCAACCAACTCGGCACGACGGAGAACGCCTACTTCAATCTGGCATGGACGATGTGCACGGCGGCCGGGCTGCTACGCAGCGCGGTCGGCTCGGCGTTCGTCGTGGAGGCATCACAGCCGAACGCCCGGCGACCTGAGTTGCTGCGCAATCTCCGCCGCATGCTGATCGGGGTCACCTCGGTCACCGTCGCCGGAATCGCCCTCGGCGGGCCCTTCGTCCTGTTGATCGCGGGCCGCGAGTACTTCGAGTCGGCCGGATGGTTGATGGTCATCATGGCCGGGACCGCAGTCATCGAGACCATCGTCGTGACGTACTTCCTGATCGCGCAGCTACAACGCCGGATGCGGCTGATGCTGGTCACCCAGATCGTGATGGTGGCCCTCACGGTCGGCGGCACCGTGGCGCTCATCGGCCCACTCGGGCTCACCGGCGTGGGTGTGGCGTCGCTGCTCTCGTCGGGCGTCGCACTGATCATCGTGATCCGCCCGCTGGTCAACGGTGTCCGGGAAATGATGAGCGAGGCTCGCGAACCGACCGCTCAGGTGGTCGTCGGCTGATCGGCCGTGCGCCAGTTGGTCAGCTCTTCGCCGCCGACAGCGCGGCCTCGACGACCCGCCGACCGGTGAACCGAGCGGTCTGGATACCGGGGCGTCGCCGCAACGCTTGTGCGGCCGCCCCGGCGGTGACCAGGGTCGCCCGGGCGACCCCATCAGTCTCGGGCCACATGATCTTCCGCACCACATCGTCGGAGAGCGGCGGCATCCCGATGCGCGCGGCATACCGTGCCGCGACCCGGAGGTGGACCGAGCGCTGTACATCGACATGCCGTGAACTGACCTGATCGTCGTGCATGCGGTAGCGATAACCCACCATCGGCACATTGCCCAGTTCCCCGTACGCCGCGAGTCGGGTGAAGAACTCGTAGTCCTCCGCGTGCGGGAAGTCGGGGTCGAATCGCAGCCTCGCGGTCTCGACCACTGTGCGGCGCAACACAACCGAAGCTCCGCAGTGACAGCTCCCCAGCAATAACCGCTCCCGACAACCGCGGTCCGTGCGGGGCAACCGGACCCGGCCGGTGACAGCGCCGAACATCTCGTAGTCGGTGCCGCAGGCCACCGCGCCCGGCCGGTCCTCGAGCCACCGCACCTGCGCCGCGATCCGGCCCGGCACCGACAGATCGTCGGCGTCCATGCGCGCCAAATAGGTCCCTCGCGCCTCGCCCAAGCCGGTGTTGAGAGCGGCGACCAGCCCGGAGTTCGGCTGACTCACCACTCGGATCCGTTCGTCTTGGAGGGAGGTCAGTTCCGCGACGGACTCGTCGGTCGACCCGTCGTCGACCACGAGCAACTCGAGGTCGTCCACCGGCTCGGCGAGAATCGAGCGAGCGGCATCGGCGACGTAACCAGCCGCGTTGTACACCGGCATCAGCACGGTGACCTGCGGATTTCGTCTCGACGGCATAGCGCAGGTCCACCTCGCTCACGACGATCAGATACAGAACTTAGGATAGACTAAGTCGCTCTGATCGATGGCTACGGGTTGGCCCTACGGAACGGCCCTGCGCGGCGAACGTGCGTCAGTGACGCTGGTCTGGGCTGACCGGCGCCATGACCTCCGACTCGTCGTCGACGTGGTCATGCGGGGTCGCGGGATACTCCTCGTCACCGGTGTCGACTTCGATCGACTGTTCGAGGAAGTCGGCGTCGTCGGCCGACGGGATCGGATCGTTGACGGTCATCGCGCACCTCTTTCGAAACTCGCGTTGTTCCGTGCCAGACCAGCCTAGCAACAGTCGGCGTATCCCTCATCCGCCCTGTTCATCGCCAACGGAGGATCTCGGAATACAGTGCGGGCGCGTATTTCACGCCGACACCGAACACCACCTCGCGGTAGTGCCGCCCGCGGAACAGGACAGGGATGTCGCGCAGATCGATCGTCCGCCGTACCCGAGTGATCGCCTCGCGGGTCAGGGGCGACCGGCGGCCGGTGGCGTGCTGCTCGCGCATCGCGAGGTAAGCGATCGATGTCAGCACCTCTCGGTACCGGAATCCGGTGAATTCGAGTGACCACTGCGCGGTGAGCCCGGCGTCCGCGATCAACTCGCAGATCTCCGCCTCGACCGCGAAGAGGTCGAATGTCGCCGGCGACAGCGCGGTGGAGATGGAACCTTCTCGATAGAGGTAGTGATACAGCGGAGCATTGACCATGGCGACCTTGTCGGACGACAGCGCGACCCGGAGGCTGGTCGCGATGTCCTCATACGCCTGATCCTCGGCCCAGGGACGGTCCCCCAACACATTCCGCCGGAAGAGCTTGGTGCACGCGTACCCCTTGGCACGGCCCGTGACGAGTTCGCGGGCGTACTCGACCCCAGTGACTATCGGCCCCGGGATGGGCGCCTCGTCGACCTGCAACAGACGACCTTCCGGGTCGACCCGTCGGGTTCGTGTCACCGCGAACTCGGCTCCGGCAGCCTCGAGCGCATCGTGCAGTACTTCCACGAACTCCGCTTCCACCCAGTCGTCGCTGTCGAGGAACCACACGAGATCTGTGGTCAGCGCCGCCAGTCCCGAGTTGCGGGCGCGGCCGAGACCTCCGTTACGGGGTTGGGTGACCAGCGTGAACTCACGCCCGTGTTCGGTCAGCACCGCAGTCGCCACGGCAACCGATTCGTCGCCGCCGCAGTCGTCGACCAGCACGATTTGATCCACCGGGTGCGTCTGCGCGACAACGGATTCGAGACATACTCGAACGAAGGGAACGCACCGATACACAGGGATGACCACCCCTACCGTCGGCATAGAACCCTCACTCGTCCGTCGAACCACGACGGATATTGAGGATAGCCTAACTTCACATACGGGACACAAGAGGCCCTGTTGTGTGCACGAATGCGCAGCTTTCTCCCAGACGCTCAGGTAGCAGCAGCCTGGGCGTGTGGGAGGAACGTGCGCTTTCTCCCACGGGAACCGGCCGGTCGGGGCCGGTCAGGAACGCAGCAACCGCCACTTCTGGATCATCTCGTCGACATCGACGGTATGGGCTGTGACGAGGCTCGGCATTCCGGCCCGTGAACTCAGATGCGCCTCCCGGACACGGTGATTGAAGTCGGTCAGGATCTCCCTCACCGCGTCCTCGTCGGCGATTCGCCGCAACGACTCCGGAAATCCCTGCGCCTCCTTGCGCAACTGCAGCGGCATCGGCAGCAACGCGGACGAATCCAGGTTCTCGTCACGGATCTTTCGTTTGACCCACCAGTCCGGGTCGTCGGCGTCTGTGAGATCGAGCGGCTCGCCCATCCCGGGCAGATTGTCGAACTCGCCGCGTTCGGTGGCCTCCCGGATCATCTTCTCCACACGCGATTCGTAGCGCGGGGGCTGCCATCGCCGGATCCGCCGGAATCGACCGTCGCCCGGCGGGGTCTGCGCCGGGCCGTCGTCCCCTGAACGATCCATGACTCGGTTCTACACCGTCGACTGAACCGGCGCGGTCCGGGCAGGGATCGGCCCGCCTGCCCTTCTGGGCAGCCGACACGGCCCGAACAGGCACCCATCGAGGCCTTCCGCGGACCTCCGCCGACAGGGATCGTGAATGTCACCCATCGTGGATGTCACATCGAGGGAGGTCAGCGCATGCGCGGCCACGACACCGACCGCACCGTCGATAGCGCTCGCGGCAAGGTCACACAGTCTGAGCGTCTTCATCCGCCCGCGGTGAGCGCCGCTCTGTCGAGCCGATGGGAGGCCACCGCGCCCGCCGACCTCGTCGAGTTGCAGCGCCTGGCCGGCAACTCGGCGACAGCCGGCCTGATCGCCGGTCCACGTTCACCGGTCCACGACGTGGTGGCCTCGGCCGGCGCCCCTCTACCCGGCGACGTGCGCGCCGACATGGAAAGTCGATTCGGCCACGACTTCGGCGATGTCCGTGTCCACGACGACGCGGCAGCCCACGACTCCGCGGCAGCGGTGAACGCGCAGGCCTACACGGTCGGATCGAACATCGTATTCCAAAGGGGCAGCTATGATCCCGGCAGCCACCGTGGCCAGCACATGATCGCGCACGAGCTCACCCATGTCGTGCAACAGCGTAGTGGTCCGGTCGACGGTACCGACGCCGGCGGCGGCATCCGGATCAGCGACCCGTCCGACCGATTCGAACGCGAGGCGGTGGCCAACGCCGACCGCATCATGGCGGTTCCCGGCGTGCAACGTGCCACCGGAGGGCCCCGCGACGATCACACCGGAGTGGCGAAGGGCTGACATGCGGGACCGGGAGGCGCAGGCGGCGGCCACGTCGAAGGACGTGGCGGCGCATCCCGCACGCGTGCATCCGAACGGTTTCGTCGCGCTTCAACGCGCCGCCGGCAACAACGCCGTCGACGCGCTTCTCCTGGGGCGGTTCCGCGCGCCGGGAAGCCGGCGGATCCAGGACGCCCTCCACGAGATGCACGCCGACGAACCTGCACTCGACACCGTCGAGCAGGGACTGAAGGCCGCACAGGCCGTCGGGGTGCCGGTCGAACTGGAGGGCCCCAAGCCGCCGTCTTCGGCGCTCGCGGTGACCACCACCGGGTTCGGGCCGTCGGCGGTCGCGCCGAAGAAGTCGGTGCCGCCCCCGAAACCGGTCCCGGCGAAGAGCCCCCTCGGCACCGCCGCAGCCGCGCGAACCGCGCAGAAGCCGCGCAGCTCCACCGGTCCGCGGGGTACCGGAGTGATTCGGGACGCTCCCGCAGCGCGGGGGGCCACGACGCTCGGTCCCGACCAACTCGCCCGGCCGCCAGTCCCGCCGACGCGCATCGCACCAGAACGGGACTCGGCCTTCCGCGCAGTCGCCACCGGTGTCGGTGCGGTCGCTGCGGCGAAGCGGTCGCACCCACCAGCGGCCGCCAAAGCGAAGGAGGCCCAGGACGCCGCCGTCGCGCCGGCCGACGATGTGGCCGGACAGGCCAAGGCGGCCAAGGTGGATTCGATGGACGCCCAGCAGGCGGGGGCGTTCGACAAGAAGGCGTTCATCGCGGCGGTGAAGGAAGCGATCGAAGCAAAATCTCCGAAGACGTTGAGCGAGGCCGACAAGTTCG
Source organism: Gordonia prachuapensis (assembly GCF_036350515.1). NCBI lineage: Bacteria > Bacillati > Actinomycetota > Actinomycetes > Mycobacteriales > Gordoniaceae > Gordonia > Gordonia prachuapensis. The sequence goes on along the minus strand of NZ_JAZDUE010000005.1, from coordinate 196,012 downwards.
CGGAATCGGGGAAGGCGGGCGAGGCCAAGAGCGACATCAAGGGGCTCGTGTCACAGGGAAAACAGGGGCAGGCGAAGGACATCACCGCGGCCACCGCCGCACCGCCGGATTCCTCGGTCGCCGTGCCGAAGCCGGTCACCCCGATGGAACCGGAACGCCAGGACGCAGCGCCGCTGATCCCGTCGGGCGGTGCGGCGCCGAAGCCCGCCCCACCCGAGCAGCTCAACCTCGAAGCAGGCAAACGCCAGACCGATCAGGAACTGTCCGATGCCGAGGTCGACGAGCGCCAGCTCGCCGAATCCAACGAACCGCAGTTCCAGCAGGCTCTCGTCGACAAGAAGGAGGCGGCCGCACACGCCGATACCGCCCCATCGGCGTTTCGTGCGCACGAAGCCGATGTGATCGCGGCGTCGAAGGCGAACGCCGCCGGCCAGACCAAAGCCGGCATTCTCGGAATGCAGGGAACGAAGGCCGCATCCCTGGCCGGTCTCGTCGCGGCGAAGGCAAAGACGAAGTCGAAAGACGAGACCGAGCGCGCCGCTGTGACGGCGCGCGTCCAGGCGATCTTCACCGCGACCGAGAATGACGTCAAGAAGCTGCTCGACGGTATCGATCCCAAGGTCGAGAAGGCGTTCGACGAGGGCGAGGCGACGGCGCGACGACGCTTCGAGACATTCGTCGCGGCAAAGATGTCGGCGTACAAGAAGGACCGGTACAGCGGATGGCTCGGCGGATTACGTTGGGCCAAGGACAAACTCGTCGGGATGCCGGACAAGGTCAATCGATTCTACGAAGCCGGCCGCGAGCTGTACCTCAAGCAGATGGATGTCGTCATCTCCGGGGTCGCCGACATCGTGGGCAACGACCTGGGGGCCGCCAAGAAGCGGATCGCCGCCGGCAAGGCGCAGATCGCCTCCTACGTCAGGAGTCTGCCGTCGAACCTGCGGAAAGTTGGGGCCGCCGCGACCGCCGAGATCAACGACAGGTTCGAACGACTCGAAGACGACGTGAACGCGAAGAAGGATGCTGTGGTCGACACGTTGGCCACGAAGTACGTCGAAGCGCGCAGTGGTCTCGACGAACGCATCGAAGAACTGCAGGCGGAGAACAAAGGGCTGGTGGACAAGGCCATCGGCGCCATCAAGGCGGTAATCAACACAATTCGCAAGCTGGCGTCGATGCTGATGAACACACTGGCGCGGGTCGCCCACGTCGTCGGGGACATCATCAAACACCCGGTCCGGTTCCTGGGCAATCTGATCGACGGGGTGAAGGGCGGCATCCTGCGATTCAAGGAGAACATCCTCGACCATCTGCGCAAGGGACTCATGAACTGGCTGTTCGGTGCCCTCGCCGAGGGCGGCGTCGAACTCCCAGATTCTTTCGACCTCAAGGGGATCGTCAAGCTTCTGGCGTCGATCTTTGGACTGACATGGCGCAACATCCGTACCCGTCTGGTGAAGCAGATCGGCGAGCCCGCCATGGGGGCCGTCGAGAAGGGCGTCGACGTCTTCCGCACCATTGCCACCGCCGGCGTCGCCGGTCTGTGGCAGCTGTTGGTGGACAAGCTCGGTGACATCAAGGAGATGATCCTCGAGCACGTCAAGGATTTCGTCGTCACCCGCGTGATCACCGCGGGGATCACCTGGCTGATCGGGCTGCTGAATCCGGCGGCCGCATTCATCAAGGCCTGCAAGCTGATCTACGACATCGTGATGTTCTTCGTGAACAACGCCGAGCGGATCCTGGCGTTCGTGAACACCGTGATCGACTCGGCGGCGGACATCGTCCGCGGCAACGTCAGCGGGGTCGTCGCGAAGATCGAGGATGCCCTGGGGCAGATGGTGCCTGTCCTGATCGGATTCCTCGCGAGCGTGATCGGCCTCGGAGGTATCGGCCAGAAGATTCGTAGCATCATCGACCGCCTCCGCAAACCCGTCACCAAGGCGCTCGACGCCGTGATCGCCGGCGGCCTCAAACTGGCCCGACCGATCATCGCCGGACTCAAGGGAATCGGCGGCAAGGTGAAGGGGAAGGTGGCGGCGGGTCGGGAGTGGGTGAAGGGAAAGTTCACGAGCGGTAAGAAGTGGGTGAAGGACAAAGTCGAAGCTCTCACCGAGAGATATCAAGCATCTTTTGTGGTGCGTCGTCCGCAGGGCGTCACGGAGAAGCACACGGTAACCACGACCGTTGGTAGAGATGGGCGCGTTCAGACCGTGGTTGCGAGCGATCCGACCCCCATCGACCGCCTCGTCGAATTCTATCGAAGCAGATCGGATCGATTGCCGGACAAGGCGCGACGGGCAGCCACGCGAGCAATAGCCGGGATCGAAAGGTGGACAGCACACTTGTCGGCACCGAACCCGTCCGTATCGCGTGAGCGGGCAACGAATGAGGTCCGGTACAACTTGAGGGATCTACTGGAAGTCCACGCAAAGTACGGACAGCCTGAACGCCGTCGCATGGCGGAGGAGCCGCGCGCAGGACAACAGATGACGGTGCGAATCACGGTGCTCGTACCGCCGGGAGGCCTCCCGCTCGAGAAGGATGGTGCCTCGCATAGGGGTGCGGGGACGACGTGGCAACCGAGGGGCAAGCGCAAAGACTATGAGCTGTTCGACCGCGACGAGGCCTTGCCCACAGAATCCAGCACCAAACCACGCGGTGGCGTCTATGCGGCCGCCGCCGGACGGACCAATACGACTGACATCGTTCAACAGCGCGAGATCGTGACCCACGGATGGGCGGGAGGCGGGAGGGGATACTTCGAGAACGCCACCGGGCATACCGAGTCACAGTTCATGCTCTTTCTCAAGAGGCAAGGCGACGCCTTCCTTGCTCGCATCTGCGCGATCGAGATCAAGAGTCACTACAGCGCATGCGGGGACTGCACCCACACGCTCATGACATTGCGCCACATGCTGGACGAGCATCGAGCCCCAAGAAATCCAAGCGACCCCGAAGGCCCGAAGATCCAGCCAGCGCTTCTGACTTTCGCCTTTGACGAGCCATTCCAGCCCGCTGAAGACGTCAATCTACCCAATCGCCAAGTCCTGCAGACCAGACAGCACCACCTGGACGAACTGCGCAAAGGCCATGCCTGGTTTGTCAACGGACCGGCACTCAGGGCGCCTCAGGACTAGCGCCCCGGGACGGGATTGCGCTAGACCGTGAACCCCAACGCCCTCAACTGCTCGCGGCCGTCGTCGGTGATCTTGTCCGGGCCCCACGGCGGCATCCAGACCCAGTTGATCTCCAGGTCGGTGCACAATCCACTGTTGACCAGGGCGCCACGGGACTGGTCCTCGATGACGTCGGTCAGCGGACATGCCGCCGAGGTGAGCGTCATGTCGATCTTGGCGACCGCGTCGTCGGTGACCTCGATGCCGTAGACCAGGCCGAGGTCGACGACGTTGATGCCGAGTTCTGGGTCGACGACGTCGCGCATCGCCTCTTCAACATCTTCGAGTTGAGGCAGCGACGTGTTCGGCGCCTCCGGGGTGGTCGTTTCCTCGCTCATGCTGACTCCTTTGCGTCGACCGTCTGAGACAACGCGTCCTTGAAGGCCATCCATCCCAGCAGAGCACATTTCACCCGTGCCGGGTACTTGCTGACTCCGGCGAAGGCGATGCCGTCGCCGATCATGTCCTCGTCACCCTCATCCGCCCCGCGCGAGGTCATCATCGTGTTGAACGACTCCACCGTCGCCAGGGCGTGATCGACCGGCTCGCCGACGAGTTGGTCGTAGAGCACCGAGGTGGCGGCCTGAGAGATCGAACAACCCTGACCGTCGTAAGAGATGTCGTCGACGGTGGTCCCGTCGGCCGAAACCGAGACCCGCAACGTGACCTCGTCACCGCAGGTCGGGTTGACGTGATGTACCTCGGCGCCGAACGGCTCCCGCAGTCCACGGCCGTGCGGGTGCTTGTAATGATCCAGGATCACTTCCTGGTACATCTGCTCCATCCGCATCAGCGCACCCCGAAGAAGCTCTGCGCCTTCACGATGGCGTCGGCGAGCACATCGATCTCGGCGAGCGTGTTGTAGGCCGCAAACGAGGCGCGCGCGCTCGCCGCCACGCCGAACCGGCGGTGCAGGGGCCACGCACAGTGGTGGCCGACGCGGATCGCCACGCCCTCGTCGTCGAGGATCTGTCCGAGATCGTGCGCGTGCACACCCTCGGTCAGGAATGCGACCGCTCCCCCGCGATGGTCGGCGTCCGCCGGCCCGACGATGCGCAGACCCTCGATCTCCCCGAGGCGTTGCAATGCATACTCGGTGAGACGATGTTCATGTGCCGCAATGGCATCCATGCCGATCGTGTTGAGATAGTCCACGGCCGCACCGAGCCCGACGACCTGCGAGGTCATCGGCACCCCGGCCTCGAAGCGTTGTGGTGCCGGCGCATAGGTCGACGACTCCATCGTCACCATCTCGATCATCGATCCGCCGGTGACGAAGGGCGGCAGCGACTCGAGGAGCTCCGGCTTGCCATAGAGCACACCGACACCCGACGGGCCGAACATCTTGTGGCCGGAGAAGGCGGCGAAGTCCACGTCCAACGCGGAGAAGTCCACCGGTGCATGCGGCACCGACTGGCACGCATCGAGCACCACACGCGCTCCGACGGCGCGTGCGCGGCGCACGAGTTCGTCGACGTCGGCAACCGCACCGGTCACATTGGACTGGTGAGTGAACGAGACGATCTTGACGGTCTCGTCGAGTTCCAGCGAATCCAGATCGATCCGGCCGTCATCGGTCACCCCATACCACTTCAAGGTGGCACCGGTACGACGGCACAACTCTTGCCAGGGAACGAGGTTGGCGTGGTGTTCGAGCTCGGTGATCACCACGGTGTCCCCGGGACCCAGTGTGTGTCCACCGAGCACCGCGGCCGAGCGGTCGTCGCCGAGTGTGTAGGCGACGAGATTGATCGCCTCGGTCGCGTTCTTGGTGAACACGATGGTGTCCGGGGTGACACCGACGAAGCCCGCGATGGTGGCGCGGGCCGCCTCGTAGGCGTCCGTGGCCTCCTCCGCGAGCTGATGCGCCCCACGGTGGACAGCCGCGTTGTGGGTCGTGAGGAACTCACGTTCGGCGTCGAGAACCTGAACGGGGCGTTGCGATGTCGCACCCGAGTCCAGGTAGACCAGCGGCTTTCCGTCCCGCACGGTGCGCGACAGAATGGGAAAATCTGCGCGCAGACGGTCGACGTCGACAGGTTGCGACACCACACCGGTTGAGAGCGTCACGACAACACCTCCTTGACCGATATCAGCCTGCGGCGGCCGCCGAGGTGAACCGGACGTAACCGTTCTCTTCGAGTTCATCGGCGAGTTCGGGTCCGCCGGACTCGACGACCCGCCCGTTGACGAACACATGCACGTAATCGGGCTTGATGTAGCGCAGGATTCGCGTGTAGTGGGTGATGAGCAGGACACCGCCGTGCTCTTCTTCCTTGTATCGGTTCACGCCGTCACTCACGACCCGCAGGGCGTCGACGTCGAGGCCGGAGTCGGTCTCGTCGAGGATGGCGATCTTGGGCTTCAGCAGATCGAGCTGCAGAATCTCGTGGCGCTTCTTCTCGCCACCGGAGAAACCCTCGTTGACGCTGCGCTCGGAGAACGACGGATCGATGTCGAGCGCGGTCATGGCCTCCTTGGTCTCCTTGACCCAGTGGCGAAGCTTCGGCGCCTCACCCCGCACGGCGGTGGCGGCAGTGCGCAGGAAGTTCGACATGGAGACGCCCGGTACCTCGACGGGATACTGCATCGCGAGGAACAGCCCGGCGCGAGCGCGCTCGTCGACGCTCATCGCGAGAACGTCTTCGCCGTCGAGCGTGATCGAGCCCTGCGTCACCTCGTACTTGGGGTGACCGGCGATCGCATAGGACAGCGTCGACTTCCCGGAGCCGTTGGGGCCCATGATGGCGTGGGTCTCGTCGGAAGACACCGTGAGGTCGACACCCTTGAGGATGTGGATGGGCTCGGCGTCGGTGTCGGTCTGCGCGACGTCGACGTGGAGGTCGCGGATTTCCAGTGTGGTCATGTGGTGTGTTTCTTTCTAGGGCTGGTGATCTCGATACGTCCTCGGCTAGCGCCTCGGACTACTCGATCAGCGGGTGATGTCTCGGTGTACTCGATCAGCGGGTATGGCGTCGGCCGGTTTCGCATCGCTGTCACCGGGATATGTCAGGCGCCGGCGAGTTCGAGTTCTTCCTCGATGGCGGCCTCCAGTCGTTCGCGCAGGTCCGGCACGCCGATCTTGGCGATGACCTCGCCGAAGAATCCGCGGATCACCAGGCGTCGCGCCTGATCCTCCGGGATGCCGCGGGCCTGCAGGTAGAACAGATGCTCGTCGTCGAAACGGCCGGTGGCGCTCGCGTGTCCGGCGCCGACGATCTCCCCGGTCTCGATCTCGAGGTTCGGCACCGAGTCGGCGCGGGCGTTGTCGGTGAGCACCAGGTTGCGGTTGAGCTCGAAGGTGTCCGTGCCTTCCGCTTCCGCCCGGATCAGGACGTCACCGATCCACACGGTGTGGGCTTCGCGGGTGCGATCGCCGGTCGTATCACCTTGCAGCGCACCCTTGTACACCACATTCGAGCGGCAGTGCGGCTGGCTGTGGTCGACGAGTAGACGCTGCTCGAGGTGCTGGCCGGCGTCGGCGAAGTACAGACCCCACAACTCGACGTCGCCGCCCGGTCCGTCGTAATGAACCACCGGGGACAGTCGAACGAGGTTGCCGCCGAGGCTGATCGCGAAATGCCGGATGGTCGAGTCGCGACCCGCACGCACATGATGGGCGGCGACATGCACGGCGTCGTCCTCCCAGTCGTGCACGTTCACCACGGTCAGCGACGCCTGGTCGCCGACGACGAACTCGACGTTCTCGGCGTAGGTGCCGCTGCCCTTCTGGTCGAGCACCACGACTGCGCGCGCGAACGGTTCGAGCCGGATCTGGATGTGACCGAAGGCCACCTCGTCGACGCCCGGCCCGGTGACGGTCAGCGTGATCGGGTCGGTGTGATCGACCTCCTTGCCGACGGTGACCACGGTCGCCTGCGTGAACGACGTGTACGCCTGGGCCGCGACGCGGTCGAACGGCACACCGCCGTCACCGAGACGCGAGTCGTCGCGGCTGACCGTCTCGACGCTCACGCCGTCCCCGGCGCCCTCGACACTGACGTCGGCCTCGGCAGTGCGGGTGGCCTTGCCGTCGTGCAGTCCGCGCAGGCGCCGGAACGGGGTGAACCGCCAGACCTCTTCTCGCGGGCTCGGGATCTCGAACGCGTCGACGTCGAACGAGGTGAACATCTCACCCTTGTTGACGGCCGTCGTGGTCAGTCCGGGGGTGCCGGCAGTGCTGTTCGTTGCCGGGCTGCCGGTCGTCGGAATAGTCGGATCGGCCATCAGCCGACGGCTCCTTCCATCTGCAGTTCGATGAGTCGGTTGAGTTCGAGGGCGTACTCCATCGGGAGTTCCTTGGCGATCGGCTCGACGAATCCGCGCACCACCATCGCCATCGCCTCGTCCTCGGTGAGGCCACGGCTCATCAGGTAGAAGAGCTGATCGTCGCTCACCTTGGACACGGTCGCCTCGTGCCCCATGGTCACGTCGTCCTCACGGATGTCGACGTACGGGTAGGTGTCGCTGCGGGAGATCGTGTCGACCAGCAGCGCATCGCATTTCACCGTGGACCGACTGCCGTGGGCACCGTTGTTGACCTTGATGAGGCCGCGGTACGAGGCTCGCCCGCCGCCGCGCGCAACGGACTTGGAGACGATGTTGCTCGACGTGTTGGGCGCCAGGTGCACCATCTTGGAACCGGTGTCCTGATGCTGCCCCTCGCCGGCGAACGCCACCGAGAGCACCTCGCCCTTGGCGTGCTCACCGGTCAGCCAGACGGCCGGGTACTTCATGGTGACCTTGGAACCGATGTTGCCGTCGATCCACTCCATGGTGGCGCCGGCCTCGGCCTTGGCGCGCTTGGTGACCAGGTTGTAGACGTTGTTCGACCAGTTCTGGATCGTGGTGTAGCGGCAGCGGCCGCCCTTCTTCACGATGATCTCGACGACCGCCGAGTGCAGCGAGTCGGTCTTGTAGATCGGCGCGGTGCATCCCTCGACGTAGTGCACGTAGGCACCCTCGTCGACGATGATGAGGGTCCGCTCGAACTGGCCCATGTTCTCGGTGTTGATCCGGAAGTAGGCCTGCAGCGGGATGTCGACGTGGACACCCGGCGGCACGTAGATGAACGAGCCGCCCGACCACACCGCGGTGTTCAGCGCGGAGAACTTGTTGTCCCCGGCCGGGATGACCGAGCCGAAGTACTCCTGGAAGATCTCCGGATGCTCCTTGAGCCCGGTGTCGGTGTCCATGAAGATGACGCCCTGCTCCTCCAGGTCCTCGCGGATCTGGTGGTAGACCACCTCGGACTCGTACTGGGCGGCCACACCGGCGACCAGACGCTGCTTCTCGGCCTCCGGGATGCCCAGCTTGTCGTAGGTGTTCTTGATGTCCTCGGGCAGGTCGTCCCAGCTGGCCGCCTGCTTCTCGGTGGATCGCACGAAGTACTTGATGTTGTCGAAGTCGATCCCGTCGAGGTCGCCACCCCAGTGCGGCATCGGCTTGCGATCGAAGATGCGCAGGGCCTTCAGTCGCTGCTCGAGCATCCACTCCGGCTCGTTCTTCTTGCCGGAGATGTCGGCGACCACGGCATCGGACAGACCGCGCTGCGCGCTGGCGCCGGCGACGTCCGAATCGGCCCAGCCGTAGCCGTAGTTGCCGAGCGACGCGATGGTCTCCTCTTGGGTCAGCGGAGCAGGCTTCGTCGGCGTTCCGGTATCGGTTGCGGTCGGGTCGGTCACTGTCATCGCGAGGCCTTTCGACTCGTCTTCTTCGTGGCGGCGGATGCGGGCTGTGCATCGCCGGTGATCGTCAGGGTGAGTCCCGACGGACTCTGTGTCCCGCTCGGCGGCGGGTGGAGCGGCACGTGGGTGGTGCAGGCGCAGTCGCCGTTGGCGATCGTCGCCAGACGCTGTACATGCGTACCGAGCAGCTCCGTGAACACCGCCGTCTCGGCCTCACAGAGTTCCGGGAACTCCGCGGCGACGTGGGCGACCGGGCAGTGATGCTGACAGATCTGCATCCCGGTGCCCACCTCGCGGGTGTTGGCCGAGAAGCCTGCACTGGTCAGGGCGTCGGCGATCTCGTTGACCGTGTCGGCGACCGAAGCGGGGTCCTGAGCGGGTGTGACGTCGGCGACGATCTCCTCGACGCGGTCGCGGGCGAACTCCTCGACCGCGGCCTCACCGCCGACCGCGCGAAGCTTGCGCATCGCGGCGCCGGCGAGATCATCGTAGGCGTGTCGCATCTTGCCCCGCCCGGTGGCGGTGAGCTGGAACCACTTGGCCGGACGGCCGCGACCACGCTGACCGCGACGTCCGAACCCCGACGACGAGGTCTCGACGTCGCCGATCTCGGCCAGCGCGTCCAGATGCCGTCGCACACCCGCGGCACTGATCCCGAGCCGGTCGGCGATCTCGGTCGCGGTGAGCGGACCGTCTTCTACCAGTAGCGAAACCACGGCGGCACGGGTCTGCCCGTCGTGATGACCGGCAGCGGCTACTCCCCCATCCGAGGGGCCGGCATGCGCGCCTGATGGCAGCGCTGTATCGCTCCTCATGGTTTTCACAACACAAGTGTGACGTAATTGATTCCGGCATGCCAGCAAGGGTCCCCTTAGTGTGGCCGGGTCGACGCGCGCGCATGGCGGCTCCACGGGCAGTTCCCGGCCGATTAGAGTCGTGGCGTGCCAGACACCACAGTGACGGGTGGTCGGGCCCGCTCGCTGAACTCCCGCCTGCGAGATATGGCGGAGTATCTCGGCCTGCGCCGGGCCGGCCCGCAACGCGACAACGACGACGTCGAGATCGACGACACCGAACGCCGCGGCGACTACGGCCGAGCCGTTGCTCGCCTACACGACGACGAGCGTGAGGTCGGCCCGCTCAACGACGCCGAGAACCGGCGGCTGTTCCGTATCAAGCTGTTCGGCGCCACCGGGTCGGTGCTCCTGCTGATCGGCTCGCTCGGCACCGGCGCGATCCCGGTGCTGCAGAACCCGGTCGCGGGAATGCGGGTGCTGTCGCTGCCCTCGCGGATGTGGAGCACTGCGCTCACGCTGTCGATCGGCGGCACGATCATGCTCGTCGTCGCGTGGCTGTTGATCGGGCGATTCGCCGTCGGACGCTTCGGCGTCGAGGTGCTGCACGGACGCAGCCCCGAGCGGCGGATGACCCGACGGCAGGCCGACCGCACCCTGATGTTGTGGATCGCGCCGATCATCGTCGCCCCGCCGCTGCTGTCCAAGGACATCTACTCGTATCTGGCGCAGAGTGCGATCGCCTTCCGGGGGATGGACCCGTATGTGATCAGTCCCGTCCGTGGGCTCGGCGTGGACCATGTGCTGACCCGCTCGGTTCCGAATCTGTGGCGCGACACCCCGGCCCCCTACGGCCCGCTGTTCCTGTGGCTGGGCAAGGGCATCACCGCGATCACCGGGGAGAACATCACCGCGGCGATCTTCCTGCACCGCCTGCTCGCCCTGGTGGGCATCGCATTGATCGTGTGGGCGCTGCCGCGACTGGCCCGCCGGTGCGGGGTGTCCTCGGTGGCGGCGCTGTGGCTCGGCGCGATGAACCCGCTGGTGATCCTGCACCTCGTCGGCGGCATCCACAACGAGGCCCTGATGCTGGGCATGATGCTCGTCGGCCTCGAGCTCAGTTTTCGGGCCATCTACGGCGAGCATCGATTACGTAGGCCCGGATCGTTCTGGCCGTCGTCGTCCGGCTGGATTCTGATCGCCGGTGCGGCGGTGATCTCCGCGTCGGCGATGGTGAAGGTGACGTCGATGCTGGCGCTGGGCTTCGTCGGGATAGCGCTCGCCCAACGGTGGGGCGCCACCCTGCCGGCCCTCCGACACGCGCCGATCCGCCAATGGTGGGATCGGTCGCGCCGATCCATGGCCGCGTTGGCGGCCGCTGCCGCCTCTCTGGCCGGGGTGCTCGGGGTGGTCATGGTCGGCATCTGTGTCGGCACCGGACTCGGCTTCGGCTGGACCAGCACGCTGTCCACCGGCGATGTGGTCCGATCCTGGATGTCGATGCCCACGCTGCTCTCAGTGACGACCGGCCGGATCGGTGTCACCCTCGGACTCGGCGACCAGACCCAGGCCATACTGGAAGTCGGTCGGCCGCTCGGTCAGTTGATCGCCGCCGCATTCATCATCCGCTGGATGCTGGCCTGCCTCGCCGGTCGACTGCATCCCCTCGGCGCACTCGGTGTGTCAATGGCCACAGTCGTGGTGTTCTTTCCGTTCGTCCAGGCCTGGTACCTGCTGTGGGCCGTCATCCCACTCGCCGCGTGGGCGACGCGCCCGTGGTTCCGCATCACGACCATCGCGGTATCCGCCATCATCGCCATCGTGGTGATGCCGACCAGCTCGAACACCAGCGGAGTGGTTCTCGCCCAAGGCCTTCTGGCCGGTGTGATCATGGTCGCGGTGATGACCGCGCTGTTCTTCGAGGATCTACCGATCCAACGCTGGTGGCGAGCGAAACGAGGACGGCAACCCAGCCGCGACGATGCGCACGCAGGCTGAGCGCACCGTCCTTCAGGCGCTGCCGCAATTTTTGGCGCGCGGCCCCCGCCGCATAGTCTGGCCAGTGTGCACGGCACGACGACGCGGGAGCGGTACCACGGCGATGATCGACGAGATGATCATCGGCCGACCGACGGACGCGCCGTGACCGACGGAGTCGCCACCACGCCGGCATTGCAGGTCTCGGGCCTGGTCAAGCGCTATGGCGGACGCACGGCCGTGGACGGCCTCGACCTCGGCCTCGCCGCCGACTCGATCCTCGCGCTGCTCGGTCCCAACGGCGCCGGCAAGACGACCACCGTCGAGATCTGCGAGGGTTTCCTCACCCCGGACGCCGGCTCGGTCCGGGTGCTCGGACTGGACCCGATCGCCGACAACGACGCCCTCCGCCGACGCGTCGGTGTGATGCTGCAGGGCGGCGGTGCGTACCCCGGTGCGCGCGCCGAGGAAATGCTCCGGCTGTGCGCTGCTTACAGCGCCGATCCCATCGACCCGCGGTGGTTACTCGATGTCCTGGGGCTGGCCGAGTCCGCGCGCACCCCGTTCCGCCGCCTGTCCGGGGGGCAGCAGCAGCGGCTCTCGTTGGCCTGTGCCATCGTCGGTCGCCCGGAACTGGTGTTCCTCGACGAACCGACCGCGGGCCTGGACGCCCATGCGCGCATCCTCGTGTGGGAGCTGATCGACCGGCTGCGCAGCGACGGGGTGTCGGTGTTGCTGACCACCCATCTGATGGACGAGGCCGAGGAGTTGGCCGACAACGTCGTGATCATCGACAACGGCCGTGTGGTGGCGTCGGGGACTCCGGCCGATCTCACCAGCCGCGGCGCCGAGAACGAGCTCCGCTTCTCCGCTCCCCGCGGACTCGACATGTCGCTGTTGCTGCTCGCGCTTCCCGAGGACTATCTCTGCACGGAAACCGCACCCGGCAGCTACCTGGTCCGGGGGCCGGTCACACCGCAGGTGCTGGCCACCGTGACCGCCTGGTGCGCCAAGATCGACGTGCTCGCCACCGACCTGCGGGTGGAGACACGCAGCCTCTCCGACGTCTTCCTGGATCTCACCGGGCGGGCACTGCGCTCATGACCGCACCCGTCAACCGGTTCGCACCCGGCACATTCGCCCCCCGCCCGCGCGCGGCGTCCCTGCCGGCGATCCTTCTCGCGCAGTCCCGGATGGAACTGACGCTGTTGCTGCGCAATGGTGAGCAGCTCCTGCTCACCATGTTCATCCCGATCACCCTGCTCGTCGGCCTGTGCCTGCTCCCGACCGACACCGACCTCGGCGCGTCCAACGCCGAACGGGCCACCACCTTCGTCCCGGCGATCATGACGGTCGCGGTGATGTCGACCGCGTTCACCGGTCAAGCGATCGCGCTGGGTTTCGACCGCCGGTACGGGGCGCTCAAGCGGTTGGGTGCGACACCGATCCCCCGCTGGGGGATCATCGCGGGCAAATCGATCGCCGTCGTTCTCGTCGTCGCCCTGCAGGCACTGATCCTCGGTGGCATCGGCCTCGCGTTCGGGTGGCGTCCGTCCGCGCTGGGCATCGTTCTCGGGGCGGTCGTCATCGCGATCGGTACGGTCACGTTCTCCGCGCTCGGGCTGTTGCTCGGAGGCACGCTCAAGGCCGAGGTGGTCCTCGCGCTGGGCAACCTGTTGTGGTTTGCCCTCGTGGGTGTCGGCAGTCTCGTGGTCATGGCCGAACGCGTCCCCGACGCAGTGCTGTGGATCGCCCGGTGCCTGCCCTCCGGCGCCCTGACCGAGGCGTTGGGGCGGGCGACGGAGGGGTCGGTCGACCTCTTCGGCATAGGTGTGTTGCTGGCATGGGCGGCCGTCGCCGCCGTGCTCGCAGTGAGGTGGTTCAAGTTCGAATGACAACGTCCAAGACGCGGCCGACGCCGCCGGACGCAGACAGGCCGGCCGACCGATCGGGCCGGTTCTCCCGCGTGCCCGGATTCGGGACGCCGTCCGCCCGCTTCGTCTGGCTCTGGAGTATCGCGCTGCTGGTCGCCAACGTCGGCATCGTCGCCACGGGCGGAGCCGTACGGCTCACCGGGTCCGGCCTCGGCTGTCCCACCTGGCCGCGCTGCACCGACGACTCGTTTGTCCCGCACGGTGAGCTCGGTTTGCACGGGGCGATCGAGTTCGGCAACCGACTGCTCACGTTCGTCCTCATCGTCGTCGCCATCGCGACATTCGTCGCCGTGGTGCGATATGCCTCGGCGACCCGACGCGATCGCTGGCTCACCGCGCTCATCGCCCTCGGCATTCCCTTCCAGGGCGTGATCGGCGGGATCACCGTGCTCACCCAGCTCAATCCCTGGGTGGTCTCGCTGCACTTCGTGCTGTCGATGATCCTGGTGTCGGCGGCGACGGTCCTCGTCTATCGGCTTCGTCCGCATCCCCGCGCAATGCCGCCGGCGGACACCGCCTCGAGGCTCGGCCGACGCCTGGCATGGCTGCAGTACGCGGTGACGTGGGCAGTCGTGTATCTCGGCACCGTCGTGACCGGTTCGGGCCCGCACGCCGGGGACGCCGACGCTCCCCGGAACGGACTGGCCCCCGACAACGCCACGCAACTCCACACCGACGGTGTGTTCCTGCTCGTCGGCCTGGCCATTGCGATCGCGGTGGTCACCCATCTGCTGCGGATGCCGGAGAAACGGACCGCCGACATCATCCTGGGCATCATCGCCGTGCAGGGCCTCATCGGCATCGTCCAGTACAACACCGGCCTGCCGATCGCCCTGGTGATCGCGCACATGACGATCAGTGCGGTGATGATCATCGCGGTGACCTGGATGGTGGTCGAGTTCGGCAACCGCGCGCACTCGGTCGACGACGACGCCGACGCAGAGGTGTCGGCGACTGCGGGTTCCCTACGGACCGAACGCGGGCCGCGAGGTCGGTGAACCGCCCCGCCGAGCGGAACGGCGGGCGGGACCTACAGGATCGAACGGTTGCGGGGCTTCGGGAACCGCTTCTGCTTGGCGACCCAACCGGCCATCTTCCGGTAGTGCGCCGGCGAGACGTTCGCGGCCGACGTGAGGTCACGATCCCACTCCGCGGTCTCCAGACCCTCGACCGCTTCGACGACCGCCTCGGCCACCGCGTTGTCGGCGACCACCTGGTCGCCGAGGATGCCGCCGGTCTCCCCGACGAGCGTGATGCGCACGCCGGCATCGCCGATCGGCTGCAGCACTGCCTTCGCCGAACCGCCCTCCCGGGCGATGAAGCTGGTGATGGCGGCGACCACACCACTGGGCACCTCTACTGCCGGCGCGGGAGTGTCGACGGATTCTGGTGTGGTCTGCTCGCTCATGGTGCACGAGCATACCGGTGGCGCGACAAGCCGGTTCGAACCGCTCCCGCGGCCGACGGTGACGGTTTTACCCGGCGCTGCATGCGGTAGAACAGTGCCATGCGCGCAATCCAGGTGGTTCGGCACGGCGGACCCGACGTCCTCGACTACGGCACCGTCGACGACCCGATTCCCGCCCCCGGCGAGGTCATCGTCCGGACGTCGGCGATCGGGGTGAACTTCATCGACACGTATCTGCGCCGCGGCCTCTATCCCTCGGTGCCGCCCTACATTCCGGGCGCCGAGGGCGCCGGCGAGGTCGTCACGGTTGGGGCCGATGTCGACAGCGTGCAGGTCGGACAGCGGGTGTGCTGGGTGGACGTTCCCGGAAGTTACGCGGAGCTGGTCGCGGTCCCGGCCGCGCGTGCGATCCCGGTTCCCGACGGTGTCGACGACGATGTCGCGGGGTCGGCCATGCTGCGAGGACTCACCGCGCACTATCTCCTCGACGGGAGTGCTCACCCGGTCGCCGGGGACACCGTGCTCATCCACGCCGGGGCCGGCGGTGTCGGGCTGATCCTGACCCAGCTCGCGAAGCGTCGCGGGCTGCAGGTGATCACCACCGTGTCCAACGACGAGAAGGCCGGGTTGTCGGAGTCCGCGGGTGCTGACCATGTGCTGCGGTACAGCGACACGCTGGCCGAAGAGGTGCGCTCCCTCACCGACGGGCGCGGCGTCGCCGTCGCCTACGACGGTGTCGGTGCCGACACTTTCGAGCAGTCGCTCGCGTCAACCGCGGTCCGCGGCACGATCGTGCTGTTCGGCGCGTCGTCGGGACCTGTGCCGCCGTTCGACCTGCAGCGGCTCAACCCGGCCGGATCGCTGTCGGTGACACGGCCCACGCTCGGCCACTTCATCGCCGAGCCGGACGAACTGCGGTGGCGGGCCGCGGAGTTCCTCGGTGCGATCACGGATGGCGCCATCGATGTGCGGGTGGGCCAGCATTTCCGTCTCGCCGACGCCGCCGAGGCGCACATCGCCCTGGAATCCCGCGCAACCACGGGCGCCACGGTGCTCGACCCGTCATGACCCATTCGCCCAACGCTGAGCGAGAAGCGGGACCGAGGTGAATCAGAAGTAGCTGGTGACCAGTGGCAGATTGACCACGGCGTCGATGGCCAGGCCGCAGAACAGAATCGCCAGATACTCGTTGGACTGCAGGAAGATCTTCAGCGGCGCGACCTCGGCGCCCGCGCGGGTCTCCTTGTAGAGCTTCTGCACGCGGCTGGCGAACCAGCCGCCCGAGGCCAGCGCGACCGCCGCGTAGATCCAGCTGGTGCCCGCGATCAGGATGAGGGAACTGACGACGGTTGCCCACGTGTAGTAGACCATCTGCCGCGTCACGCGTTCCTCGGTCGCGATCACGGGCAGCATGGGGACGCCGGCCGCCCGGTAGTCCTCCTTGTAGCGCATGGCCAGCGCCCAGGTGTGCGGCGGTGTCCAGAAGAAGATGACGAGGAACAACACGATCGGCTGCCAGCCGATGGTCCCGGTCACCGCGGCCCACCCGACCAGGGTCGGCATGCATCCGGCAGCACCACCCCACACCACGTTCTGCCACGTGCGGCGCTTCAGGATCATCGTGTAGACGCCGACGTAGAACGCGATCGTCGCCGTGACCAGCAGCGCGCTGAGTAGGTTCGCCGCCGTCCAGAGGACCGCGAACGAACCGATCCACAACAGGATGCCGAAGATCAGCGCGCTCCGGGTCGAGACGGCGTGACGTGCCAGCGGTCGGCGCGCGGTGCGCTTCATCTTCTGGTCGATGTCGGCGTCGGCGACCATGTTGAGGGTGTTCGCACTGCCGGCGCCCAGCCAGCCACCGAGCAGGGTCGCCGCGATGAGGGCGATGTCGACGTGCCCGCGGTCGGCCTGCAGCATGACCGGGATCGTCGCGACCAGGAGCAATTCGATCACGCGGGGTTTGGTCAGCGCGACATATGCGAGCACCGTGGCCTTCGACCGCGACAGTAGCGAGTCTCCGCTGGTCGTCGTCATCGTCTCGGTCGAGCCATGGGTACCGCGGGATGCGGCGGACAGATCTCCGCTCACACGTTCCCCACTTCTCACGGCCTCTCCTCGTCTGCCCGGGCTCTGTCGGAACGGCAGATCGAAGACGACGGCGTCGAACACGACGGCGCAGAACACGACAACGCAGAACGCGACATAGGGCTACTACAGAGCATGGTAGACGGTGGGTTCCGGGATCGAAGAATCGAGTCCTGACCCCTGTTCGGTGTCACTCGACGCGCGACGGCGCATCGCACGCGACTACTCTGTAGGCCGTGGCTGCCGTATCTCCCATCGGTGATCGACAGCGCGCGGCTGCACCGGGACCGATGGTCCGCAGCGACCCTGGCACCGGAGCCGCAAGCATCACACTCTCGAGCACACTGTGGACTCGTACATACTGTGGATTGCACGAACAGACGACCTGCGATCGCGATGACCGACCGGGCGCTCGCACCGACAAGGCACAGGAGACAGCACAATCGTGGCGCTGACAGATGACATCACTGCGTTGACCCAGCCGGCCTATCCCGACGACTGGTCCGAGGTGGACACCCGCGCCGTCGACACCGTCCGAGTGCTCGCCGCCGACGCCGTCCAGAAATGCGGGAGCGGTCATCCCGGCACCGCCATGAGCCTTGCCCCGCTCGCCTACACCCTGTTCCAGCGGGTGATGCGGCACGATCCGGCCGACACCCACTGGGTGGGGCGCGATCGCTTCGTCCTGTCGTGTGGCCACTCCAGCCTGACCCTGTACATCCAGCTGTACCTCGGTGGATTCGGACTCGAACTCGCCGACCTCCAGGCTCTGCGCACCTTCAAGTCCAAGACGCCCGGGCATCCCGAGTTCCGTCACACCCGCGGCGTCGAGATCACCACCGGCCCGCTCGGTCAGGGGCTGGCCTCCGCCGTCGGCATGGCGATGGCCGCGCGCCGCGAACGCGGTCTGTTCGATCCAGAGCCCGCGTGGGGTGACAGCCCGTTCGACCACTACATCTATGTGGTCGCCTCGGACGGCGACATCGAGGAAGGGGTCACCTCCGAGGCATCGTCGCTGGCCGGCACCCAGCAGCTGGGCAACCTGATCCTGTTCTACGACGACAACAAGATCTCGATCGAGCACGGGACCAGCATCGCGCTGTCGGAGGACACCGCCAAGCGTTATGAGGCCTATGGCTGGCACGTCCAGGTGGTGGAAGGCGGCGAGGATGTCGCCGCCATCGAAGCCGCTGTCGCCGAAGCCAAGTCGGTCACCGATCGCCCGTCGATCATCGTGCTGCGGACCATCATCGGCTATCCCGCACCCACCAAGATGAACACGGGCGGGGTGCACGGCTCCGCGCTCGGCGACGACGAGGTCGCCGCGACCAAGAAGATCCTTGGCTTCGACCCCGACAAGACCTTCGAGGTCAGCGACGAGGTCATCAGCCACACCCGCGCTCTCGTCGACCGTGGACGTGAGGCTCATCAGGCATGGGAATCGTCGTTCAACGATTGGGTCGCGCGCGAACCCGAACGCAAGGAGCTCTTCGATCGCGTCAGCCAGGACAAGTTGCCGCCCGGCTGGGCCGACGTGCTGCCGAGCTGGGAGACCGGGAAGTCGGTTGCCACACGATCGGCCTCCGGCGAGGTCCTTAACGCGGTCGCACCGGTGCTGCCCGAACTCTGGGGCGGTTCGGCGGATCTGGCCGGCAGCAACAACACCACCATGAAGGACGCGAAGTCCTTCGGCCCGACGTCGATCTCCAACGAGGACTGGGACGCCGAGCCGTACGGCCGGACGCTGCACTTCGGCATCCGCGAGCACGCCATGGGATCGATCCTGTCCGGCATCGTGCTTCACGGCCCCACGAGGGCGTACGGCGGTACCTTCCTGCAGTTCAGCGACTACATGCGACCCGCGGTACGCCTGGCCTCGCTGATGGACATCGACCCCATCTACGTGTGGACGCACGACTCGATCGGGCTCGGTGAGGACGGCCCGACCCATCAGCCGATCGAGCACCTCGCCGCCCTGCGGGCGATCCCGAACCTCAGCGTGGTCCGCCCGGCCGATGCCAACGAGACCGCGTTCGCGTGGAAGACCGTGCTGGAGCGGTCGAGCAGCAGCGGTCCCGTCGGCCTGTGCCTGACGCGACAGAAGATCCCGGTGCTCGACAACACATCGGCGGCCGGGGTCGAGAAGGGCGGCTACGTCCTGGTGGAGGCCTCGACCCCGATCCCCGACGTCATCCTGATCGCCACCGGCTCCGAGGTCGAGATCGCCGTGGCCGCAGGCCAGAAACTCGAAGCCCAGGGCATCGGCGCTCGCGTCGTCTCGATGCCGTGCGTCGAGTGGTTCGAGAGCCAGGACCAGAACTACCGCGACCAGGTCCTGCCACCCACCGTGAAGGCCCGCGTCTCGATCGAGGCCGGCATCGCCATGCCGTGGCACAAGATCGTGGGCGGCTTCGGTGAGAGCGTTTCGCTCGAGCACTACGGGGAATCCGCCGACTACCAGACGCTGTACACCGAGTTCGGCATCACACCCGACGCCGCCGTCGCCGCCGCACAGCGTTCGATCGCCAATGTGAAGGGATAGCAGAATGACGCAGAATCCGAAACTCGCCGAACTCTCCGCCGCCGGGGTCTCGGTCTGGCTCGACGACCTGTCCCGCGACCTCATCGGCTCCGGCGACCTCGCCGGTCTGATGGCCGAGAAGTCGGTGGTCGGTGTCACCACCAACCCGTCGATCTTCCAGGCCGCTCTGTCCAAGGGCACCAGCTACGACGATCAAGTCAACGAACTCGCCGCACGCGGAGCGGATGTCGACGCGACCATCCGAACGGTCACGACTGACGACGTGCGCAACGCCTGCGACGTGCTCGCGCCGGCCTTCGAGGCCTCTGACGGTGTGGACGGCCGCGTGTCCATCGAGGTCGATCCCCGCCTGGCCCACGACACCGACGGCACCGTCGCGCAGGCCGTCGAACTGTGGAAGATCGTCGACCGGCCGAACCTGCTGATCAAGATTCCCGCCACCAAGGCCGGGCTCCCTGCCATCACCCGCACCCTCGCCGAGGGCATCAGCGTGAATGTCACGCTGATCTTCTCGGTGGAGCGCTACAAGGAGGTGATGGACGCCTACCTCGACGGCCTCGACGCCGCCGCGGAGGCCGGGCACGATCTGTCCACCATCCACTCGGTCGCGTCGTTCTTCGTCTCCCGCGTCGACTCCGAGGTCGACAAACGTCTCGACGCCATCGGCACCCCGGAAGCCACCGAACTCAAGGGCAAGGCGGCACTGGCCAATGCACGCCTGGCCTACCAGGCGTATCAGGAGATCTTCGAGGTCGAGTCCCGATTCCCCGACCTGCTTGCCAAGGGGGCGCGTCCGCAACGTCCGCTGTGGGCGTCGACCGGAGTGAAGAACCCCGACTATCCCGACACCCTCTATGTCAGTGAACTCGTCGCCCCGAACACGGTGAACACCATGCCGGGCAAGACCATGGACGCCTTCGCCGACCACGGGTGGGTCAACACGGGGTCAATCGTCGGCCTCGCCCCCGAGTCGCAGGAGGTCTTCGACAAGATCGCCGCACTCGGCATCGACTTCGTCGACGTCTTCAAGGTGCTCGAGGACGAGGGTGTCCAGAAGTTCGAGGACGCCTGGATCGAGTTGCTCGACGCTACCGCCGAACAGCTCTCGGCCGCGAAGGGCTGACCCGAGTGCCCCGCGGCGGTACCGATTGGAACAACCCGCTCCGTGACCCCCGGGACAAGCGGCTGCCACGGATCGCGGGTCCGTGCAGCCTGATCATCTTCGGTGTCACGGGTGACCTGGCGCGCAAGAAGTTGATGCCCGCGGTGTACGACCTGGCCAACCGGGGTCTGCTCCCCCCGTCGTTCGCGCTCGTCGGCTTCGCGAGGCGCGACTGGGACGACGAGGATTTCGCCAAAATCGTCCACGACGCCGTCCGTGATCACGCCCGCACCGGTTTCCGGGAAGAGGTGTGGGAACGGCTGGCGGAAGGGTTCCGATTCGTCCAGGGCGCTTTCGACGATGACGCCGCGTTCGACCGGCTCCGGGAGACACTCGACCGGTTGGACAAGGAACGCGGCACCGACGGCAACCACGCTTTCTACCTGTCGATCCCGCCGAAGGCCTTCCCCACCGTGTGCGAGCAGTTGGAACGCAGCGGGCTGGCCAAGGAGGAAGGCGATCACTGGCGGCGGGTGGTCATCGAGAAGCCCTTCGGTCACGACCTCGAGACCGCCAAGGAACTCAACGCGATCGTCAACAGCGTCTTTCCCGAGTCGTCGGTGTTCCGGATCGACCACTACCTCGGCAAGGAAACGGTCCAGAACATCCTCGCGTTGCGGTTCGCCAACCAGCTGTTCGATCCGCTGTGGAGCTCCCACTACGTCGACCACGTGCAGATCACGATGGCCGAGGACATCGGTCTCGGCGGCCGTGCCGGCTACTACGACGGGATCGGCGCGGCGCGCGACGTCATCCAGAACCACCTGCTGCAGTTGATGGCGCTGGTGGCGATGGAGGAACCGATCTCGTTCGAGCCCAAGCAGTTGCAGGACGAGAAGATCAAGGTGCTCGCAGCCACACGCAACATCGAGCCGTTGGACGAGAACACCGCCCGCGGGCAGTACGGGCCGGGTTGGCAGGGCAGCCAGCAGGTGCCGGGCCTCCTCGACGAAGAGGGTTTCGCCAAGGACTCCACCACGGAGACGTTCGCCGCGATCGCGTTGGAGGTCGACTCACGGCGCTGGGCCGGGGTGCCGTTCTATCTGCGCACCGGCAAACGACTCGGGCGGCGCGTCACGGAGATCGCGTTGGTGTTCAAACGCGCGCCGCATCTGCCGTTCGACCAGACGATGACCGAGGAGCTCTCGCAGAACGCCCTGGTCATCCGGGTGCAGCCGGACGAAGGCATCACCTTGCGCTTCGGGTCCAAGGTTCCCGCGTCGAGCATGGAGGTGCGCGACGTCAACATGGACTTCAGCTACGGCACGGCATTCACCGAGGCGTCGCCGGAGGCCTACGAGCGCCTGATCCTCGACGTGCTGCTCGGTGAGCCGTCACTGTTCCCGGTCAACGAAGAGGTCGAACTCTCCTGGAAGATCCTCGACCCGGTGATCGAGCATTGGGCGGAGGCCGGGAAACCCGACACCTACGAGTCAGGAACGTGGGGGCCCGCCTCGTCCGAAGAGATGCTCGCACGTACCGGACGCTGTTGGCGCCGACCATGACCGTCGCCGCCCGGAACAACCGAGAGGATGTCAGAGGATGATCGTCGAACTGCCCGACACCTCCACTGTGACCGTGGCCAAGAAGATCGTCGAGGTCCGTGAGTCCGGTGGCGCGGTCAGCCTCGGTCGCGTGTTGACCCTCGTCGTCTGCGCCGAGCACGGTGAACCCACCGAGGGTGCGATCGAGGCCGCCGTGGGAGCCAGCAGCGAGCATCCGAGCCGGGTGATTGTCGTGGCCAGCGGATTCCGGGACGACACCCCGCGCCTCGACGCCGAGATCCGTGTCGGCGGTGACGCGGGAGCGTCGGAGGTCGTGCTGTTGAGCCTGCACGGCGAACTCGCGAACCACCCACGTTCGGTCGTGATGCCGTTCCTGCTCCCGGACACGCCGGTGGTGACCTGGTGGCCGGGAAAGCCACCGGCGAACCCGGCGACCGATCCGATGGGCACGCTTGGCCGCAGACGCATCCTCGACGCCACCAAGTCCGGCGACCCTCGCACCGTTCTGGAACGCCGGCTCGCCACGTACGCGCCCGGCGACTCCGATCTCGCGTGGACGCAGATCACCCCGTGGCGTGCGCTGCTGGCGTCGGCGATGGACCGGCCGCCCCATACCCCGGTCATCGGGGTCGAGGTGACCGGTCCCAGCGACTCCCCCAGTATCGATCTGCTCGCCGGGTGGCTGCACTCGGCGTTGCAGGTACCCACGCGCCGCGAGGTAGGGAGTTTCGAGGTCCGGATCCTGCGCGAAGACGGTCCGACGATCCTCGCGCTCGACCAGAACAACAACGCGGTGATCTGCATGCCCGGCAAACCGGATGGTCGTGTGGCGATGAGCCGACGCGAACTGCCCCTCTTGCTCGCCGAGGAACTACGACGCCTCGACACCGACGACACGTATGAGAGCGCCCTGAAGGGGGTGGCCGAGATCAACACCACCAGTAGGGTGGCGTGATGACCCCGGAAACGCTCGTGTTCGACGACAAGGACGCGCTCGTCGCGACGGCGGCCAGCCGGTTCGTCGACCTGGTGACACATGCGCAGGCCGACCACGGCGTGGCGAGCATCGTGCTGACCGGGGGCAGCAACGGGATCGCGATCCTGCGGCACCTCGCCTCCGACAGCGGTGACATCGACTGGTCGCGGGTCGAATTGTTCTGGGGCGACGACCGGTTCGTGCCGGCCGACGACCCGGAGCGCAACTACGGGCAGGCACGTGAGGCGCTGCTCGACAAGGTTCCGGTCGATCCGGCCCGAGTCCATCCGATGGCAGCGTCCGACGGCGATTTCGGCGACGACATCGAGTCAGCCGCCGCGGCGTATGCCGAGGCCCTCGCGCATATCGGCGCCGGGCAGGTGCCGCACTTCGACCTCCACCTGCTCGGCATGGGTGGTGAGGGGCACATCAACTCCCTCTTCCCGCACACCGCGGCGACCGCGGAGTCCGAGAAAACGGTTGTGGCCGTGGAGGATTCCCCGAAGCCGCCGCCGCGACGGATCACCTTGACGCTCCCGGTGGTCAACCGGAGCAAGGCGGTGTGGTTCCTGGTCGCCGGAGAGGACAAGGCCGAGGCGGTCGCTGCCGCCCACACCGGCGCTCACGCCGCCGACTGGCCGTGCGCCGGCGCGCACGGCACCGACGAGACCGTGTGGTTCCTGGACCGCGGCGCCGCGTCACGCCTCACTTGAGTCAGGTGGCGAATCGGTGGGCGGCGTTGCCCGAGACGTCGGGTGCGACGTCTGGGCACAGCGCGATCGAGTGGTCGTAGAAGCGTTCGTCGAGCGGAAGGAACGGAATCGGCGACTCGTCCGTGACACCGCGAAGCCGATCGGCGAGATCACGCTCGACCTCGACGATGGTTGACTCGTCGACGTCGCGCGCACGGGTGACGAGGTGTGGCCGCAAGGTTTCCATCCCCGTGTACCAGAGCGTTCCGTGCAGCGTCGTCCACAGCACGTCCTCGATGTCGCCGCTGATGCCCCGCGGACCCAGGCTGCCGGGACGGTCACCGGCGGTGACGATGGTCAGCGCGCGGCGTCCGACAAGTCCTCCGTCGCCGTATTTGCGGGCCCGACCCGTGGCGGGATCGATCACGTCGTAGGCGAATCCGCGCTCGAAGACGCGGTCCACCCAGCCCTTCATGATCGCGGGCATCCCGTACCACCAGAGGGGGAACTGCAGCACGACCAGGTCGGCATCGCGCAGCTTCTGCTGCTCGGCCTCGACGTCGTCCCCGCCTTCCTCGCGCAGCACCGGATCCCACTGCATCGCATACAGATCGGACTCGAGAACCTGCCAACCCTCGTCGCGAAGCACCTGCGCGCCGAATCGATGCAGATGTCGGTTCAGAGAGCTCGGGTCCGGATGTGCGACCACCCACAAAGCCTTCATGGTGCGTGCAACGTCGCCACGGGTCGTGCGCATTCCGGTCGCGGCGCGACGCGGAAGGGACACCAGCCCTACCCAGTCGACGGCAAATGGCGCCCAGTCGACGGGAAATGGCGCCCAGTCGACGGGAAACGGCGCCCGGTCGACGGGAGGAGGAAACCTAACCCGAGTTACGCAGCGCCGTGGCCAATCCGTTCATCGTCAACTGGATGCCACGCCGGATGCGGGGTTCGTCGTCGCCGGCACGGAACCGCCGCAGCAACTCGACCTGCAACAGGTTGAGCGGCTCGAGGTACGGGAACCGGTTGTAGACCGAACGTTTGAGCGCGGCGTTGTCCGACAGCAGGTCGTCGGTGCCGGTGATCTTGGAGTACATGTCGATGGTCCGCTCGTGTTCGTCGACGATCATGCCGAACACGGTGTCTCGCAGTTCCTCGTCCGGGACCAACTGCGCATACCGGTGTGCCAGCCCCATGTCCGACTTGGCCAGCACCTGCGCCATGTTCGACATCACCGTCCGGAAGAACGGCCACTTCTCGTAGTAGCGACGCAACGTCTCGAGGCGCTGCTGGTCGTCGGCGACCCACTCCTCGAAAGCCGAGCCGGTGCCGTACCAGCCGGGCAGCATCACGCGGGACTGGGTCCACGACAACACCCATGGGATCGCCCGCAGATCAGAGATCTTCTCGGTCTGCTTTCGTGACGCCGGACGGCTGCCGATGTTGAGGGCACCGATCTCCGACAACGGCGTCGATGTGGTGAAGTACTCGACGAAGCCCGGTGTCTCGTGCACGAGTTTGCTGTAGGCCGACCGCGCCAGACCGGCGATCTCGTCCATGTTGCGATAGGCGTCCTCGGACTCGTCCCCGAGTCCTTCCACGTCCAGGAGCGACGACTCGATTGTCGCGGCCAGCAGGGTTTCCAGGTTGCGTTGGGCCAGAACGGGTTCGGCGAACTTGGCGGCGATGATCTCGCCCTGCTCGGTGAGTCGGAGTGATCCCTGTACCGCGCCGGGAGGTTGAGCGAGGATCGCGTCGTAGCTCGGTCCCCCGCCACGGCCGACGGTACCGCCGCGGCCGTGGAACAACCGCAACCGGATTCCGGCCTTCTTCGCCGCCTCGACCAGGTCCAGCTCACCGCGGTACAGCGCCCAGTTGGCCGCCATGTAGCCGCCGTCCTTGTTCGAGTCCGAGTAGCCGAGCATCACCTCCTGCATCCCGGCCTGCCCGTCGACGAGGTCGCGATACAGCGGAATGTCGAGCGCCGCGAGCAGCGTGGCCGCACCCTGCTGCAGATCCTCGATGGTCTCGAACAGCGGGACGATCCGGACCGAGCACACCAGCTTGCCCGACTCGGCGTCGATGTCGATCAGTCCCGCTTCCTTCAGCAGGATCATCGGTTCCAGCATGTCGCTCACCGAGGTACACATGCTGATGACGTAGTTCGGCACCGCCTCGGGGCCGAAGGTCCGTACCGCTGCAGCGGCCGCGCGGACGATCCCGAGTTCCTTTGTCGCGAGCTCGCTCAGGTCGGCATCCGGTCGGGTCAATGGGCGCCGCGCGGTCAGCTCGCTGACCAGGATCTCCACCCGCTCGGCCTCACCGAGTGACGCGTAGTCGGGGTGCACGCCGGCCCAGGCCAGCAGCTCACCGACGACCTCCTCGTGCATCTCCGAGTTCTGTCGCATGTCCAAACCGGACAGGTTGAACCCGAAGGTGCGGACCGCTTCCCGGAGTCTCAGCAGCCGATCGTCGGCGATGATGTCGTCGTGCGTGGACCGCAGTCCGGCGTCGACGACGTCGAGGTCGGCCAGCAGGTCGCCGGCCCCGGCGTATGGTTCCGCGCCGTCGATCATGAACAGATCGGAGGTCTTCATGACCTCTTCGCCGAACATGTCGGCGGCGGTGGCGACGAGGCGGGACCGGATCTTTCGCAGGGCGACGCGGAAGGGTTCGTCGGCGGCGGGGTCGTCGCGGTCCACACCCGCCAGCTCATAGACGGCGTCGTCGGGCGACATCAGGCGCGTCGACATACTCAGTTCCTCGGCGAGCAGCCGCAGCTCGGACAGGTGATGGCCGATCGCCGTCCGGGCTGCGAGCGTTGTCGCCATCTCGACGATCTCGCCGGTGACGAACGGGTTGCCGTCGCGATCGCCACCGATCCACGACCCCATCCGCAGCATCGGATCGTCCTTCAGTCCCGCGTCGGGATAGGCAGAACGCAGTGCGGCACGAACCCCCGTGTTGATCTTCGGCACCACCTCGAAGAACGACGCGTCGTAATAGCGCAGACCGGAACGGATCTCGTCCTGGATGTTGAGCCGTTCCAGCCGGATCAGGGCGGTTTGCCAGAGGGTCAGGATCTGCCGGCGCAGACCTTCCATGACCTCGGCATCCTCTGCGGGTGTGAGCTCGGTCCGGCTGCGGAAGCGCATCAACTCGGTGATTCGGTTCTGCGCTTCGAAGACGGTACGGCGACGCGTCTCGGTGGGATGGGCGGTGATGACGGGCACGACCGTCGCATCGGCCAGCGCACGACCCACGTCGGCGTCGGTGAGACCGGCCTGCGCGAGCTTGGCGTACGTCGCCTCCAGCGTGCTGTCCTGCGGCGGATCGCCGGCCCGGACGTGGAGGGCACGGCGGCGCTCCCGATGGATATCCTCGGCGAGGTTGGCGAGTAGGGCGAAGTTGCAGAATGCGCGGATCACCGGCATGGCGACGGAGAGGTCGAGGTCGACGAACATGTCTGCCAACGTCTCGCGGTCGATCTCGGCGCGCCGAATCCGAAAGGCCGCGATGCGTGCGTTCTCGACGAGGTCGAAGACCTCGGTACCGGAATGTTCACGGATCATGTCGCCGAGCAGACCACCCAGCAACCGGATGTCCTCGCGCAACGGTTCGGTCAGCGCCCGGCCCTCGTCATCGATGATGATGTGATCGGCGATCGTCATCGTGGGGCGCCACGCGGGCGCTCCGGCGGACCGATGCTGCTCAGACGAGTTCGATTCGCTCATACGGTCAGTATTCCGGTATTCGCAACCTGTGGCATCTCGGGGCGGCGCCCGAACGTCAAACGGCGACCCTCACCTGCCGTGAGGCAGACGGGTCGCCGCAGACGAAGCAGACCGGTCGGTCGGCGTCAGGAAAGTTTGATGTCGACGCCGATGCCGATGATGAAGATGAACCAGATGATGCCGACGAAAATGGTCAGGCGGTCGAGATTGCGCTCGACCACGCTGGATCCCGACAGCGACGACTGGACACCGCCGCCGAACAGCGACGACAGACCGCCGCCCTTGCCGCGATGCAGCAACACCAGCACCACCATCAGCAAACTGGTGATGACCAATCCGATGTCGAGTGCGAGCTTCACGTGTAGTCAGTCCTGTTCGGTCGGTGCAGACAAGTGTGGCAGGCTGCGCCGACGGCTCGGAGCCGTCCGGGCACAACCTGCCACAGTCTACGCGCCCTTCGACGGGGCTCAGGGAACGGGGTGAACGGGATCAGTGAACGGGCCGGCCACCCCGACCCCGAGGAGGCCCGGAGCCTGCAGAGCCCCCGGCCACCCGACCCCCGAGGAGGCTCGGAGCCTGCAGAGCCCCCGGCCACCCGACCCCTGAGGAGGCCCGGAGCCTGCGGAGGGCCGTCACGAAGGGGTTCGTGACGCTCGGCTGGGAGCAGCAGTCACGGAAGGGGTCCGCCGGCGGCGATGGCCGACAGGCTCGCGAACTCGTCCGATTTCAGCGAGGCCCCGCCGACGAGGGCACCGTCGACGTCGGTCTGGCCGACGATCTCGCCGACGTTCTTGGCGTTCACCGAACCGCCGTAGAGCACCCGGACCGAATCCGCGGTCGCGGCGTCGGCGATCTCCGCGAGTGTCTTGCGGATCGCGCCGCACACCTCCTGCGCGTCCTCGGCGCTGGCCACCCGACCGGTACCGATCGCCCACACCGGCTCGTAGGCGATCACGACGTTGCCGATCTCCTCGGCCGAGAGCCCTGCCAACGAGCCCTTCAGCTGGGTGACGTTGTAGTCGACGTGCTCGCCGGCCTCCCGGATGTCGAGCCCCTCCCCGATGCACACGATCGGCGTCAGACCGTGCTTGAGCGCGGCTTTCGTCTTCGCGAGCACCACGTCGTCGGTCTCGGCGTGCATCGTCCGTCGCTCCGAATGGCCGACGACCACGAAGGTGCACCCAAGCTTCGCGAGGAACGCACCGCTGATCTCACCGGTGTATGCACCCGAATCCTGCGCCGACAGGTCCTGCGCCCCGTAGGTGAGCAGCAGTTTGTCGCCGTCCACGACGGTCTGCACGCTGCGGATGTCGGTGAACGGCGGGATCACCGTGACGTCGACCTTGTCGAAGTACTTCGCGGGCAGCGCGAACGCGATCTTCTGGACGAGCGCGATGGCCTCCAGATGATTCAGGTTCATCTTCCAGTTGCCCGCGATGAGCGGCTTGCGACTCGCCATCAGCTCTCCAACACCTTCAATCCGGGGAGTTCCTTGCCCTCCAGGTATTCCAGCGACGCCCCGCCGCCGGTCGATATGTGCGAGAAGTCCGAATCCGGCAGTCCGAGCGTCCGGACAGCCGCCGCGGAGTCGCCACCACCGACGACCGTGAACGATCCGCCCTTGGTGGTCGCCGCGATCGCCTCGGCGACGCCCCGGGTGCCCGACGAGAACTTCTCGAACTCGAAGACACCGGATGGCCCGTTCCAGAACACGGTCTCCGCACCGGACAGGACCGCGGAGAACCGCTTGACCGATTCGGGCCCGATGTCGAGCCCCATCCAGCCGTCCGGGATCTCCTCGACCGGCACCGTCTTCGCATCGGCATCGGCCGCGAACTTGTCGGCGACGACGACGTCGACCGGCAACCGGATGACGTCGCCGAACTGCTCGAGCAGCCCCTTGCAGACGTCGATCTGATCTTCCTGTAGCAGCGAGTTGCCCACCGAGTGCCCCTGCGCGGCAAGGAAGGTGAACGCCATCCCACCGCCGATGACCAGGGTGTCGACCTTCGGCGCAAGCGCTTCGATGACGCCGAGCTTGTCCGACACCTTCGACCCGCCGAGCACCACCGCGTACGGCCGGGCGACCTCGTGGGTGAGTTTGGACAGCACGTCCACCTCGGCCGCCACGAGCTTGCCGGCGTAGTGCGGCAAGAGCTTCGCGACGTCGTACACCGATGCCTGCTTGCGATGCACCACACCGAAGCCGTCGGAGACGAAGGCACCGTCGTCGCCGACCAGCTCGACGAGCGCCTTGGCCAGCGCTTCCCGTTCGGTCTCGTCCTTGGAGGTCTCGCGCGGATCGAAACGCACGTTCTCCAGCAGCAGGACATCGCCGTCGGTGAGGCCTTCGGCGCGCGCCAGCGCATCCGAACCCACCACATCACCGGCGAGCTGGACGTTGCGCCCGAGTTCGGCGCCGAGTCGCTCGGCCACCGGGGCCAGCGAGAACTTCGGATCCGGTTCGCCCTTCGGACGACCGAGATGCGCGGTGATGATGACCTTCGCACCGGCATCGACCAGCGCCGACAAGGTCGGCAGGGAGGCCAGGATGCGGCCCGGGTCGGTGATCGTGGTTCCGTCGAGCGGAACGTTGAAATCCGACCGGACCAGCACTCCCCGACCCGAAACGCCTTCTTCCAGAAGGTCTTTCAGTGTGGGTACGCCCATGGTGGCGTTGCTCCTAGTGGCTCGAGGAAGGTTACAGCGACTTGCTGACGAGACCGGTCAGGTCGACGAGGCGGTTGGAGTAGCCCCACTCGTTGTCGTACCAGGAGACGGCCTTGACCTGGTTGCCGATGACCTTGGTGAGCCCCGCGTCGAAGAGCGACGAATGCGGGTCGGTGACGATGTCGCTGGAGACGATCGGCGCATCGTAGTACTTCAGGATGCCCTTGAGCGGCCCCTCGGCGGCGGCCTTCATGGCGGCGTTGACGTCATCGGCCGACGGTGCCTTCTCCAGGATCGCGGTGAGGTCGGTGACCGAGCCGGTCGGGATCGGCACACGCAGGGCATAGCCGTCGAGCTTGCCGAGCAGTTCCGGCAACACGAGGCCGATGGCCTTCGCCGCACCGGTGGAGGTCGGGACCACGTTGAGCGCGGCGGCGCGGGCGCGACGCAGATCCTTGTGCGGGCCGTCCTGCAGGTTCTGATCCTGGGTGTAGGCGTGCACGGTGGTCATCAGACCGGAGACGATGCCGAACTCGTCGTTGAGCACCTTGGCGAACGGGCCGAGGCAGTTCGTGGTGCACGACGCGTTGGAGATGATGTTCTGGCTGCCGTCGTACTTGTCGTCGTTGACGCCCATCACGATGGTGATGTCCTCGTTCTTGGCGGGCGCCGAGATGATGACCTTCTTGGCGCCGGCGTCGAGGTGGCCCTTGGCCTTGGTGCCGTCGGTGAAGATGCCGGTCGACTCGACCACGACATCGACGCCGAGATCGCCCCACGGCAGCGCCGACGGGCCTTCCTTGATGGCCATCGCCTTGATCTTCTTGTCGCCGACGACGATCGTGTCCTCACCTTCGAGCGAGACGTCATCGGAGAGTCGGCCCAGGATGGAGTCGAACTTGAGCAGATGGGCGAGCGTCGCGTTGTCGGTCAGGTCGTTGACCGCGACGATCTCGATGTCCGTGGTGCCCAATGCCTTCTGCGCTTCCACTGCGCGAAAGAAGTTGCGGCCGATCCGGCCGAATCCGTTAACGCCTACCCGAACAGTCACTGTGGTGCTCCTTACGGTATTCATCGTCGAGGCTTGCGGCCGGTTACGCAGGACGATCATGTTGGTGACGGTGATGCGCGACCCACTTCAGCCTAGTAGGACCGGCCAGACGCAGCATGCGAAGGGTCCGATTCGTTCACCTGTTGTTCCGGGTCGACCTCACGCCTCGTCGAGCAAGTCCGAGGTGACAGCCGACTCCGTGTCCGGGATGCCCTCGGTGCGCGCCTTCTTGTCAGCCATCGAGAGCAGGCGCCGGATCCGTCCGGCCACCGCATCCTTCGTCATCGGCGGGTCGGCGAGCTGCCCCAACTCCTCGAGGGACGCCTGCCGGTGGGTGATCCGCAGCTGGCCGGCGGCGATGAGGTGATCGGGCACGTCGTCACCGAGGATGTCCAGGGCGCGCTCGACACGTGCAGCCGCGGCCACCGCGGCTCGCGCCGAACGACGCAGGTTGGCGTCGTCGAAATTGGCGAGACGGTTGGCCGTCGCACGGACCTCGCGCCGCATCCGGCGCTCCTCCCAGACCAGCCGCGTGTCGTTGGCGCCCATCCGGGTCAGCAGGGCTCCGATCGCCTCACCGTCACGGATCACCACCCGGTCTGCCCCACGCACCTCACGCGCCTTGGCGGACACCCCGAGACGGCGAGCGGCCCCGACGAGAGCCAGGGCGGCCTCCGGTCCCGGACAACTGACCTCGAGCGCCGACGAACGGCCCGGTTCGGTGAGCGAACCGTGAGCGAGAAACGCACCGCGCCAGGCGGCTTCCGCATCGGCGACACTCCCGCCGACGACCTGCGCGGGCAATCCCCGCACCGGACGTCCACGCAGGTCGAGCAAACCCGTCTGACGGGCCAGACCTTCACCGTCCTTGGTGACACGCACGATGTAGCGCGCGCCCTTCCGGATGCCCCCGCTGCGCAGGACGTGGACATCGGAGTTGTAGCCGTACAGGTCGAAGATCTCGCGTCGCAGCCGCCGGGCCACATTGCCCAGGTCGACCTCGGCCTCGACGACCACGCGGCCGGCGACGATGTGCAGTCCCCCGGCGAAACGCAGCAGCGCCGACACCTCGGCCTTGCGGCAACTCACCTGGGTCACGGTCAGACGGGATAGCTCATCCTTCACCGCCGCGGTCATCGCCACCGGTCCCTGCCCTCCTGTCACGGTCCTCCTGTCGGGTCGCACAGTCCTACGGCCAGGAAGCCGGTACCGCCACTGGCTCGCCTCACCGCTCGCGAATCCCCCGGCACGGAGGCCGTCACCCCCGCGAACGGAGTCGTGGCGTCGGCAACCGCACCGCCCGGGCCGGTGTCACCGCGTCAGCGGTGGCTCCCGACGATCATGTGGGCGCAGTCGGATGCACACGACTCACTCACGATTCTTGCGCCCGGACAGCGTATCGACTCAATTCACCTTCGCACAGTTGGTTCACCAGGGTGGCGACTTTCTCGGGGTCGTGCACGTGCCTGCCGGGAACCGCGAGGTCACCGACATGCAGACGTGCGCCGAACAACTCAGCCGCCCGGATCAGGTGATCCCGCTCACGCCCCGCGGGAACAGACGCGGCATCCACCACGACGTCATCCACACGGAGGACATCGGCGTGGGCGTGTAGCACGTGCAGATGCCGCTCGACCGAGAATCCCGTCGTCTCACCGGGTTCAGGAGCGAGGTTGACGAACAGCATCTTGCGGGCCGAGGTGTCGCGCAGCGCCGTGAGCTGCTCGGGCACCAGGACGTGCGGGATCACGCTGGAGAACCAGGAACCGGGTCCCAGCACCACCAGGTCGGCCGACCGGATCGACTCGAGAGCTTCCGGACAGGCCGGCGGGTCGGTCGGCAGCAAACGGACCCGACGCACCTTTCCGGGGGTGGTCGCGACCGCCACCTGCCCGCGGATACAACGACTGATCCGAGGGTCGCTCTCCAGCCCGGACACGTCGGCCTCGATGTCGAGCGGTACCGCCGACATCGGCAGGACGCGTCCGTCGATGTCGAAGACGGCCACGAGTTCGTCGAGCGCCGCGACCGGGTTGCCGGTGACCTCCGTCAGCCCGGCCAGCAGCAGATTGCCGATGGGGTGGCCGGCGAGAGCGCCGCGACCACCGAACCGGTGCTGAAACGTCGTGGTCCACAGCTCGTGCGCGGACCGACCGAGTGGGGTCGGCCCGTCCGATCGCTCGTCCAACGCGGCCGGCGCGGACATCAACGCCGAGAGCGCCATCCGAAGATCGCCCGGCGGGATGACACCGAGTTCGGCGCGCAGCCGACCCGAGGAGCCGCCGTCGTCGGCGACGGTCACCACCGCGGTGACGTCCCGACTCAGGTACCTCATCGCGGTGAGCGTGGCGTGCAGTCCGTGCCCGCCGCCGAGCGCGGTGATCCGCATCTGCCGGTCCGCGGTGCCGTCGGTGCCCGTCACTCGCGCCCCAGGTCTCGATGGATCACCCGGACATCGAAGCGCGGCGCGCCGCGTTCGTCGAGCATCTCTCCCAGTCGTCGGCCGATCTCCTCCGAGATCGCCACGCTGCGATGTTTGCCGCCGGTGCAGCCGATGCTGATCGTCATGTACCGCTTGCCTTCTCGGAGGTAGCCCGGTGCAACCACCCCCGCCATGCCGAGTTGGAGATCCACGAACCGGGCCGCACCATCCTGCCCGAGCACGTAGTCGCGGACGTCGTCGTCGCGACCATTGTGCGCCCGCAACTCGGGTATCCAGTACGGATTGGGCAGAAATCGCACGTCGGCGACGTAGTCGGAGTCGATCGGCAGACCGTACTTGAAGCCGAACGACTGGACCGCGACGCTGAGACGGTTGTCGGTGTCGTGCGGGTACACACCCTCGACCACCTCACGGAGTTTGGCGGCGGTCAGGGCCGAGGTCTCCACGACGAGGTCGGCCGAGTTCTTGATCGGCGCCAGGATCACCCGTTCGCGGGCGATGCCGTCGACCAGGGTCTCGCGGCCCTGCAACGGATGACGCCGGCGGACCTGTTCGAAGCGGCGGACGAGGACATGATCGCTGGCGTCGAGGAAGAGCAGTTTGGTGCGGGCACCAGCCGCCTCCAAGGACTTTCGCAGATCGTCGAGCTGCCCACCGATTTCGTCGTCGGACGCACGTAGCACCATCGCGAGCCGTGCGACAGCGGGATCACTCTCCCGGACCGTCCGCACCATCGTCGCGATGAGCGACGGCGGCACGTTGTCGGCGACATACCAGCCGTCGTCCTCCAGGACGTTGGCAGCGGTGGAACGACCCGCACCGGACATGCCGGCGACGAACAGGACGGTGTAGTCCGGTGGCGGCCCCGCGATGTCCGTGGTAGTGCCGTCCGTATCGGGTTGGTCGGTCACCGGTCCTCTCCTCCAGTCGGGGCCTGCGTCGGAACGGGTATCTGGTGGGCGTCGGTGCGTTCGGGTTCTGTGGGCACGGCGTCGCTGCGTTCCGGAGATGCGTCGTCGGCGAGCGCCGCGGCGACGGCCCGCGCGGTGGCCATGCCGATCCCGGGTACACCAGAGATGTCGTCGAGTGACGCCTCCCGCAGGCGGGCCACCGATCCGAAGTGCGTGACGAGTGCGGTCCGCCGCGTGCGACCGAGACCGGGGACCCCGTCGAGGACCGATTCGGTCATCCGTTTGCTGCGCTTGCTGCGGTGGAAGGTGATGGCGAACCGATGTGCCTCGTCGCGCACGCGCTGAAGCAGGAACAACGCCTCGCTGGTCCGGGGCAGGATCACCGGTTCATCATCACCCGGAATCCACACCTCTTCCAGTCGTTTGGCCAGGCCGACGACCGAGACATCGGTGACGCCCAGCTCGTCGAGAACCGATGCTGCCGCGTGCACCTGGGGTGAACCACCATCGACGACGAAAAGGTTTGGCGGGTAGGCGAACTTACGCGTGCGACCGGTGTCCGGGTCGATCGCGGACTCGGTGGTGATCTCCTGGTCCTGCCGATGCCGCAGGAACCGACGGCGGGTGACCTCCGCGATCGAGGCGACATCGTCGGACCGTCCATCGCCGGCGGCCTGACGGATGGAATAGTGCCGATAGTCGGACTTGCGCGGCAGTCCGTCCTCGAAGACCACCAGTGACGCGACCACGTCGGTGCCCTGGACGTGCGAGATGTCGATGCACTCGATCCGCAGGGGCGCCTGATCGAGGCCGAGCCCCTCCTGCAGTTCGGTGAGCGCAGCCGAGCGGGTGGTGAGATCCCCGGCGCGGCGCAGCTTGTGCTGCGCCAATGCTTCCGAGGCGTTGCGGGTCACCGTGTCGAACAGTGCCTTCTTGTCCCCGCGCTGTGGCACCCGGATCGCCACCCGACTGCCGCGCAGATCCGACAACCACTGCTGCAACTCCGCATGGTCGTCCGGCAGATCGGGGACGAGGACCTCACGCGGGACCGAATCACCCCGGGCCCGGTCGTCACCGATTTCCACCGACGCGTCGAGATCCACTTGCGCACCGTAGAACTGGGTGACGAACTGTCCCACCTGTTCGCCGACCGAGTCGTCGTCGGAGCGCTCGACCACCCAGCCCCGCTGTCCGCGGACCCGGCCGTCACGGACGTGGAAGACCTGGACGGACACCTCGAGTTCGTCGCCGACCATGCCGACGACGTCGGCGTCGGTTCCGTCCCCGAGGACCACCGCCTGCTTCTCCATCGCCCGGCGCATGGCGCCCACGTCATCGCGCAGACGCGCCGCCCGTTCGAAGTCGAGGTCCTCTGCAGCAGAAGTCATCTCGCGCTCGAGCCGACGAATCATCTGATCGGTCCGGCCGGCCAGGAAATCGCAGAAATCGTCGACGATCTCCCGGTGCTGTTCGGCGGTGACCCGACCGACGCACGGCGCCGCACACTTGTCGATGTAGCCCAGCAGACACGGCCGGTCGATCTGCCGGTGACGTTTGAACACGCCGGTCGAGCAGGTACGTGCCGGGAACACCCGGGTCAGCAGATCG
Organism: Gordonia prachuapensis; assembly: GCF_036350515.1. Lineage (NCBI taxonomy): Bacteria > Bacillati > Actinomycetota > Actinomycetes > Mycobacteriales > Gordoniaceae > Gordonia > Gordonia prachuapensis. The sequence continues at coordinate 159,648 of NZ_JAZDUE010000005.1, read as the reverse complement.
ACCGTCTCCCGAATCGCCCAGGCATGTGAATAGGGCCCGAAGTACCGCACCCCGCGTCGTCGCGGGCCGCGGTAGACGAACAGTCGCGGGTACTCCTCGTTGAGCGTCACGGCGAGGACCGGGTAACTCTTGTCGTCGCGGTAGCGGACGTTGAACCGCGGGTCGAATTCCTTGATCCAGTTGTACTCGAGTTGGAGCGCCTCGACCTCGGTCCCGACGACCGTCCACTCGACCGCGGCGGCGGTGGTGACCATCTGCCGGGTGCGTGGATGCAACCCGGCCAGATCTGCGAAGTACGAGGTCAGACGCGACCGGAGATTCTTGGCCTTGCCGACGTAGATGACACGACCGTGGGCGTCGCGGAACTTGTAGACGCCTGGCTCGGTCGGGATCGTGCCCGGGGCGGGACGATACGTTGTCGGGTCTGCCACGCAGTCCAGGCTAGTGCCTGACTACGACCGTCCGTCCTGACCGGTGCCGCCCGGGCCGTTGTCGTCCGAGCCGTTGTCGTCCGGGCCGATGTGGGGGTGGTAGCGCTGTTCCAGTTCCCGAAACGCATTCATCGCCGCCACGGCACGGTCGGAGTCCCAGGCCTGCACGGCGAGCACCGGCACGTGTTCGTCGTCGGGCAGCAACAGCCGCGCCGAGAAACCCTTGTCCGGGTAGGTCATGCCGCGCACCCGATCCCACTCGAACAGGCGCTCCCCGGTGAGATTGCGCACGCCGACACCAGTACGGCCGACGCGCAGGCGCGGGCGGGTGAACAACAGGATGAGCGCGGCCTCGACGACACCGATCAAGGCGAGACCGAGTTGGTCCGACCCGCCGATCTCGACACCGGTGTCGGAGATCGTCAGCAACGCCGCAAACGTGATGTGGATCGCCACCACCACCGCTGCAACGACGATCGCGATGCGGGGCATCCGACGGGGGCGGTACTCGAGGTCCCACTGCACGGTCGTGGAGGTGCTCACCGGAGTTCTTCGCCGCGGGCCAGCGCCCGTAGGGTCAACGCGGAGTCCAGCGCGGCCGACGTGGCCTGGGCGCCCTTGTCCTCTTTCGACTCGGGCAGTCCCGCGCGTGCCAACGCCTGTTCCTCGGTCAGTGTCGTCAGCACCCCGTTGCCGACGGGGGTGGATTCGTCCAGTGACACCCGCGTCAGCCCGGCGGTCACCGCGTCGCAGACGTACTCGAAATGCGGTGTCTCCCCCTTGATGACGACGCCGAGGGCGACCACCGCATCGTGGGTGCGGGCCAGGGCCTGCACAATGACCGGCAGTTCGATCGCGCCGGCGACTCGGACCACGGTGGGGTCGGCGACACGATGTTCGGCCGCGACCCGCAGTGCGCCGTCGAGCAGCGCGGTGCAGATGGTCTCGTGCCACTGGGAGGAGACGATCGCCAGCCGCAGCACGCTCGCGTCCGCCAGGTCGAGTGTCGGTTCGCCGTGTCCACTCACGCCGGGTCCGCCTCCCCGTTGCGTTCCACCCATTCCTCCAGGCCGACGAGGTCGTGGCCCATCCGGTCCCGTTTGGTGCGCAGGTAGTGCAGGTTCTCCGAGTTGGCCCGCACCGGCATCGGCACCCGGTCCACGATCTGCAGGCCGTAGCCGTCGAGACCGACCCGTTTGGCCGGGTTGTTGGTGAGCAGGCGCATCGAGCTGACACCCAGGTCGACGAGGATCTGCGCGCCCAGCCCGTAGTCACGGGAGTCCGCGGGCAGGCCCAGGCGCAGGTTGGCGTCGACGGTGTCGGCGCCGGAATCCTGCAGCTGATAGGCCTGGAGTTTGTGCAGCAGTCCGATGCCGCGACCCTCGTGACCCCGCATGTAGAGCACGACGCCGCGACCCTCGCTCGCGACCATCTCCATCGCCGCGTCGAGCTGCGGACCGCAGTCGCAGCGCAGCGAGCCGAAGACGTCGCCGGTGAGGCACTCGGAGTGCACCCGGACCAGGACGTCGTGTCCGCCCCGGTCGCCGCCGGCGATGTCACCCTTCACCAGTGCGACGTGCTCCACGTCGTCGTAGATGCTGGAGTACCCGACGGCACGGAAGTCACCGTGGCGGGTGGGGATCCGCGCCTCGGCGACCCGGACCACGTGCTTCTCGTGCCGGCGACGCCAGGCGATCAGGTCGGCGATCGAGATGAGCGCGAGGTCGTGGTCATCGGCGAACACGCGCAGCTCGTCGGTCTGCGCCATCGAGCCCTCGTCCTTCTGGCTGACGATCTCGCAGATCACGCCGGCGGGCGCGAGACCGGCCAGGCGTGACAGATCGACGGCGGCCTCGGTGTGGCCGGGGCGGCGCAGCACGCCACCCTCTTTGGCACGTAGCGGCACCACGTGGCCGGGCCGGGTGAAGTCGACGGCGCTGCTCTTCGGGTCCGCCAGCAACCGCATCGTGGTGGCACGATCGGCGGCGCTGATGCCGGTGCCGATGCCCAGGCGTGCATCCACGGTCACCGTGTACGCCGTGCCGTGCTTGTCCTGGTTCATCGAATACATCGGCGGCAGACCGAGCCGGTCGCAGTCCTCGCCCGCCAGCGGCACGCAGAGATATCCGGAGGTGTAGCGCACCATGAACGCGACCAGTTCGGGAGTGGCCTTCTCCGCGGCGAAGATCAGGTCGCCCTCGTTCTCGCGGTCCTCGTCGTCGACCACGACGACGGCCTTACCGGCCGCGATGTCGGCGATCGCTCTCTCCACCGAATCGAATCGCACCTGCTCGCGCACCTCGGGATCTGCCGGACCCGTCATGTCGTCACCGCCTACCGTTGCACTGCTCACCATGTCTACTCCGCTCCTGTCCCGCCCCGGACACCACGGTCGCTCACGCCCGGCAGGTTCGGGGACCCCGATTCCTGCAGAGCGGGATGAAGGCGTTCGACGTACTTCGCGATCACGTCGACCTCGAGATTGACGGGATCGCCCACCGTCGCACCGCCCAGGTTCGTCTCGTTGAGGGTGGTGGGGATGAGCGAGATGTCGAACCACGGGTCGCCGGGGTCGGCGCTCAACGCGGCGACCGTCAACGACACCCCGTCGACGGTGATCGAACCCTTCTCGACGATGTACCGGCTGAGGTCGGCGGGCACGGCGATCCGCACGACGGTCCAGTGCTCGGAGGGGGTGACCGCGACGATCCGGCCGACGCCGTCGACGTGGCCCTGCACGATGTGACCGCCGAAGCGCCCGCCCGCGGCCATGGCTCGTTCCAGGTTGACCCGACTGCCCGCACCGAGATCGGCCAATGAGCTGCGGCGCAGCGTCTCGGCCATGACGTCGACGGTGAACTCGCCCGCATCGTGTTCGACGACGGTCAGGCACACGCCGTTGACCGCGATGGAGTCGCCGAACCGGGCGTCACCGGTCACCAGGGGGCCGCGGACTCGTAGCCGGGCGGCATCGGACAGGTCGTCTCGACGGACGATGGTGCCGAGTTCCTCGACGATGCCGGTAAACACTGCGCGCTCCTCGTGTTCTCGCTCGGAGCGCGTGCATGTGAGCATGAGGACGGCCGGGAGCCGGCGTCCGTTCTCTCACATCCGGACTCTGACCGTCGGCTCCGGATTCACACCGGATCTGCTGTCCCTGCCAGGTGGCAGGCGCTCGCGGGCTCGACGCCCACATCTGTGGGTCACCATCACCGCCGGTGGGGAATTCCACCCCGCCCCGAGAACTCTGCCATCGAAATTAGCACGTCCGAACTCGGCACGGCATCCGCCCGTCGTCCGATGAGTTCACCGTCACCTCGCGAGGCCGCACAGAACCCCGGCAGGTGTCGCATGTCATCCGACGTCAGCGGCGAGGCGGATCAGGACGTCGTCGCCGAGTGTCTCGACCGACACCAGTGAGAACCTGTTCGCATCGGCGAGCGACTCGACTCCCGGGACCTCGACCGACGCGGCGCCCGCACCGAGCACCAGGGGTGCGAGGTAGACCTCGATCTCGTCGACGAGGCCGGCCGCCAGGAATGCCCCGATGACCGACGGTCCACCTTCGACCAGCACCCAGAGGGCGTCCTCGAGTCCGGCGAGCACATCGGCTGGTTCATGAGTCCGGAAGTGGCGCGTCGGTGCCGCGTCGTCGGCGATCCGGGCCCCGGCGGGCAGGTCACGAAATCCCATCACCACGCGCGCGGGCTGGTGCGGCAGCAGCCCGCCGTCCTCGTCTCGAGCGGTGAGCGCGGGGTCGTCGCGCCAGACGGTGCCCGTGCCGACGACGATCGCATCCAGTCTCGCCCGCTGACGGTGTGCGCGGCGACGCGCCGGCTCCCCGGTGATCCATTGACTGGTCCCGTCGGGTGCCGCGACCCGACCGTCGACGCCCGAGGCGATCTTGGCGGTGACCATCGGACGTCCGGTTCGCTGCCGGAACAGCCAGGGACGCAACGGCCCAGCCGCTACGGCGGCCGCTTCGACACCGCCGACCACTCGCAGACCGGCGTCACGAAGGGTGCCGGCGCCGCCGGCGGCGCGGGGATTCGGGTCGTCGATCGCGTAGTACACCGCGACGACGCCCGCGTCTCGCAAGGCAGCGGTGCATGGGCCGGTGCGGCCGGTGTGGTCGCACGGCTCCAGGGTGACCACGGCGATGGCGCCGCGGGCGCCGGCGCCCGCCGAAGCCAACGCCATCACCTCGGCGTGCGGACCGCCCGGCGGCTGGGTGAATCCGCGCCCCAGCACGGTCCCGTCCTGCGCGATGATGACCGCCCCCACGGGCGGATTGGGCGAACTGATGCCTTGCGCACGACGGGATTCGTCGATGGCCAGGTGCATCGCGCCTGCGACGTCGACTTCCCCCGCGGCGTCGACGTCCGCGGCCGCGTCGTCGGACACGGCGATCAGTCCACCGGAGTTCGTGCGGCAGCCGCCTGCTCGCGGAGCGCGTTCACGGCCTCGCCCGGGTCCTGGGCACCGTAGACCGCCGAACCCGCCACGAAACAGTCGATGCCCGCTGCGGCGGCCTGCTCGATGGTGTCGGCGTTGATCCCACCGTCGATCTCGACGAGCAGGGTGAGATCCTCGGCGTCGATCACCTTGCGGAGGGTCCGTGCTTTGGCGAGGACCTCGGGGATGAACTTCTGCCCGCCGAAGCCCGGCTCGACACTCATGATCAGCAGGGTGTCGAACTCCCGGATGATTTCCAGGTAGGGCTCGAGCGGGGTACCCGGCTTGACGCTCAGGCCGGCCTTGGCCCCGGCCGCCCGGATGTCCCGGGCGACCGCAACCGGGTCGTCGGTGGCCTCGGCGTGAAAGGTCACGTTGTGGGCGCCGGCTTCCGCGTACGGCGGCGCCCATCGGCCGGGCTGCTCGATCATCAGGTGGCAGTCCAGCGGGATGTCGGTCGCCTTGAGCAGACTCTCGACCACCGGTAGGCCCAGGGTCAGGTTGGGCACGAAGTGCGCATCCATCACATCGACGTGCAACCAGTCGGCACGTCCCGGACCGGGCCCGGCCACTGCCCGCGCCTCGGCGGCGAGATTGGCGAAGTCGGCGGAGAGGATGGATGGGGCGATCATCGGGGTACCGGTGGCGCACATGAGCACTGATTGTAGGGCGCGCGGAGCGGGGCTCGTCTCGACGTCGCGGTCAGCGACGCAGCGCCGCCAGGAACATGGCGTCCGTGCCGTGGATGTGCGGCCAGAGCTGGACGTGTGGCCCGGGGCCGGCCTCAGGGACGGGGACGAGCGGGCGCGCATCGACTTGTTCGGCGTCCGGATGCTGTGCGAGCACGTCGGCGACGACCTCGACGGTCTCCGCAGGGTGCGGCGAACACGTCGAGTACACGACGACGCCGCCGGGCCGGAGCAGCCGGAACGCCTCGGTGAGCAGCTCACGCTGCAATGTGACCAATCCGGGCACGTCCTCCGGCCGGCGACGCCAGCGCGCCTCGGGACGACGGCGCAACGACCCGAGGCCGCTGCATGGCGCATCGAGCAGAATGCGGTCGAAACCCGCCTCGAGCCCGCTCGCCCGCGCGTCGGCGACGTGCACCTCGACCGGTAGATCGCGGACCACCTTGCGGATCAGCTCGGCCCGGTGTTCGGAGACCTCGACGGCGTCGAGGTGTGCTCCGTCGATGTCGGCGATCGCCGCGACGAGTGCGGCCTTGCCGCCGGGGCCGGCACACATGTCCAGCCATCGCCCGGCGTCGTCGGCGACGTCGGCGACCGTGAGAGCGCGTCCCACCAACTGACTGCCCTCGTCCTGCACACCGGCATACCCTTCGCGCACCGCGTCCAGATCGCCCGGATCGCCGCCCGGCAGGTAGACGCAGTACGGCGAGTACCGTCCCACCTCGCCACCACTGACCAGGGCGAGCTCCTCGGCGGTGATCAGGCCCGGCCGCGCCACCAGATGCACCGGCGGACGATCGTCGTCGGCGGCGAGTGCGGCCTGCAGTCGACCGGCCGACCCACCGAGCGCCTCGTCGAAGACCTCCGCGATCCACCGCGGATGGGCGTATCGGAACGCCAGGTTTCCGATGACGTCGTCGGCGATGGAGGGGGCCAACTCGTCGATCCACAACTCCTCGTCGCGCTGGGAGACCTTGCGCAACACGGCGTTGACGAATCCGGCCGGCCCCATCCCCATCTCGGATCGGATCAGGTCGACCGACGTGGACACCGCCGCGTGGGCGCCGATCCGGGTGCGGAGCAGTTGGTAGGCGCCGAGTCGTAGGACATCCAACACGTCCCCGTCGATCTCGTCGACGGGCCGCCGGGCCGCAGCGGCGATGACGGCGTCGAGCAGCCCCTGCGCGCGGGAGGCCCCGTAGGTCAGCTCGGTGGCGAGCGCGGCGTCGCGGCCGGTGATGGCCCTGTCGCGCAACATCTTCGGGAGCACCAGGTTGGCATAGGCGTCGCGTGTCCGGACCGCGCGCAGGGTGTCCCGGGCCGCGGCCCGGACCGGATCGACCGCCTTGTCGCGGGTCTTGGGTGACCTCGTCATGCGCTCACCTTCGTCTCGGCGTGCTGCTCATCCGAGCACGGTGTCGTCGGTGAGCCGGGCGCCGCGCGCCCAGTCCGCCGCGGGCATGGCCTTCTTGCCGGGTGGCTGAACCCAGGACAGGCGCACCGGTTCGGTCGTGGTCGTGACATCCACGGTGCGCTTGGTCACGCGCAGCGACCCGGGACTCGGTGCGGCGACATCGGACGCGAGTGGTTGCGCCTTGCCGACCGGACCGATCTTGATCCGCGCACCGTCGAGGGTGGTCCACGCACCGGGCGCAGGTGTGTGCGCGCGGATCCGGCGCTCGACGATGTGGGCAGGCAGATCCCACCGGATGCGGGCGTCGTCGACATCGACCTTCGGTGCGTGTGTCACCCCTGCGCCGGCCTGCGCCACCGGGGTGAGCGACCCGTCATCGATTCCGTCGAGCGTGGACACGAGGAGTTCGGCACCGCTGTCGGCCAACCTGTCCAGCAGGTCGCCACTGGTGTCGGTTGCCGTGATGGTCTCGGTGATCACGCCGTACACCGGGCCGGTGTCGAGCCCCTCCTCCAGCCGGAAGGTACTCGCGCCGGTGACCTCATCGCCGGCGGCGATCGCGTGCTGTACCGGCGCGGCGCCGCGCCACGCGGGCAACACCGAGAAGTGCAGATTCACCCAACCGTGCGTCGGCAGGCCGAGCAGGCCGGGTGGCACCAGTCCGCCGTAGGCGACCACCGCGCCACAGTCGGGGCGCCAGGACCGGAGCTGGTCGAGGACACCCGCATCGGTGAGCCGGCGAGGCGTCATCACCTCGATGCCGTGCTCATCGGCGAGTTGGGCTATCGGCGACCGCACCAGGCTGCGACCGCGCCCGGACGCCGCATCGGGGCGCGAGATCACCCCGACGACGTCGTGGCGTGGGGAGTCGAGCAGCAGGCGCAGCGACGGCACCGCCACCTCCGGGGTTCCGGCGAATACGACCCTCATCTGATCCTTTCGTGCCGGACGACCGACTTGTCCACGCTCATCCGATCGTAGGGGGATCGACCTGGACGCGGATCGGCCCGGTCTCGTGCTGCGCGTTCCGGCGGACCTGAGCCGCCACCAACGACTCGGCCAGGAGCCTCCCGTCGCGTCGCGGCACCCTCAGCAGCACCCGCTCGACGTCTCCGTCCAGGGCCTCGCCGCTGCCGGCCGGCGGGCGGACGCCCGGCGGGAGCGGGACCGGCCCGAGCATCTGCCCGCCGTCGGGCAACTCCACGGACTCGACGAACGCAGACACCGTCCGCGCCGTCCCGTCGACGGATGCCATCGTCACCGCCGGCGGGAACCCGAGCTCCACGCGTTGGGCGAGCTCCTGATCAGCGAACCCGACCGGGTCCCAACGGATCATCGCCTGCACCGGGGTCAGGGCCGCGTCGGCGACGATGACGAGTGTGCCCCCGTCCTCGTGCGCCCGCACCAGCGATCCCACGGCCATCCACCGGCGCACCGCATCCTCTGCGGCCCGGAGGTCGGCCCGGTCCAGCTGCGCCCATGTGTCGAGCAGGACAGCCGCGCCGTAGCCGCCCTCGGCCCGCGGCTCAGCGCCCGGCGTCGCGACGACGATGCGTGCGCCGCCGTCCACGTCGGCGGAGATGGTGGCGCCGCCGGAGGTGGTGATCGGTACCTCCGAGAATGCTCGACTCAGTTCCTCCGCGGTGCGGCGGGCACCGGTGGTCAGCGCCCTCACCTCGCCGCCGCCGCACTCGGCGCACCGGAAGTTCGGTTCGGGTCGCCCACACCATCGACACGACACGGTCTCGGCGGAATCCAGCTGCAGCGGTCCGTGACAGGCACGGCACCGGGCATGCGCGCGGCACCGGGCGCACGCCAACGACGGGAGGTAACCGCGCCGGGGCACGCTGAACAGCACCGGCAGGTCGGCGGCGATCGCCTTGCGTGCGGCGTCGAACGCGACTCCGGGGATGCGGGCCGACCGGGCCAATGGATCGCCCGCCACCCGTCGGTCCTCGGCGCTGAGCGCCACCACGCGAGCCGTGCGCGCACGTACCGTCGGACGGTCGGCGACGAGGTCGTGCGCCCACCCGGACGCAACCAGCGCGTGGGCTTCGGTGGTGCGCGCGAACCCGCCGATCACCAGCGCGCAGCGCTGTCGATGGGATCGGAGGACCGCGACCTCGCGCGGATGTGGGTACGGCGCGCGTGGCTCGTTGAGGCTGTCGTCGCCGTCGTCCCAGATCACCACGAGACCGAGGTCGTGCACCGGCGCGAACACGGCACTGCGCGTCCCGAGAACGACGTCGGCGGCACCGCGCCGCACGGCGAGCCAACGCCGATATCGCGCCGTCGGGCCGAGCCCGGCCGCCAGTGTCACGCAGCGATCCCCGAACACCGGCGCACAGGCACTCTCCAGCCGGTCGAGATCGCGCTGGTCCGGCACCACCAGGATGGAACCGCGACCTGCCGCGGACGCAGCCGACGCGAGTTCGGCCAGTCGGGCCGGCCAGTCCTCACCCGCGGTCGCCTGCCAGACGGCCCGCGGATGCCCTTCTCGCATCGACTCGACGAACGACGCGGCCGCCGGATAGGCGGACCACCCGGTCAGGTCGGGTGCGGTCGGCGCAGCGGTTCCCGGGGCCCCGGTCTGCTCCTTCTCCGTGCGTGCGTGTCGGGGCGGTATCGCGAGCCGGATCACGTCGGACATCGTGCCGGCGTAGCGGTCGGCCACCGCGCGGCACACCGCCGCGAGATCCGGGTCGAGGACGGGTTCGGGAGACACGACGCGTTCGAGCCAGCCGAGGCGGCCCGGGTGGTCACTCTGTTCGATCCGGTCGAGCAGGACACCGTCGACCAGGCGACCCGAGAACCGCACCCGAACCCGAACACCGGGCTGCGCCATCTCGTCCTGCTGGTCGTCGATCAGGTAATCGAACGGACGGTCGAGGTGGGCGAGCCCGAGCATCGGCAACACCTTGCCGACGGGTTTGTGCGGCGCGGGCACGCGAGAGCCGGCCCGGTCGGACACAGCGATCTGCAGGTCGGATCGATCAGAGACCGGCAGCGGCGCGCAGTTTCTCCGCGCGGTCGGTGCGCTCCCACGGCAGGTCCACGTCGGTCCGGCCGAAGTGCCCGTAGGCCGCGGTCGGGCCGTAGATCGGACGCAACAGGTCCAGGTCTCGGATGATGGCGAGCGGCCGCAGGTCGAAGACCTCGGAGATCACCTTCTCGATCACCACGGGATCGACACGCTCGGTGCCGAAGGTCTCCACGAACAGTCCCACCGGGGCGGCCTTGCCGATGGCGTAGGCGACCTGCACCTCGATCCGACCGGCGAGTCCGGCGGCCACCGCGTTCTTGGCCACCCACCGCATCGCGTACGCCGCGCTGCGGTCGACCTTCGACGGATCCTTGCCGGAGAACGCACCGCCCCCGTGCCGGGCCATGCCGCCGTAGGTGTCCACGATGATCTTGCGACCGGTCAGGCCGGCGTCACCCATCGGCCCGCCGAGGACGAATTTTCCGGTCGGGTTGACCAGCAGACGGACTTCGGAGGTGTCCAGGCTCGCCAGCCCGATCTCCGCGAGGACCGAGTCGACGACCTTGCTGCGGATGTCCGGCGTCAGCATGTTGTCGAGGTCGATGTCCGCGGCATGCTGCGTGGAGATCACCACGGTGTCGAGCCGCACCGGCTTGTCACCGTCGTACTCGATGGTCACCTGGGTCTTGCCGTCCGGCCGCAGGTACGGCAGCACACCGGTCTTGCGCACCTCGGTGAGGCGACGCGACAGGCGATGCGCCAACGCGATCGGCACCGGCATGTACTCCGGGGTCTCGTCGGTGGCGTAACCGAACATCAGACCCTGGTCGCCCGCACCCTGGCTGTCGATCTCGTCCTCGGAGATACCGCTGCGGCTCTCGTGCGAGTTGAACACGCCGCCGGCGATGTCGGGTGACTGTGCGCCGATGGCGACGTTCACACCGCACGACGCGCCGTCGAAGCCCTTGGTCGACGAGTCGTAGCCGATGTCGAGGATCTTCTTGCGCACGATGCCGGGGATGTCGACGTACGCGGTCGTCGTGACCTCTCCGGCGACGTGCACCTGACCGGTGGTGACCAATGTCTCGACGGCGACGCGAGCCTTCGGATCGTCGGCCAGCATCGCATCGAGGATCGAGTCGCTGATCGCGTCACAGATCTTGTCGGGATGCCCCTCGGTGACGGATTCACTGGTGAACAGGCGTGACGCAGAGGTGGTCATCTGATCCTCTCAGGGTCTTCGCGCGGCCCGGTCCCGGGCGGCGTGGGCGACGACGTGTGTCGTCCATTGTCTCTACTGCTCAGCTTTGTCTCTACCGCTCAACACTGTCTCTACCATTCGCCGACCGCCACCCTGAGGTGGGCGTTCCCGGCCGCGCTCGGTGCGAACGCGTTCCAAACTACACAGGGCCTGCGACGGCGGCGCCCGCAGGCCGTCGTGCCGTCAGACCGGATTGTCGCCGTCGGTCAGCAGTTCGCGGACCTCGTCCAGAATCCGGCTCGACATGAGGGTCTTCGAACCGAGCGGGAGCGCCGTCTCGGTCCCGGCCGCCGACAACAGCCAGCCGGTGTTGTCCTCGGTGCCGAAGGCCTTGCCCTCCCCCACGGCGTTGACCACCAGGAGATCGCATCCCTTGCGGCGGAGTTTCGCGCGGCCGTGGTCGAGGACTCCCCCGGTCTCGTCACCGGTCTCGGCGGCGAATCCGACGATGACGGTATCGGCCGGGATTCGCCCCGCCTCTCGTCCGGTCACCAGTCCCCGGAGGATGTCGGGGTTGGTGGTGAGTTCGATCGGCGCGGGGCCGGAGTCGGTCTTCTTGATCTTGGATTCTGCGAAGGCGATCGGGCGGAAGTCGGCGACCGCTGCGGCCATGATGACGACGTCGGCCTCGGCCGCCCGCTTCGTCATCTCGTCGGCGAGGTGCTGGGCGTTCGACACCCGGACGATGTCCACCCCGGCGGGGTCGCCCGGGTCGGCGGTCGATCCGGCGACCACGGTCACCGTGGCGCCGCGTTGCGCGGCCGCCCGCGCCAACGCGAATCCCTGTTTTCCCGAACTGTGATTGCCCAAGTAGCGAACCGGATCGAGCGGCTCACGCGTGCCACCGGCGCTGATCACCACCCGGACTCCGGCGAGGTCATACGGCAGCGCATCGGGACGTTCGAGCAGCAGTTCGCCGATCATCGCGATCTCCTGCGGGTCCGGCAGTCGGCCCGCACCGCTGTCGGTCCCGGTCAGCCGACCCGATGCCGGCGTCATCACCGTGGCGCCGTGTGCGCGCAGCGTGGCCACGTTGGCCTGGGTCGCGGGGTGCTCCCACATCTCGGTGTGCATGGCCGGAACGAAGACGACCGGACATCGGACCGTGAGCAGGGATGCGGTCAGCAGGTCGTCGGCGCGGCCGGATGCGGCACGCGCCATCAGGTCCGCGGTGGCCGGGGCGATGACCACCAGGTCTGCGCCTTGGCCGAGGCGGACGTGTGCGACCTGGTCGACGTCGTCGAAGACGTCGGTGCTGACCGGATTACCCGACAGCGCCTCGAACGTCGCGGCACCGACGAACTTGAGGGCGGCCTCGGTGGGCACGACCCGGACATCGTGACCGGTCTCGGTGAAATGTCGGATGACCGAGCAGACCTTGTAGGCGGCGATGCCGCCGCCGACACCGATCAGGACCCGACGCCGGGCGCCGGGTGTGGCTGCGCGCGGTGTGACCATCCCCCGGGCCCGCGGCTCTTATTCGCCTTCGGTGTGCTCGAGGAGGTCGGAATGGATCTCCCGCATCGCGATCGACAGCGGCTTCTCCTGCAGACCCGGCTCCACCAGCGGGCCCACGTACTCGAGGATTCCGTCGCCGAGCTGGTTGTAGTAGTCGTTGATCTGCCGGGCACGCTTCGCCGCGTAGATGACCAGCGCGTACTTCGACGACGCGCGCTCGAGCAGCTCGTCGATCGGCGGGTTGGTGATCCCCAGCGGGGTCTCGTAGGCCGGTGCGTCGGCAACTTCGGTCAGGTCGAAATTCGTCGGGGTGCTCACGCAAACTCCTGCATCGCTGTGCTCTGGTGGCGACGTCCTGCCCTCGTCGGCAGGCGCCGGCGGTCTCAAACGTCTGAGGTCGGCTGTCGGGTGGGCGTCGGCGCGGACTCGTCTGCGGTCGACCCATCGGACCCGACCAGCAAGGATACCAACTCGGAGGCCACCTGGTCGACTTCGCGGTTGACCAGCACGTGATCGAACTCGTCCTGGGCGGCCATCTCGGTGCGCGCCGTCTCCAGACGACGAGCGACCGCATCGGCCGATTCGGTGCCGCGGCCGCTGAGACGCGCGACCAGGTCGTCCCAGGTGGGTGGTGCCAGGAAGACGCTCGTCGCCTCCGGAAGTCGGCGCACCACGTTGCGCGCCCCCACGAGGTCGACCTCGACCAAGACCGGAAGACCGCGTTCCATGGCCTCCAACACCGGACTCTTGGGTGTCCCGGAACGTTGCAGGCCACCGTGGATCTCGGCCCATTCCAGCATTTCGTCGTCGGCGATCATCCGGTCGAACTCGGCACTCTCGACGAAGTGGTAATCGCGGCCGTCGACCTCACCGGGCCGCGGATCACGAGTAGTCGCCGAGACGCTGAAGAACATCTCCGGGAGCAACTCCCGCACCTTCGCGACCACCGTCGACTTACCCACGGCCGAGGGGCCGACCAGAACCACCAGTCGGCCCCTCGGAGGCGTGGATCGCGGCGGTTCGGGTGTCGGGCGGGTCACCGCCGAACCTGTGCCGTCATCACGCGCGTGTCGCTCGTGTGCTCGTCAGGAGCTGAACTTCTCGAGCAGCGCCTTCCGCTGCCGATCGCCGAGGCCACGCAGGCGGCGGGTCGGGGCGATCTCGAGCTCGGTCATGATCTCCTGCGCCTTGACCTTGCCCACCTTGGGCAGGGCCTCGAGCAGGGCGGAGACCTTCATCTTGCCCAGGATCTCGTCATTCTCGGCATCCTTGAGCACCTGCTCGAGGTTGGTGCCGCCGCGCTTCAAGCGCTCCTTGAGCTCGGCGCGGGCCCGCCGAGCGGCAGCTGCCTTCTCCAACGCGGCAGCGCGCTGCTCGTCTGTCAACTGCGGAAGGGCCACGGGTTCCTCCGTCTTTCCTAGTCTTCGATTGGACTGTCATCAGTCGCGGGGTGCTTCTGATGGCGGTTGGTCGCCTGCGCGACCGTGGTGGTCGCTGTCAGCCGGCCGGCCACCGCCGCCGAATGGTGCGGCGAAAGCGACCGTACCCACGTGAGCAGGCATTTGCGAGTGCCACCCCAGCGAATCCAGCGGATTCAGATGTTGTAGCGACCTCGCCTCCCGAACGTAGCGCACCGCGGTGACACGACGGCGCAGCAGGCCGCTGACTACGCATTTTGCGTCAAAAGTCCAGGTCAGCCACCCGCCGGGCACGGACCGCCGTTCAGCGACGTCGGTCTCGCCCGATTCGTGCTGCTGCCTGCGGTGATACGTGTGTGACACGAGTGGCGTCCGGGCATTCTTCGGATCCGGTTTGCTCTCGCGCGTGTCGCCGTCCGATCTGTCTGAACCGGGTCGACCCACGCGAGTCGATGTGTCCGCAGCGGCAGGATTCGCCTGATCCGCTAACCTCGCGAAATCTGCGGGAACCAGTTGGGTGTTTCGTGCGTCCAATCTCGTGGACGTGTCGGATGTGATGAGGATTCGGGGGGAAGATGTACGTAGATCCACCGCGTGTACATGCATTGGCGGGACGCACCCGGGGGCATGCCGAGGACATCGGCGCGCAGTCGCCGGTCGCCGGCGGGGTCGTCGCGGATCAGGGAGCCGGAGAGTCCGAGATCGCGCGAGTTCTCCGGGACTCCGCGAAAACCATCGACACTGTCCTGAGCTACCACGCGCAGCGCCTGAACCATTTCGCAGACCTCGCCGACAAGGGTGCGCGCGAGTACGTCCGCACCGACGCCGCCGGCGCGCACCGCCTGGTGCAGCCCGGAACGGCTCCGGGCTGATGTCGGACAGTGACCGCTACACCGTCGACACTGTCCGCGCCTGGGACTTCACTTCGGCGCGGTCGGTGATCACCAAGATCGAGGCCTCGAGTGCAGCCGTGGGCAGGTCGGCCCAGGCCACCGCGCGCGACTTCGACGGCTCCACCGACTACTGGGACGCCGTGGGCGGCGACGCGGCTCGTAATCTGTCGCTGATGCACAAGAGCGACCTCGTCCGCTCGACCGCGGTCATGGACACGGTCGCCGAACGCTCCGCGTCGAAGCTCGACGAGATCCAGGGATACATCGACGTGCTCAACGCGAAGGTCGGCGAGATCAAGGCCTCGGAGTATCAACTCGCCTACCACCCGGACGGCGGCGTGTACTCGCTGAAGTCCAACGCCGAATGGGCCGACGAGTGGGGCTGGAGGACGCCCTTCAAACTCGTCGACAAGGAGGCCGACGAGTTGGGCTTCACCCTCGCGCTGCGCACTGCGCTGGCACAAGTGCAGACCATCGATCAGGCGGGTGCCGAAACTGTGCGCGGAACGTTCGAGAGCCTGGCACAGGGAGTGAAGGAAGGCGCGGTGCCGACCCCGGGCGACCCTCGGCTGCAGGAGATTCTGCGCAACTATCAGACCGAGAAGTCGGACGGCCAGGCGACGCTGTGGCCGGACGGGACGCTGCTCGCCGCCATCCGTGCCGTGCATCCCGACTTCGACCCCCGCCTGATGACTCCCGAGGAAGTCGCTTCCGTGGGATTGCTCCTCGCTCGCGAGGGCGCCAGTCCGGTCGCCCAGGCCAACGCGGTATACCGCTGGTACAACGCGATGTCGGCGGCCGACCAGGCGGCCAAGGATCGGTTCCCGCGCGAATCCCTCAGCGACGGTCACGGCGACGCCTTCCGGCATGCCTACTGGAATGCGTTGTTGACCAAGGAATTCGGCGCCGAGTGGACCGAGCAGTACACGACCGCCCACGAAGGACTCGGCGGTAACCCGGCCAATCGCGAAGCGATGGATCTGTACAACAACGAACTCGGCCGCAGCGTCGCCGAGGCGAACCCCGACGCCAGCGCCGAAGAACTGGCCGATCTGATCGCAGCCGAGGTGTCCGACGGAAGAACCATCGTGATCGGCGGCGACGGGGCCATAGATTGGAGCAAGAATGTCAAGGTCGGGGAGACAGGGCAACCCGGAACCGTCGGAGTTCCCCTGCCCGCCAACTGAACTGTCACGCCGCATCCGCCGACTGGCGGGAACTGTTGCACTGATGACCGTGCTCGCCACGGTCGTCAACGGGTGTGCGGTGTCGCCGTTCGCTGGCGACGACGAGGAGACATGTAGCTCTGAGTTCGACCCACGCGCCGCAGGTGAACCCTTGGGTTCGAGCAACCGCTTTCTACACGTGAGCGCAGCGGCGGGTGCGACACCGGGTCTGACTACGACGCTGGCCGAGTTGACCGCACAGGCCGGTTGGGCCCAGTCCTACGACCAGATGATCAAGCAGTTCGACGGAATGAGCGACCCGGAGATCAACGAGCTGGCCGGGACGGGAACAATCTGCTGGCAGGTCCCCCACGGGGCCCCTGACGTCGGCGCCACGGGGTCATACATCTTCCTCAAGGCCCGAAAGCCGGTGCAGGCCGTGCGTTGGGATGCCGCGGGCGATCGCGACCCGATCTCGCTCCTCGACACACCCGGCGGCATCAACCCGGACACTGCACTGACCTCGAGGCCGGGTGTGAACCCACGGCTCGTCGTCGCCGCCCCTATCGAGGGTTGACGGCAACGCGAACTTGATCGCGAGGAGATCTCGGCCCGGTGAATCGTCGGTGGGATTCGCTGCGCGTGCCACGGGGTCGGCGGACAATGACAGCGCGCTTGCTGTCCCGCCGATCACCGCTCCGGCGGTGGTAACCCGTCGTAGGGAGAACCGTGTCGACCGCAGATCCTCAGTACTCCACCCAGGACCCGACCGACCCGGACCGAACTCCCGGCGACTCGACGAACAGCGCACGCACCGTCCAGCAGTACATCGACGAGCGACCGCTCTGGTCGGATGGGACCGATACCCCGCACGTGCCGATGACAGGCATGCAGTGGCGGATCTGGTGGCTGGCGGCTGCCGGCAAGTTCTTCGAAGGCATCATGATCTTTATGACAGGGGTTGCACTGCCCCTGCTGACGATCGACTTCGATCTCAACACCACCCAACAGGGCTTCGTGACCTCGGCCTCGTTGGCCGGCATCCTCGTCGGCGCGACCGTGCTCGGCAGTCTCGCCGACCGGTACGGCCGCAAGCGGATGTTCATCGTCGAGATGGCCGTCTTCGCGGTGTTCGTCGCCGGTACGACCTTCGCGCCGAACCTGGTGTTCCTCGTCATCTGCCTGTTCGGCGCGGGCATCGCCCTCGGCTGCGACTATCCGACCGCGCACATGGTGATCTCCGAGAGCGCACCGACCGTTCGACGGGGTCGGCTCGTGTTGTCGGCGTTCGGATTCCAGTCGCTCGGCGCATTCGCCGGCACGTTCCTCGGATTCCTCATCCTCTACGAGAACCCGGCAGTCGACGCGTGGCGATGGATGTACGGCGCGGTGATCATCCCCGCGGTCCTGGTGCTGATCGGGCGGTTCTTCGTTCCCGACAGCGCACACTGGCTGATGGCCCGCGGGCGCACCCACGAGGCCGAGTCCGAGACCGAACGACTGCTGACCCGCGAGCCCGCCTACCCGACGAATGTCACGCTGCGGCGCGGTGCAGACGACGAGGTCACCACAGCCGCGTCGGGCAGCTACCTCGACCTGTTCCGCGCCAAGTACCGCCGTGTCACGATCTTCGCCTCGGTGCCGTGGGTGCTGCAGGATCTGAGCACCTATGGCGTCGGCATCTTCACCCCGGTACTGCTCGCCACCATCATCGGCCAGCAGTCGGAGGTCAACGATCTGCACGACGTGATCCACAACGACATGCTGGGCGCCGAGGGCTCCGCCCTGATGGACATCGTGTTCGTGCTCGGCATCGTCGCCGCGATCTTCCTGGTGGAGCGGTTCGGCCGGATTCGCCTGCAGATCACCGGGTTCATCGGTTGCGCGCTCGGCCTGTTCCTGGTGGCGATCGCGTCCCTATCGCCACCGGATTACAGCATCCCGCTGCTGTTCGCCGGTTTCATCCTGTTCTACTTCATGAACAATCTGGGGCCGAACTCGATGACGTATCTGATCTCGGGTGAGGTCTTCCCCACCGAGATCCGCGGCAAGGGAGCGGGATTCGCGGCATCGATCGCCAAGGTCGGTGCGGTGGCCGCGGCCTTCTTCTTCCCCATCGTCCAGGACGCGATCGGGACGAGCACCCTGCTGTTCATCCTCGTCGGGACGGCCTTGCTCGGCGTCGTCGTCACCATCCGGTATGGCGTCGAGACCACCGGCGTCAGCATCGAGTCCATGTCGACAGCCGACCCTCAGGACAGCGCGGCCTCCACGGCATCGCGGGTGTGAACGAATGCGTCACGCACGGCGCCGACCTGCGGGCCGGCACCGAGCACCGCACGACTGCTGGCCGGGAGGACCCACGACCGGTCGGCACCGGCGAACACCTCCGGCAGGTCTTCTGCGGTCGCGCCCTGCGCGCCGAGCCCCGGCGCCAGAATCGGACCGTTCAGCCCAGCGAGGTCGAGACCGTGCTTGCGGGTCGCGCCGACCACGAGGCCGATCGTCGCGGTCCCGTCGGCGTTCGCGTCCGCGGCGTCGTCGACGATCGTCTGTCCCACGGTCCGTCCGTGCGCGTCCGCGAGTTGGATCCCCGCACCGTCCGGGTTGGACGTGCGTGCCAATACGAACACCCCGCGGTCGGCGGCGCGGGCTGTCTCGAAGGCCGGCGTGAGAGATCCGAACCCCAGGTAGGGCGAGACGGTGACGGCGTCCGCGCACAACGGAGAGGCGTCGTCGAGCCATGCCGTCGCGTACGCGGCCATCGTCGATCCGATGTCGCCACGTTTGGCGTCGGCCAACACGACCGCACCGGCGGCCCGACAGTCCAGGATGACCCGTTCGAGGACCGCGACACCGGCCGCGCCGAACATCTCGAAGAACGCCACCTGCGGTTTGATGACCGCGGCGACGGGAGCCAACGCCTCCACACAGATGTCGGCGAACCGAGCGAGTCCGTCCGCCGTGACCTCGAGCCCCCACTGTTCGAGCAACTCGGCGTGCGGATCGATCCCACCGCACAGTCGACCGCGCGCGGAGACCGCAGCGCGGTACCGGGCGGCGAATCCGTGCGGTTCGGACGTCATCAGCGGTTCACCAGCACCGCGTGCCGGCGCTGCAGCGACTCGACACCCATCTGACCGTTGATCGCGGCCTCGATGCCCTGCACAGCGGCGCTGGCACCCTGCACGGTCGTGATGCACGGGATGTTCACCGACACCGCGGCACTGCGGATCTCATAGCCGTCGACGCGCGGTCCGGAGTTGCCGTACGGGGTGTTGATGACCATCGACACCTCACCACCGCGGATGATGTCGACGATCGTCGTGTGCCCCTCGGCCGACTCGTAGTGTTTGCGTACGGTTCGGCAGTTGATCCCGTTGCGCCGCAACACGTCGGCGGTGCCCTCGGTCGCCAGGATCTCGAATCCGAGGTCGGCGAGGTGTTTGACCGGGAAGATCAGTGCCCGCTTGTCCTTGTTGGCCACCGATACGAAGATGGCCCCGCTGGTCGGCAACGATCCGTACGCGGCCGTCTGCGATTTCGCGAACGCCTTCCCGAAGTCGGCGTCGATGCCCATCACCTCGCCCGTCGACTTCATCTCCGGGCTGAGCAGGGAGTCCACACCGGTACCGTCGTGGCGCCGGAACCGGTTGAACGGCAGCACCGCTTCCTTCACCGAGATCGGCGCCTCGGCCGGGGCCTCGCCGCCGTCGCCGTCGGCCGGCAGCACGCGCTGGCCGCGCAACTCGGCGATGGTCTCACCCATCATGACGCGGGCACAGGCCTTGGCCAACGGCACCGCGGTGGCCTTGGAGACGAACGGCACCGTCCGGCTCGCACGCGGATTCGCCTCGAGGACATAGAGGATGTCGTCCTTGAGGGCGTACTGCACGTTGAGCAGCCCACGCACCCCGATCCCCTTGGCCAGCGCCTCGGTCGACGCACGCACCATCGCGAGATCGGACCGCCCGAGGGTGACCGGTGGCAGTGCGCAGGCCGAGTCACCGGAGTGGATACCGGCCTCCTCGATGTGTTCCATCACGCCGCCGATGTAGACCTCGTCGCCGTCGCACAGGGCGTCGACGTCGATCTCCACCGCGTCCTCCAGGAACCGATCC
Source organism: Gordonia prachuapensis (assembly GCF_036350515.1). NCBI lineage: Bacteria > Bacillati > Actinomycetota > Actinomycetes > Mycobacteriales > Gordoniaceae > Gordonia > Gordonia prachuapensis. The sequence continues at coordinate 139,359 of NZ_JAZDUE010000005.1, read as the reverse complement.
ACCAGCACCGGATGGTCCTCGGTGAGCTCGGTGGCGCGGGAGATGTAGTCCTCCAACGATTTCTCGTCGTAGACGATCTCCATGCCGCGCCCACCCAGAACGTAGGAGGGACGCACCAGAACCGGGTAGCCGATGCGGGCCGCGGTCGCACGCGCCTCGTCGAAGCTGGTCGCCGTTCCGAACGCGGGCGCCGGCAGCCCGGCAGCGGTCAGGACCTTGCCGAACTCCCCGCGGTCCTCGGCGAGGTCGATGGCCTCCGGGCTGGTCCCGACGATCGGTACGCCGGCAGCGGCGAGCCGGTGGGCGAGGCCGAGCGGCGTCTGGCCGCCGAGCTGCACGATGACGCCGGCGACGTTGCCCGAGATCGACTCGGCGCGATAGACCTCGAGCACATCCTCGAAGGTCAGCGGCTCGAAGTACAGCCGGTCGGCGGTGTCGTAGTCGGTGGACACCGTCTCGGGGTTGCAGTTGACCATCACGGTCTCGTAGCCCGCTTCCGAGAGCGTCAGCGCGGCGTGGACACACGAGTAGTCGAACTCGATGCCCTGACCGATGCGGTTCGGGCCCGATCCGAGGATGAGTACCTTCGGCCGATCCGGTTGTGGGGCAACCTCACTGGTGGCCGACGGGTCGAGTTCGTAGGTGGAGTAGTGATACGGCGTCTTGGCCTCGAACTCCGCCGCGCAGGTGTCGACGGTCTTGTAGACCGGATGCACCCCGAGACCGAGCCGGAATGACCGGACCGCCGCCTCATCGGCGAAGTCCGCACGCAGAGCAGCGATCTGACGGTCGGAGAACCCGGTGCTCTTCGCCTGCCGGAGCAGTCCCTCGTCCAGGCTGTCCGCGTCTCGGATCTCGGCGCCGAGTGCCGCTACCCCGCCGATCTCGGCGAGGAACCATGGGTCGATCGCGGTCGCCTCGTAGAGTTGCTCGACGGTCGCGCCGGCCTCGAACGCGAGCATCAACCCGTAGATGCGACCGTCCTTCGGGGTCCGCAACGACTGCAGCAGCTCCTCGAGGTCGAGGGTGGCGGGATCGGGCCGGTTGGGTTCGGTCCAGAAGCCGGCGGCCTTGGTCTCCAGGGAGCGCATCACCTTGCCCAATGACTCGGCGAAGCTGCGTCCCAGCGACATCGCCTCGCCCACCGACTTCATCGTCGTGGTCAGGGTGTCGTCGGCGCCGGGGAACTTCTCGAACGCGAACCGGGGTGCCTTGACGACGACGTAGTCGAGCGTCGGCTCGAAGCAGGCCGGGGTCTCCTTGGTGATGTCGTTGACGATCTCGTCGAGGCTGTAGCCGATGGCGAGCTTCGCGGCGATCTTCGCGATCGGGAAGCCGGTGGCCTTCGACGCCAGCGCCGACGAACGCGACACGCGTGGGTTCATCTCGATGACGACGAGCCGTCCGTTGCTCGGATCCTGCGCGAACTGGATGTTGCACCCGCCGGTGTCGACACCGACTTCGCGCAGGATGGCGATCGAGAGGTCGCGCATGATCTGGTATTCGCGGTCGGTCAGCGTCATCGCGGGCGCGACGGTCACCGAATCGCCGGTGTGCACACCCACCGGGTCGACGTTCTCGATGGAACAGACCACCACGACGTTGTCGCGGTTGTCGCGCATCAGCTCGAGTTCGTATTCCTTCCAGCCCAGGATCGATTCCTCGATGAGCACGTTCGCGGTGGGTGAGGCCGCGAGGCCGCCACCGGCGATCCGCTCGAGATCGTTGCGGTCGTAGGCCATGCCGGAGCCGAGTCCGCCCATGGTGAACGACGGACGCACCACCACCGGGTAACCGAGATCGTCCACGGTGTCGTAGACCTCGTCCATGGTGTGGCAGACGCGCGACCGTGCGCTCTCCCCGCCGACCTTGGCGACGATGTCCTTGAACATCTGGCGATCCTCGCCGCGCTGGATGGCGTCGAAGTCGGCGCCGATCAGCTCGATCCCGTACTTCTCCAACGAACCCCGGTCATGCAGGGCCACAGCGGTGTTCAGCGCGGTCTGCCCGCCGAGTGTGGCGAGAACGGCATCGATGGGGTGACCTGCGTCGCGTTCTGCCTCGATCACCTTCTCGACGTATTCGGCGGTGATCGGCTCGATGTAGGTGGCGTCGGCGAACTCCGGGTCGGTCATGATCGTCGCCGGGTTGGAGTTGACCAGGCTCACGCGCAGGCCTTCGGCCTTGAGCACGCGGCACGCCTGGGTGCCGGAGTAGTCGAACTCGCATGCCTGGCCGATGACGATCGGCCCGGAGCCGATGACGAGTACGTGGGAGATGTCTTCGCGGCGTGGCATCAGGCGCTCGTTCCTCGTGCACGGTCACCCTCGAGTTGGGTGACGAACTTGTCGAACAGGTAGGCGGCGTCGTGCGGGCCGGCCGCCGCCTCCGGGTGGTACTGAACCGAGAAGGCTTGTCCCGACAGCAGTTCCACACCTTCGACGGTTCCGTCGTTGGCGCAGGTGTGGCTGACCCGCGCACGACCGAAGTCGGTGTCGAACTCCTCGCCGGCCTCGCCGTCGAGGGCGAACCCGTGATTCTGCGCGGTGATCGACACCGTGCCGGTCGCGTGGTCGATCACCGGGATGTTGATCCCGCGGTGGCCGAACTTCATCTTGTAGGTGTTGCGGCCGAGGGCGCGCCCGAGGATCTGGTTGCCGAAGCAGATACCGAACAGCGGCAGGCCTGCGCCGAGCACCGCCCTGGTGAGCTCGACGGCGTCGTCGGCGGTCGCCGGGTCGCCGGGCCCGTTGGACAGGAACACGCCGTCCGGCCGCAGGTCGGTGATGGCGTCGAGTCCGACGGTCGACGGGAGGACGTGCACGCGGACGCCGCGCTGCGCGAACATCCGGGGGGTGTTGGTCTTGATGCCGAGGTCGATCGCGGCGACCGTGAACCGCGTGTCGCCGTCGGGTTCGACGGTGTAGGACGCATCCGTGGTGACCTCGCCGGCGAGGTCGGCGCCCTTCATCGGCGGTTGGTTGCGCACGCGCGCCACGAGTTCGTCGTCGGCGGCGAGCGCGGCACCGGAGAAGATCCCGGCACGCATCGACCCGTGGTCGCGCAGGATGCGAACCACGGTGCGGGTGTCGATGCCCGCGATCCCGACGACCTCCTGGCGCTGCAACTCCTCCTCGAGCGAGGTGGTCGCCCGCCAGTTCGACACACGGCGGGTGGGATTGCGGATGGCGTAGCCGGCGACCCAGATCTTCCCGGAATCGCCGGTGGCCGAATCGCTGCCGGCGCTGCCGGTGCTCTCGCCGTCCTCGGTGTTCCAACCGGTGTTGCCGATCTGCGGAGCGGTGGCCACCACGATCTGCCGGTGATAGCTCGGGTCGGTGAGGGTCTCCTGGTACCCGGTCATCGCCGTGCAGAAGACCGCCTCGCCGAGCGTCTCGCCGACCGCTCCGTACGGCAGTCCACGGAACACCTGTCCGTTCTCCAGCACCAGAACCGCTGTGCTCATTGATCTTTCCTCTGTTCGGCGTCGTCGGGGGCCGGCTCCGCCGAGGCGCGCTCGGCCTCGGCGAACTCGTCGACCCATCCCGGATAGACGGTCTTGTCGTCGGCGCGGAGTCCGGAGTCGATCTCGGTACCGGTGGGCAGCACCCAGCGGATCACGAGGACACCGTCGGCGGTCATCACCTTTCCGGCGAGTCCGCGCTCGGTACGGACGGCGGTGATCGACGAGCGTGGAATCCAGATCTCGGACGCCCCTTGCCGTTCGATCAGGATCCCCTCCGGGTAGGCCGCGATGGACGCCGCGGCGCGGTCGCCCAGATCGCCGACGGCGACCCGGTCCTGCCAGCTCGGCGCCATGGTGCTGCCGACGTAGAGCCCGGTGTCCGGTCCCCGGGTGGGCGTCGGCAGGTCGTCGGGCCGCGGAGGTGGTGTCCCGATGGTCTCCGCCTGCCGTCGGCCCCGGTTCCGCCAGCCACGCAGGACGAGCGCCACCAATCCCAACCAGACGACGACCACCACGACGACGACAGCGATCTCCATGCCGCTCACCGGGTCACCTCGCCGTCACGCGCGGTGATCACGCCACGCAGAACGGTCGCGGTGACCGTCGCCGGCATCGTCATCTCCTCGTACGGTGTGTTGCGCGACAGGCTCGCGAGGTCGTCTCCACGCACGATCCACGACCGGTTCGGGTCGACGAGAGTCAGCGTGCCGGGCTCGCCGACCTCGATGGGCCGGCCCTGATCCGGCAGGCCCACGATCTGCGCCGGACGTTCACTCATCACCCGCGCCACCCCGCGCCAGTCGAGCAGGCCCGGATTGACCATGGTGTCGACGACGATCGGCAGCGCTGTCTGCAGGCCGAGCATGCCTGGTCGGGCCTGAGCGAACTCACAGGCCTTCTCCTGGGCCGCGTGCGGCGCATGATCGGTTGCAACACAGTCGATCACGCCATCCGCGAGTGCGCGGCGCAAAGCCTCTTTGTCGCGCGTCTCCCGCAGCGGCGGGTTCACCTTGTTCACCGGGTCGTACGTCGCCAGCCGCGAGTCGTCGAGCAGCAGGTGATGCGGGGTGACCTCGGCGCTGATCGCGATGCCCTGGCCGCGTGCCCACCGCAGCAACTCGACGGTGCCCTCGGTCGACGCGTGACAGATGTGCACCCGGGTGCCGGCATCGCGGGCCAGCAGCGCATCGCGGATGACGATGGATTCCTCGGCGGCACGCGGCCATCCGGTCAGCCCCAGCCTGGCGGCATTGGGCCCTTCGTGCGCGATGGCGCCGACCGTGAGTCGGGGTTCCTCGGCGTGCTGCGCGATGAGTACATCGAGGCTTTTCGCGTACTCCAGCGCGCGACGCATCAGCAGTGGGTCGTCGACGCATTTGCCGTCGTCGCTGAACATCCGCACGCCGGCGACACCGGCGTTCATCATGCCCATCTCAGCGAGCTGTTTGCCCGCGAGGCCGACGGTGACCGCACCCACCGGGTGCACGTCGACGAGGCCGATGTCGCGTCCGGTTCGCCACACGTTGTCGGTGATCGTGGAGTTGTCGGCGACCGGATCGGTGTTGGCCATCGCGAACACCGCGGTGTATCCACCGAGCGCGGCGGCCATCGATCCGCTGCGGATCGTCTCGGTGTCCTCACGTCCCGGCTCTCGCAGGTGCGTGTGCAGGTCGACGAACCCGGGCAGCAGCACGGCGCCGCCACCGTCGATGTGATCGGCCCCGTCGGGAGCGGTCAGATCCGTACCGATCTCCGCGATCCGACCGTCGACGACGAGCACGTCGACGGGGTCACCGTCGCCGTACGGTCGGACGTCGGCGATCAGGACCGATCCGGTTGTGGGGGTGCTCATGTCGCCGTCTCCACTGGCTGCGATCTCCTCATCACAAAGTTCCCGGGCTGTCCGTGCCGACGAGCAGCCGGAACAGCACCGCCATCCGTACGTGGACGCCGTTGCGTACCTGCTCGAGCACAGTCGCGCGCGGCGAGTCGGCCACCGAGTATCCGATCTCCATGCCGCGCAGCATCGGTCCCGGATGCAGGATCACCGCGTTGTCGTCGAGCAGGGCGAGTCGTCGGTCGTTGAGTCCGTACCGCACGGAGTACTCGCGTGCGCTCGGGAAGAATCCGCCGTTCATCCGCTCGGCCTGCACCCGCAGCAGCATGACGGCGTCGATGGTAGGCAATTCGGCGTCGAGGCTGTGCGACACCGTCACCGGCCACTCCGACACCCCGACCGGCAGAAGGGTCTGCGGCGCGATCAGGACGACCTCGGCGCCGAGTGTGGCCAGCAGGTGCGCATTCGAGCGAGCCACCCGGGAGTGCAGCACGTCGCCGACGATGCCGATACGACGGCCGTCCAGCGAACCCAGTCGCTGACGCAGGGTCAATGCGTCCAGCAGCGCCTGCGTCGGATGCTCGTGTGTCCCGTCGCCCGCGTTGATCACGGCAGGTCCGGCGCCGCCGTCGTCGGTCCAGGACGCGATCTGGTGTGCCGCACCGGAAGCCGGATGCCGGACGATCAATGCATCGGCACCCGCGGCGTGCAGGGTCTTGACCGTGTCGCGCAGCGACTCACCCTTGCCGACCGAGCTGCTCGACGCGCTCACGTTGATGACGTCGGCGCTCATCCACTTGCCGGCGACCTCGAACGACACCCGGGTACGGGTGGAGTTCTCATAGAAGACGGTCATCACCGTGCGACCACGCAGGGTCGGCAGCTTGCGGACCTCGCGGCCGGTGAGCGCCTGCTCGAACCGCTCTGCCTCGTCGAGGAGCTCGGTTGCCTCGTCGACGGACAGATCCTGGGTCGACAGGAGGTGGCGCATCAGTCCTCGCCTCCCGGCTGCGGCTCGGCGCGGGATACCGCAGCGCTCAGGACCACCTCGTCGATTCCGTCGTGCTCTTCGAGATGCACCGACACATTCTCGTCGCGGGAGGTGGGGATGTTCTTGCCCACGTAGTCGGCGCGCAACGGCAACTCGCGGTGGCCCCGGTCGACCAGAACGGCGAGTTGGACGGCCGCGGGACGACCGAGATCGCGGAGCGCATCGAGCGCGGCGCGAACAGTGCGCCCCGAGTAGAGGACGTCGTCGACGAGGATGACGACGGCGTTGTCCACACCACCCGCGGGCACCACGGTCCGTTCGAGTGGCCGATGTGGTTTCGCGCGCAGGTCGTCGCGGTAGAGCGTGATGTCGAGGTACCCGACCGGCACGTCGGTACCTGCGAATTCGTTGATCCGCGCCGCCAGGCGTGACGCGAGATACGTTCCGCGAGTGGGAATCCCGATGATGACCACGCGCGGGCCGCCGGGCGCGTCGAGTGCGGTCTTCTCGATCACCTCGTGGGCGACGCGGGCGATGGTGCGGGAAACGTCGGAATCGTCGAGCAGAACCCGGCCGCCGGGCCGGGAACCTTCGGTTGGCGGGGCACCATCTGCTGACATGACCAAGCCGACCTCCTTCTCCGCCTCGCGGGACGGATCGTTAAAGGATGTCTGTCCCGGATGACTCTACACGGGCCCTCCTCGTGGAACCGAGGCAACGCGATGTGGGCTTCGTCAAAAAATGTGTGTCAGCCGGCGAGTTCGTCGACGTGTCGCCGCGCCGGCTGTGGGTCAGTCCCCGTGCCGCGGCTCGTCTGCTGCAGCGGCGGCCCGCACCTGCGGCGCGAGATCGGCGATTCGGGCGAGCACCCCGTTGACGAACGCCGGCGAGTCGTCGGTGGAGAGCTCCTTGGCCAGTTCCACCGCCTCGTCGACGATCACGATGGGGTCCACGTCCACGGAGTGGAACAGTTCCCACGTGGCCAGCCGCAGGATCGCGCGGTCCACGGCGGGCAGCCGCTCCAGCGTCCAGCCGCGCAGGTGGGAGGACACCACCGCGTCGACCTGCGGGAGGTCGGCGGCGAGGCCCTCGATCACCATTGCCGTGTAGTCGTGGATGGTGCCGACGCTCTCGTCGTCGCGCACGTACTCGCGTCGCTCCGCGACCAGCTGATGCGCGCTGACGTTCTTGGCCTCCGCCTCGAACAGCAGATCCACCGCACGGCGGCGGGCTTTGTGTCGGGTACCGGGTTGTTTCACGGGTCGAGCGATCAGGCGTTGACGCGACCGAGGTAGCTGCCGTCGCGCGAGTCGACTTTCAGCTTGTCGCCGGTGTTGATGAACAGCGGCACCTGGATCTCCGCGCCGGTCTCCATCGTCGCGGGCTTGGTGCCGCCGGTGGACCGGTCGCCCTGCAGTCCCGGGTCGGTCTGCTCGACGAGCAGCTCGACGGTGACCGGCAGTTCGACGAACAGCGGATTGCCCTCGTGCACGGAGACCTGAACGGTCATGTTCTCGAGCAGGAACCGCGCGGAATCGCCCATCGTCGCCGGTGAGATCGAGATCTGCTCGAAGTCCTGGGCATCCATGAACACGAAATCGGTGCCGTCGTTGTAGAGGTAGGTCATGTCGCGACGGTCGACGGTCGCGGTCTCGACCTTGACGCCGGCGTTGAACGTCTTGTCGACGATCTTGCCCGACATCACGTTCTTGATCTTGGTACGGACGAAGGCCGGGCCCTTGCCGGGCTTGACGTGCTGGAATTCCTGGATCTGCCAGAGCTGGTCGTCCATGCGCAGCACGAGGCCGTTCTTGAAGTCGGCGGTGGTCGCCATGTGGTGTTCTTCCCTTGCAGTCGTCGTTGGGTGTGCCGAAGCGGACCGTCAGATGACGGTGAACGTCTTGTCGGTGGCGGTCAGCAGTTCCGGTGCGCCCCCGGCCTCCGGGCCGACGACGACGAGAGTGTCCTCGATCCTGACGCCACCTCGTCCGGGGAGGTAGACGCCGGGCTCCACGGTCACCGCTGCGCCGCATGGCAGTGTACCCGTCGCCAGCGCGCCGATTCCCGGTGCTTCGTGGATCTGCAGCCCCACCCCGTGACCGAGGCCGTGCACGTAGTGCTCCCCGTGGCCGGCATCGGCGATGACCGACCGCGCGGCCGCGTCGACACCGCGCAGGTCGGCACCGGGCCGCAGAGCGGCCCTACCTGCGGCCTGCGCCGTCGCGACCAGATCGTAGATCTCGCGCTGCCAATCGGCGGCGCGCCCCAGGACATAGGTGCGCGTCATGTCGGAGTGGTAGCCGCCGACGACCGCGCCGAAGTCGATCTTCACGAAGTCCCCGTCGGCGAGGGTTGCCCCGGTGGGACGGTGGTGAGGGACCGCGGAGTTGGCGCCGGCCGCGACGATCGTCTCGAAGGCGATGTCGTCGGCGCCGAGGGCATACATCTCCCATTCCAAGGACCGGGCGACCTCGCGCTCGGTGGCCCCGGGCCGGATGACGCCACGCTCGATGATGGCGCCGAGCGCCTTGTCGCCGATCGCGCACGCCTGCCGCAGCAGTTCGACCTCACCGGCGTCCTTCACCATCCGCAGTCGCTGCACAGCCCCGACCAGGGGGACGAGTGTCGGGGCGGCATCCACACCCTCGGCCAGACGGGCCGCGAGCGACCGATGCGACGACACCGTGACCGCGTCCGCCTCGAATCCGATCGACGCCGCACCACCGTCCCGGGCGTGCAGCGCGAGTTCCGTCAAGCAGTCGCGGGCGATCAGCGCCTCGAGGTCGCCGGCCTGCTCGCCGACCTGCGTGCGGTAGCGGCCGTCGGTGCAGATCCGGTCGGCCGACGACTCGGCGCCGATGAGCACCGCGCCGTTCGAGCCGGTGAAGCCGGACAGATAGCGCACGTTCACGAGGTCGCTGACGACGACGACCTCCGGAGGAGAGGCCAACTCGGTGATCTCGGCTCGCAAGCGGTCGCGGCGGGCACGGTAGTCGCTGGTCATGGCGTTGACAGGCATCCTTCCACGCTACCGCGCCGGGCCGGGATGCCCGTCGAGCCGGTGACGCGGACCGTCGCACACCGGGATGTGTTTTCGAACACGTTCACCGTTGCGTACCCTGTCCGCTATGTCTTCGTGGTTGCCGCGCGGTCTGGTGATGACCGCAGTCCATGTCATCGCCCGCGTTCTGCTCGGTGTGGCGGTCGTCGAAGCGCCGTTGAACACCACGGTGTGGAAGACGCTCGCGATCGGCGCGGTCGTGTTGATCGCCCTCATCTGGGGCGGCATCGACGGGGTCGCCGATGCGCGCGCCAACCCCGATCCCGACGACTACGCGGACCTGACCGTGCGATGGCTGCAGGCCGGTTTGCTCGCCGGCGTGCTCGCCGGACTGATCAGCTGGATTCTGGGTCGCTCTGTTTTTGCGGGCATCGGCGAGGCGAGCCTGTTCATCGAACTCATCGCGGGCGGTTCCTTCACCGCGCTTCTGGTGTTCGTGCCCGCGTTCATGGGTGCCGCAGTCGGCCGGTGGATCACCCGCCGCGATCAACGCAAGAACGACGCCGACGACGACTGGTCGGTACACCCGGACCGCGACGCCGAGCACGTCGCGAGCTGATCGCGGCCCCCTGCTCCCTGAGGAGCTTCGGAGCGCTAGCGGAGAAGCGTCACGAAGGGCGGCCCTTCGTGACGCTCGGCTAGCGCCTCGCTCCTCAGGGAACAGAGGGTGACGCTCGGCCAGCGCCTCGCTCCTCAGGGAACGAGGGGGAGGCTCGCTCCGCAGGGACCAGCCGGTGACGGGGACGTCAGAGCAGCACGCCACCCGACGACGGTGTCTCACCGGCGATCGCGGAGTACGCGGCAGCGATCAGGCCGGGGTCGGGTCCCTCGAGGCGTCCCGGCTTCGCCAGGCCGTCGAGAACGACGAACCTGAGCACACCGGAACGGTTCTTCTTGTCCCCGGACATCGCCTCGAGCAGATCGGCCAGCGCGTCCGCGTCGTAGCTGGTCGGCAGGCCGACGAGTTCGAGAACGGAGCGATGCCGGTCGGCGGTGTCGTCATCCAGTCGTCCGGCCAGGCGGGCCAGCTCGGCGGCGAACACCAACCCGACGGACACGGCGGCACCGTGACGCCAGCGGTAGCGCTCGCGTCGCTCGATCGCGTGCCCGAGTGTGTGTCCGTAGTTGAGGATCTCCCGCAGCGACGACTCCTTGAGGTCGGCGGACACCACGTCGGCCTTCACCTGCACCGACCGACGGATCAGTTCCGGGAGAACGGTGCCGCTGGTGTCGACGGCGGCTGCCGGGTCCGCCTCGATGAGGTCGAGGATGACCGGGTCGGCGATGAACCCGGTCTTGATCACCTCGGCGAGTCCGGCGACGACCTCGTTGTGGGGCACGGTTTCCAGCGTCGCGGTGTCGATGAGCACGGCGTCGGGTTCGTGGAACGAGCCGACCAGGTTCTTACCCGCGTCGGTGTTGATCCCGGTCTTTCCGCCGACCGCGGCGTCGACCATCGCCAGCAGCGTGGTCGGGATGTGGATGACGCCGATGCCGCGCATCCATGTCGCGGCGACGAAGCCGGCGAGGTCGGTGGCCGCTCCCCCGCCCAGGCTGATCACCTTGTCGTTGCGTTTGAGTCCGATGCGGCCGAACACATCCCAGCAGAACGCCGCCACCGAGAGGTCCTTGCCCGCCTCGGCGTCCGGGATCTCCACGCGGTGGGCGTCGAATCCCTTGTCGGCGAGGAACGCCCGGATCTGTTCGGCCGTCTGCGCCAGCGTCGGCTGGTACAGGATGGCGACCCGGTCGGCGCCGGTAGCGGCGATCGCGACGTCGTCGAGCAGGCCACGGCCGATGATGACGTCGTAGGGCGATCCAGCGTTGACGGTGATCGCGGTCGGCTCCGTCATCCTCGGTTCCCCTTCGTCTTCTGGCTGGTCATGTGGATGCCACCCTTTCTCCCACGAGCGCGCGGGCCAGGTCGGCGAGAATGGCGTCGGCGACCTCGCCGGGATCACCGGCACCCGCGTCGACGACGAATGTGCCGGCACGAGTGTATGTTTCATCCCGCTGGGCGAGGAGTTCGCGGTAGCGCCCGGCCGGATCCTCGCCGGCGATCAGCGGCCGGTCGCTGTCGGCGACGCGGGCGAATCCCGCGTCGGCATCGATCCGGAGGTAGACGACCCGCTGCCCGGCCAGGGCGGCCTCGATCGCCGGCGTCATCACGGCGCCACCGCCGAGTGCGATCACCCCGCGATGGGACTCCAGCACGTCCAGCACGACGTCGCGTTCGATCTCGCGAAACCGCTGTGGTCCGTCGGTGGTGAAGATGTCGGGAATGCTGCGGCCTGTCGTCTGCGCGATCACGGTGTCGGTGTCGACGAAGTCCACGCCGAGCCGATCCGCGAGCACGCGCCCGACCGTTGACTTCCCGGCCCCCATGAACCCGATCAGGACGGCTGACGGGCCGCGTTTGGTGGCGTCGGGGGTCATGAGCGAGGCGGGCGGGTGTCGATGCGTTTGCGGTAACCCGCGAGGTTCTCGGTGGTCTCGGCGACCGAGTCGCCGCCGAACTTCTCCAGCGCCGCCTGCGCGAGCACGAGCGCCACCATCGCCTCGGCGACGACACCGGCGGCGGGCACCGCACAGACGTCGGAACGCTGGTGGATCGCGACGGCCTCGTCGCCCGTCGACATGTCGATCGTGGACAGTGCGCGGGGCACGGTCGAGATCGGCTTCATCGCGACCCGCACCCGCAGATCCTCGCCGTTGGTCATGCCGCCCTCGAGGCCACCCGCCCGGTTGGTGGAGCGCAGCACCCCGTCGGGACCGGGCACCATCTCGTCGTGTGCCTGACTGCCGCGGCGTCGCGCGGTGGTGAATCCGTCGCCGACCTCGACGCCCTTGATGGCCTGAATCCCCATCAGGGCCCCGGCCAGGCGGGCATCGAGGCGGGTCTCACCGCTCACATGCGAGCCGAGTCCCACCGGGACGCCGGTCGCGACGACCTCGACGACGCCGCCGAGCGTGTCGCCGTCCTTCTTGGCGGCCTCGATCTCGGCGATCATCTGCTTCTCGGACTCGGCGTCGAAGGCCCGTACCGGGCTCTCGTCGATGCCGGCGAGGTCGGTGAACCGCGGGCTCGGACCGTCGTAGGGCTCGCTCGCGCCGATCGAGATGACGTGTGAGAGCACCTCGATCCCGAACACCTGACGCAAGAAGTTGCGCGCCACGGTGCCGGCGGCGACGCGAGCGGCGGTCTCCCGAGCACTGGCGCGTTCGAGCACGGGCCGCGCATCGTCGAAGCCGTACTTGAGCATGCCGGAGTAGTCGGCGTGCCCGGGCCGCGGGCGCGTCAGCGGGGCGTTGCGGGCGCTGCCCTCGAGTTCGGCGGGATCAACCGGGTCGGCGGCCATCACCGTCTCCCACTTGGGCCACTCGGTGTTCGCGATCTCCACCGCCACCGGACCACCCATGGTCCGGCCGTGGCGCAGTCCGCCGACGACGGTGATCTGGTCAGCCTCGAACTTCATCCGGGCGCCGCGACCGTAGCCGAGTCGCCGTCGGGCGAGCTGTTCGGCGATGTCGGACGAGGTGATCTCCACTCCTGCCACCATCCCCTCGACGAGGGCGACCAGGGCCGGGCCATGCGACTCTCCGGCGGTTATCCAGCGCAACACAGTGTTCGATTGTTCCATGACGGGTTCGGCGGACGATGTCCGCGTCCCACCCGTCGTCGAGCACCGTGTCCAGCGGTCCGGCGATCTCCACGTCTCAGGTCAGGGCCAGTCCGCAGATGGCCGCGGCGACGAGGGCGGGAGCGTGCGGCCGTGGACCACGGGACCGGGCGAGGGCATGACCGGCCGCGCCGAGGATCGCGGCCAGCAGGATGACCAGAAGGGCGACGGCGGGGTCGGCGAGCAGGCCGCCGAGTGCGAAGGCGAGCTTGATGTCTCCGCCCCCGCCGAGGCCGGCCACGGCGGCGACCACATAGGGCACGGCCGCGACGCCGGCCGATGCCAGGATTGCCGGATCGTGCGCGGCCATTGCCACGGGCGCGAGGACGCCCGGCCACACCGCGCTGTTGGGGATCCGGCCCGTCCTCCGGTCGTGGACGGCGATGCCGGACAGCCAGACGAGAACGATGAACGACGACACCGGTCGAGCGTGCCGGACCGGATCGCATCAACGGCCGGATCTCGCGCGGGCTGTGGACAGATCGTCTGCTGTGGAATCCGGGCTCGACGTGCTGCGGACGATCGGCTAACCGCGGTCGAGCGCCGCGGCCATCACGTCGCGGGGCGCCGGCCGGCCGGTGAACTGCTCGACCTGACTGAAGGCCTGATTGAGCAGCATGACCAGTCCCCCGACGACCTGTCCGCCTGCGGCGCTCACCGCGGATGCCAGCGGCGTGGGCCACGGGTCGTAGATGACGTCCACCAGGCGCGCCGTGGCGGCGAGCGAGTCGACGAGGACCGCCGCGGCCGGCGCGGGAACCGTGGAGACGACGACACCTGCTGCTCGAGCGCGTCTGTCGAGTTCGGGGGCGACCTCGAAGGCGATGACCTCCGCCGACATGCCCAGCGCGGCGGCCACGTCGATGACGCCGGTGGCCTTCTCGGCATCGCGGGCGACCACCGTCAGTCGGGTGAACCCGGCATCGGCGAGGGCGGCCACGGTGGGCAGTGCGGTGCCGCCCGCGCCGACGACCACGGCTGCGGGATTCGTCGTCGCGTCGACGCCGACCTCACGCAATGCGCCGCTCATCCCGTCGATGTCGGTGCAGTCGGCGCGCCAGCCCTGCCCGGTGCGCACCAGCGTGTTGGCTGACCCGACGAGTTCGGCTCGCGCGGTGCGCTCGTCGGCGAATGCCAGGGCGGCCAGTTTGGCGGGCATCGTCACCGACAGCCCGACGAACTCGGGTCCGAGCTGCGACACCAGCGACGGCAATTGCTCTGCGGTGCAGTCGATCCGGTCGTAGGTCCAGTCGTCGAGTCCGAGTGCGCGATAGGCGGCCAGATGGATCCGCGGCGAACGCGAATGGCTCACCGGGGACCCGAGCACCGCTGCCCGGCGTTGCGATCCTGCCATCTGCTCAGCTACACCCGGTGCTCAACAGCTCGTTCTCACAGGCCCTTTCGCGGTTCTGTGTGTGCTCCTCGAACGTCTCGGCGAAGAGCGTGGTCCCGTCGCGGTCGATCGTCACGAAATACAGCCAGTCCCCGGGTGTCGGGTTCTCGACCGCGGTCAATGCCCGCTCACCGACGGCACCGATCGGCGTGGCCGGCAGGCCCTCGATCCGGTAGGTGTTCCATTCGTTGTCTGCCCGATACGCCTCGCCGTAGACGTCGATGTTGGTGACGTCGGCGGTGTAGTTGGTGGTGGAGTCCATCTCCAGCCGCTGGCCCTCGTCCAGCCGGTTCAGGATCACCCGCGCGACCTTGGCGTAGTCGCCCGGATTGGCGACCTCCCGCTCGACGACCGATGCCGTCACGAGCGTCTCGTACGGGGTCAGCCCCGAGTCGTTCGGTGCGAGCAGACCCCATTCCTCGAACCGGGCGGCGCTCGCCACGATCAGATCGTGGAGGATCTGCGTGGGCGAGTGGTCGGGATCGATCGACTCCCACGTGCCGGGTGCGATGAGTCCCTCGATACGACGGTGATCGCCGTCGAGGTTCTCCACCGCGGACCGCGCCCACTCGGGCACACCGAGCTGTTCGGGTGTCGAGTCGGCCGCCGCGGTCTCGAGTGCGGCGACGTCGGTCCCGATCTGCTGACCGTTCACGGTGATCGAGGTGGCGTTCTCGATCATCTGGAAGATGCCCGGGGTGATCTTGCCGTCCACGCCTTCTTTGTTGTCGAGTTGTAGGCCCTCGGGCACGACCATGCGCCCGACCCTGTTCGCGTTGCCGTCGGTCATCATCTCGACCGCGGTGGCTGCCGGGATCTGGGTCCGCAGCTTGTAGAAGCCGCCCGAGATCGGCTGGCCGTCCGCGGCGTCCACGAAGGCCTGCACACTGCCGACCACATCGTTGCTCTCCAGGATCACACCGAAGTCCATCAACGTGGAGTCTTGCGGGATGTCGACGACGACGTCCGCGGTGCCCGCCGCGTTGGTGTAGTCGGTGGTGTCCACGGACGGACCGAACACACCCACCGCACGCAGCCCGACCACCGCGACCCCGACGACCAGCACGAGCATGCAGGCCAGCGCGACGCCCAGGACGATGCGCCGACGCATGATCGTGCGGCCGTTCGGTCGCGGCTGACGCGCACCACCCCGCCGGCGGGTCCGTCGGTCTCGGGGTGGGCGACTGTCGGTGGGCGTGTCCTCGAGGGCGAGATATCCCTCGGCGTCGTCGTCGGTGGCGTAGCCGGCGTGGGTTCGTTCGTCCTCGATCACGTCGGTCGCGGCGGCCTCGGCGGCCGGCCGGACGCGATGCGGCACCGCTCGCCGTCGGGGGTCCTCGTAGTCACCGGCGCGCGGCCCCGGCCGGTCGCGATCCTGGAACTGTTCGGCGGGCGGCGGCACGTAGGCGGGCATCACCCGTTCGGGAGGCCGGCGTCGCGGTGGCGGCGGCGTCGGCGCCCCCCATGTGCCGGTCGCGGGCCCCGGGGGGCCCGATTCGACCCGCGGTTGCGGCCCGGTGATGGTCGGGTCGGTCGATGTCTCCCGGCGTCGCCGGTGCCGGGTCGTCGGTTTGCCGTCCGCGGGCTGCGTGAAGTAGCGCAGGCGCTCGAGATCGAGCTGCTCGGTCGGCTGATCGGACAGGTCGTGCCGTCGGGGTCGATGGCGGTCGTCGGTCACCGAGCGGTTCCTCTCAGATTCCCGCACGATTCGCCCACGCGATATGGACTGTTCGCGATCGCGAATCGCGTTGTGCGGTCTGGCTGGACGCATGCGGAAGTCATCGTCGCGAATCCAGCCACCCCTGCAGGATAGCGACCGCGGCGGCCTGATCAATCACGGCGCGCGAGGACTTGGCCGAGATTCCGCTGTCGCGCAGTGCCTGCGTCGCGGTGACCGTGGTGAGGCGTTCGTCGTGATACTCCACTCCGACCGGGTCGATCCGCGCGGCCAGCCGGTCACCGAACTCGCGGGCGAGTTCGGCCGCGGTACCGCTCTCGTTGCGCAGGGTCTTGGGCAGGCCGACGATCACACCCACCGCCTCGTATTCGTCGACGAGGGCGGCGATGCGTCGGATGTCGTCGTCGGCGCGCGGTGTTCGACGCACCGTCTCGACCGGCGTCGCCAGGATTCCGTCGGGGTCGCAGACGGCGACACCGATCCGCACCGAGCCGACGTCGACACCGAGTCGGCGTCCACGCGCCCAGGTCATCGGTCGCGGACGAGCTCGCGGATGCGGGTCATCGCCGGCTCGACACCGTCTGGGTCCGACCCCGCACCCTGCGCCAGGTCGGGCTTGCCCCCGCCGCGTCCACCGACGAGGGGCGCCACGTCTTTCACCAGGTCGCCGGCCTTGATACCGAGGCCACGGGCGGCGTCGGTGGTGGCCACCACGAACGGCACCTTCGTCGCGTCATTGCTCGGCGAGAACAGGGCGATGACGGCCGGGCGGTCGGCGACCTTGCCCCGCAGGTCGGTGGCCAGACCGCGCAGGCCGTTTCCGTCGAGACCGCCAGGGACCAGGCCACCCACGATGAGCGTGCCGCCTGCGGTGGTCGCCGATTCGATCAGGCCGCCCGCGGCCGAACGGGCCGCGTCGGCGCGTAGGCGTTCGACCTCACGTTCGGCATCTCTGAGCCGGCTCACGAGCTGCTCGACGCGACCGGGGACCTCGTCGGACGGGACCTTCAGCGACGACGCGAGACCCGCCATCAGGGCGCGTTCCTTCGACAGGTGGCGGAACGAGTCCATGCCGACGTAGGCCTCGACGCGGCGAATTCCCGAACCCACCGAGGATTCGCCGATCACCGTCACCGGACCGATCTGCGCCGACGAACCGACATGCGTTCCGCCGCACAGTTCCATCGAGAACGGGCCGCCGATCTCGACGACCCGCACGACGTCCCCGTAGTTCTCGCCGAACAGGGCCAGCGCCCCCATCGACTTCGCCTCCGTGAGCCCCGTTTCGAAGGTGTGCACCGGGTAATTGGCCTCCACAGCCGCGTTGCTGATCTCCTCGATCTCACGACGCTGACTCTCCGACAAGCCTTTTCCGGAGTGGAAGTCGAACCGAAGATAGCCGGGCCGGTTCAGCGAGCCCGCCTGCGTGGCCGTGGGGCCGAGCACCTGCCGAAGTGCGGCATGGACCATGTGGGTACCCGAATGTCCTTGGGTGGCACCGTGTCTCCACGACTGGTCGACCGCGGCGATGACCTCGTCGCCCTCGGCGACCTCACCTTCGTCGACCGTGACCTTGTGCAGCCACACCGACTTGCCGGCCTTCTGCACGTCGGTGACCCGAAGGCGCACACCATCTCCCGTGGTGATGGTGCCGACATCAGCCATCTGTCCACCGGATTCGGCGTAGAGGGGCGTGCGGTCGAGGACCACCACGAGCTCCTGGCCGGGGGTGGCGGTCCGGACGCGGGCGCCGTCGGCCACCAGCCCGAGCACCTTCGCCTCCGACACGAGTTCGTCGAAGCCGGTGAACATGGTCGGGCCGCGGTCGAGGAACTCCCGATACACCGACAGGTCCGCGTGCCCGGATTTGCGCGCGGTCGCGTCGGCCTTGGCACGCTGCTTCTGCTCGGCCATCAGGGCGGTGAAGCCCTCCTGGTCGACGGACAGACCGGCCTCGGCGGCCATCTCGAGCGTCAGATCGATCGGGAAACCGTAGGTGTCGTGCAGTGTGAATGCGTCGTCGCCGCTGATCGTGGACGCCTGCGACGCCCTGGTGGCCGCGGCGGCATCGGCGAACAACTTGGATCCCGCGGCGAGGGTGTTGCTGAACGAGGCCTCCTCGGCGACGGCGACGTCGACGATGTGCTCACGCTGTTCGGCGAGGTTCGGATACGACGGCGCCATCGTGTCGATGACGAGGGAGATGAAGTCGTCCATCGTGGGCTGGTCGGCCCCGAGGAGGCGCACCGACCGGACGACCCGCCGCAGCAGCCGCCGGAGCACGTATCCACGGCCGTCGTTGCCGGGCAGCACGCCGTCGCCGATGAGCAATGCCGAGGTGCGGGCGTGGTCGGCGATGACGCGGAACTTCACGTCGTCGTCGTGATTGCCTGCGCCGTAGGCGCGGCCCGTCAGCCGGGATGCGAGGTCGATGATCGGCTTCATCAGATCGGTCTCGTAGACGTTGTCGACGCCCTGCAGGATGCATGCGACACGCTCGATGCCCAGGCCGGTGTCGATGTTCTTCTTCGGCAGCGGGCCGAGGATCTCGTAGTCCTCCTTGCCGCCGCCGGGCCCGCGGATGTTCTGCATGAACACGAGATTCCAGATCTCGATGTAGCGGTCCTCGTCCGCCTCGGGACCTCCTTCGACGCCGTAGGCGGGGCCGCGGTCGTAGAAGATCTCCGAGCAGGGTCCACAGGGTCCGGGCACACCCATCGACCAGTAGTTGTCCTTGAGCCCGCGTCGCTGGATGCGTTCGGCGGGCACGCCGATCTCGTCACGCCAGATGGCCTCGGCCTCGTCGTCGTCGAGGTACACCGTCGGCCACAGCTTCTCCGGTTCGATCCCGTAGCCGCCGTCGGCGACGCTGTTGGTGAGCAACGACCAGGCGAAGCCGATGGCCTCGCGCTTGAAGTAGTCGCCGAAGGAGAAGTTGCCCGCCATCTGGAAGAACGTGTTGTGGCGGGTGGTGATGCCGACCTCGTCGATGTCGAGGGTGCGCACACACTTCTGGACGCTGGTCGCACGGTCGAACGGCGGGGTCTGCTCACCGAGGAAGTACGGCTTGAACGGGACCATGCCCGCATTGACGAACAGCAGGTTCGGATCGTCGAGGATCAGCGAGGCACTCGGGACCTCGGTGTGGCCCGCCTTGATGAAGTGATCCAGGAAGCGCTGCCTGATGTCATGCGTCTGCACTGAGTTCGTCCTTGAAGTGGTGGTCGGTCACGCGGTCGACGTGCCGCTGCCCCGGTGATCATCGTGTCCGGGCTGGTCGACACACCAGCCTACCGTCGGCGTGCCCGGCTGGTGACACCCCGCACGATGGAGCGCAGCTTGCCCAGTCGAGCGCCGATCTCCCGCTCGTGGCCGTGGTCGGTCGGGTGGTAGTAGTCGACGCCGACGAGATCGTCGGGGGCATACTGCTGCGCGAGGACTCCGTCGGGGTCGTCGTGGGGATACCGGTAGCCGATCCCGCTGCCCAGAACCTGTGCCCCCGCATAGTGACTGTCCCGCAGATGGGCCGGCACCGCACCCGACTTGCCTGCTTCGACGTCGGCGATTGCGGCGCCGATCGCGGATACCACTCCGGCGGATTTGGGCGCGGTCGCCAGGTGGATCGTTGCCTGGGTGAGCGCGAGCTTCGCCTCCGGCATCCCGACCAGTGCGACGACCTGCGCCGCGGCGACGGCCGTCTGCAACGCGGTCGGGTCGGCCATGCCGATGTCCTCACTGGCGTGGATCATCAGGCGGCGAGCGATGAACCGCGGGTCCTCCCCCGCGACGATCATGCGGGCCAGGTAATGCAGGGCGGCGTCGACATCGGAGCCGCGGATCGACTTGATGAATGCGCTGGTGACGTCGTAATGCTGGTCGCCGTCGCGGTCGTAACGCACGGCGGCACGGTCGATCGCGGCCTCGACGTCGGCGACGTCGAGCAGTGGCGGCCCAGCCGGTTCACCCGGGTCGTCGGGCGGCTCGCCTTCGGTCGATTCCGCGTCGGTCGGCTCGCCGACGTCGTCTCGCAGCGCGGCATCGGCGCTGGCCTCCAGTGCGGTGAGCGCGCGGCGCGCATCCCCACCGGCGACCGCGACCAGGTGATCGAGCGCCGGGTCGGTGATCCGGACGCGGCCGTCGAGACCACGCGGATCGGCGATGGCCCGCTGCAGTACCTCCCGGATGTCCTGTTCGGTGAGTGACCGGAGTCGCAGCACCAGCGAACGCGACAACAGGGGCGCAACCACCGAGAACGAGGGGTTCTCGGTGGTCGCGGCGACGAGCAGCACGATGCGGTTCTCGACGGCGTCGAGCAGGGCGTCCTGCTGGGTCTTCGAGAAGCGGTGGACCTCGTCGATGAACAGCACTGTCTGTTGTCCGTCGACCAGCCGTCGCCGAGCGACATCGATCACGGCACGCACTTCCTTGACGCCCGCGGACAGCGCCGACAACGCCTCGAAGCGACCTCCGGTTGCGCGCGAGATCAGCGCGGCCATCGTCGTCTTCCCGGTGCCCGGAGGTCCGTAGAGCAGCACTGATGCGGCTCCGGAGCCACTGATGAGGCGTCGCAGCGGCGAACCGGGGCCCAGCAGATGCTGCTGTCCGACGATCTCGTCGAGCGTCTGCGGCCGCATCCGGACGGCGAGCGGTGCGGTCGTCGGCGCCACCGAGGTCAGTGACAAGCCGTTCACACCCACCCCGGCAGGGGCCGCGCCGGCGGGTGGGTCGAAGAGCCCATCCATCGCGCTGTCAGGTCAGCCAGGATCGCTGCAACGCCGCGCCGACCCGCGCCGCGAACTCCGCGACCACCTGATCGCCGCCGCGGACCGCCGCGGCGGACAGATCGGTCCAGCGCGCCACGACGACCCGCGGGTCGTTGGTGTGCAGCGCCCAGTCGTGTGTGTAGCCGGCCGGGCTGACCTGCGGCACCTCGACGGATGCGACGCCGTCGTGGGCGGGCAGCATCCAGATCGTGGACAGCCACGTCCACAGCAGCCGCGCGGTCAGGATCTTGCGAGAGCTCTCGCCGTTGTGCCCCAGAGCGGGCCAGATCCCGTGTACTTCCGACCGCCATGCGTCGACCATCGCTATCTCGAGGTCGGTGCGATGGCCGCTGTTGACCGTCGACAGCTGCGCGCCGCACGTCACCAGGGCGTAGGCGATGTCGAGCGTGGCGTCACGAAAACCGCCCCACTCGTAATCCATGAACTGGACACCTTCGTCGTTGAGCATGATGTTCTCGGGTCCGACGTCGGACGGGCTGAACGCCCGGTGGTCGCCCTCCGGGAACAACAGGCATGCCGCAGCGAGCCGATCGTGCACGTCGGAGGGCAGGTCGACGCCCAACCGCTCCAATTGGGCGGATGCGTCGGCGACCGCGCGGACGGCGGACTCACCGAGGATGTCGCCGTCGGCGGTGCCGGCGTCGCGGCGCAGGATGGCCCGGAAGTCGAACTCGCCGCCCACGGTCGCGGCGTGCATCCGGCCGAGCGCCTGGCCCCACGCGCTGACTGCGTGGGATGCCTCGATCGCGTCGGTACCCGACAGCAGCGAGTTCATCGACCGGCCGTGCCCGAGGTCGGTGAGCACCAGGACACGGATCTCCGGGTCGGAGGCGATCAGCTGCGGGCCCGGCCGCGACTCGTTGGGCAGGGCGGTGGCGTACTTGTAGGAAGCGAGTTCGCGATGGAAGGCGCGCGGGTCCTCGTCGGCGGGCAGCGCCTTGATCACCAAGGTGCGGTCCATCGACAAGGGGTTGGCCAGCACCCGTGCCCGTACGACGACCGTGCGGCCGCTGCCGCCGAGATCCTCGGGATCGGCGAGGGTGACGGAGGAACCGGCCCGATGCGAGAGAACCGCCTCGGCCGCGCGCACCACACCGGCGATGCGACTCTCAGTTATTACCGTCATGTCATCAACCAACCTACCCAATCCAGGATCGAGGCGTCACCGTCTTCATCCTTCTGCAACCGAGTTACCGCCCGTTGCGTCGACGCTCAGCCAGATCCTGTCTCGCACAACAAGGATCGCGCGCGTCCGGCGTGTCGTCACGCGCCGTCATCCATTCGGACCACCTTCGCCGCGGGTCCGTGACCTGCGCGCGATCAGTCCGTGGCCTGCGCCTCGACCTCTGATTCGGCCCCCGAATCAGACCCGGTGGCCTCATCGATCGGACTGACGTCGACCGACACGTCGATCCGACTCTTCTTCGACTCGGTGTAGATCACGCCACGTAGCGGCGGGACGTCGTCGTAGTCGCGCCCCCAGGCGACGGTGACGTGGCGTTCGTCGACGAGTTTGTCGTTGGTCGGGTCGAAGGCCACCCAGTCGTCGCCGGGCAGCCAGACAGCCGCCCAGGCGTGGCTCGCGTCGGCACCGAAGATCCGTTCGGCGCCCGGCGGCGGGTCGGTGGCCAGGTAGCCGGATTCGTACCGGGCGGCGAGGCCGACGGACCGCAGACACGCGATGGCGAGCCGCGCGAAGTCCTGGCAGACCCCCATACGGCGTTCCAGAACCGTGTCCACCCGCGTGCTGATGGCGGTCGAACCCGATTTGTAGGTGAAGTCGCGGAAGATCCGGCCGGTGAGGTCGGTGACCGCCTCGATCGTCGGTCGACCCGGCGTGAACACGCCTGCGGCGTAGTCGCGCACCGCGTCGGTGATCTCGGGCGGATACAGGTCGAGGGCGAACTCGGTCGCGGCTGCCCCGGCGACGCCGACCGCGGCAGGGCGGGCAAGCTCCCACGGCCCGAGGGCGGCCGGGGACAGCAACACCCCGGCATCGGGCGGGTCGACCTCGACGACGGAGTTCGCGGTGACGGTGAGCTCGTCGTGACTGCTGCGGACGTGGAAGTAGGAGTCGCTGTTGCCGTACACGTCGACGCCGGTGGACCAGTCGTCGGGTTCGGGTTCGATCCGCACGTCGGCGGAGATCACCCGCTGACCGGGTAGGTCCCGCGGAGTCAGATAGCACCGGCCATAGGACGACGAGACGACGTCGTCGTACGTATAGCAGGTGCGATGCATCACGCGGTAGCGCCGGGTGCGGCCGGGCTCGGTCACGGCGACACACCTCCCCCACCCCAGATCGGCTGGGCCTGGCGAGGCGGCGCGAAGCGGGTGCGATTGAGCACATCGGACAGATCCCGGACACCGGTGCCCAGCGCCGTCATCAGATCATCGAGGTCGCTGCGGTGACCCGCGGTGTCGACGGTGGCGAGATCGTCGGGGTCCGAGCGCCGCAGTTCGGCGACGAGTTCCTCGACGATGCGCTCGGCTGCCGCGGACCGCAGCGCGTCCGGCAGTGCCGCGAGGTTCTCTTGCATGCGGCTGAACTGGAAGGTCAGCGAACGTGGGTTGGACTCGTCGAAGAACAACAGCTCCGCGACGGCGTCGAGTTGGTAGAGGCCGCGGTTGCGTCGCCGGTAGATCACCGACGACTCGTTGGCCACGAGATAGGACTCCAACAACGCCTGCTCGATCTCTCGGTCGCGGTGGTCGGCGAACAGTGCACGGGTGAGGTCGACGAGGGTCACGGCCCGCTCGATACGCCGGCCGATGTCCATGTAGCGCCAGCCGGCGTCGTGCACCATCGATTCGGCCTGCAGTCCGGCCAGCGCCAACACCCCGTGCAGCACCTCGTCGTGGGCGTGGCCGAGTTCGGACCCGAGGTCCAGCGCCGAGTCCGTGGAGTCGTCGCCTGTATCTCCCGACTCGCGCGCCGTGCGGACCTGCGTGGTCAGTTGCTCCAGGGCCCGTTCCACGGGCGCCAGCACCATCCAGGTGCTCGTCGACATCTGGTCACGCACTGCGCGTGCGGACGCGACGAGGCGTTCCACGGAATGCGCGATGGTGCCCGGGATGAGGCGTGCCGCCGTGAGGTCGGTCAGCTTGGCGATCGCGTCGGCGACGCGTTCCGGGCTCGGCGAGCTGTCCTCGCCCGAGATCAATTCGTCGGTGCGCAGATAGGTGGCGGTGCCGGTGACGAGTCCGGTGGCATGCAGCACGAGCGGAACCGCGGCCGTACCGCTCATCCACGGCCGGTACTGCACCTCCTGGTATCGCTCACGGGCCACCTTGGCCAGCCGGGTGGTCGCCTCGGTTCGTTCTCCGTACCGGCCGAACCAGAACAGGTCGGCGAGCACACGGGGGCTGGCCGCGGCGGCGACGTCCGAGTACTCGAGCGTGCGGGCGGGCCGTGTCGCACCACGCGCCACCGCCTCGTCGACGGCACCCGCAGTGGTCGTCGATCGTCGGGAGACGTGTCCCCCGACATCGGCGCTGGTCACCCAGATGTCCTTGGCGGCGACCGTGCGGACCGCGGAACCGGCCGGGCCGTCGGCCAGCACGGCGCCGAGGCCGCCGGGCATCACCGCGTAGGTCGGGCCTTGCGCGACGCTGAACGCGCGGATGCCCACCGGCGCGGCGCGGAGTGCGGCGGTCCCCGGTCCATCTGTTCGGCCGGGGGTCATGGTCGGTGCCACGGAGTACGGGCGCAGCTCCCGGCCCACCCACTGCCACGTCTGCGCCTCGACGCGGGCGGCGAGCTCGGCGCGGGCGGCGGCGTCGACGAGCGGAACCACGACCTCTTCGCCGGATCGGACGTTGCTCAGGACCATGCTGTCCATATCGGCGAGGATCTTGCCGCGCTGCAGATCGTCGCCGGCCCAGTAGGTGGGCACCGACGGCAGGGCGAGTTCTTCGTCGATGAGCACCGGTGCGAGCTTCTCCAGGACGGTGTGCATCGCCGGGCTCTCGACGACGCCGGCGCCGAGGGTGTTCACGACGGTCACCGTCCCACGCGAGATCGCCTCCACGAGGCCGGCGACACCGAGGCGGGAATCGGTCCGCAGGTCCAGCGGGTCGGCGTACTCGGCGTCGATGCGGCGCAGCAGCACGTCGACCCGCTTGTGCTTGCCCAGCGACCGCATGTAGACGACGCCGTCGCGGACGGTGAGGTCGTTGCCCTCCACAAGCGGGAAACCCAGGATCGAGGCCAGATGGGCCTGGTCGAACGCGGTCTCCGACATGCTGCCCGGGCTGAGCACCGCCACGGTGGGGTCATCGACACCGGGCGGCGCGTAGTCGAACAGGGCGAGGCGCAGTGTCCCCACGAAGGTGGTCACCGGCCGCGGCGCGCAGGTCTGGAAGAGCTGCGGGAAAGTTCGGGAGAGGAGTCGCCGGTCGATCATCGCGAAACCGATACCCGACGGCGCCTGCGTGCGGTCGGCGAAGACCTCGAACCGACCGTCCGGGGCGCGGCCGAGGTCGATCGCGTGCAGGAACAGCGCGTGCGGCCCGGGCACCTCCAGTCGTACGGCCTTGCGGATGTAGGCGGGGTGTCCGAACACCATCTCGGGCGGGATCAGACCGCTTCGGATGGTCTTCTGATCCCGATAGAGGTCGCGCAGCAGCAGGTCGAGCAGGGTCGACCGCTGGATGATCGCCTTCTCCAGATCCGACCACTCGACACCGTCGACGAGCAGCGGCACCGGGTCGACCTGCCAGTCGCGGGCCACCGTCGTCGACCCGACGACCTCGTTGTAGATCACGCCTTCGTCGCGGATCGCGGTCGCCAGACGCGTCGCCGCGGCGCGCAGTCGCGGGTCACCGCGCAATCCGTAGCCCGCCACCAGATCGGTCCAGGCGGGCCGGACGCGGCCGGAGCCATCGATCATCTCGTCATAGGGGGTGGGCGTTGCAGTGCCCGCCGCATCAGCGGTGGCGAGCCGCTCCACGTCGAACAGGGCGGAACCGTCGGGGCGATACCGGTCGAACACCGTCGGCAACCCGGTGCCGGCGGTGTTGCCGGACGAAACAGTCACCGGAGAACTGTACGTGCCCGACGCAGATCGAGGATGGCCGGTACCCCGGTGTCGGTGGCGATCCGCGCCTGTCGTTCACGCAGGAGTCCGACGTCGACCGACCCACTGGTGTGGCCGGCCGCCTCGAACCGTCCGTTGCGGCGTGACTCGGCCTCGACCGCGTTGACCGGTGGGCGGTCGTACGCCCGTCCGCCGGGGTGGACGATGTGGTAGGTCGCGCCGCCCACCGACCGTTCCGACACCGTGTCGACGAGATCGAAGGTCAGCGGGGTGTCGACGGTGATGGTGGGGTGCAGCGCACTCGGCGGTTGCCAGGCGCGGAACCGGATTCCGCCGACCTGCTCGCCGGTGCGGCCGGTCGGACGCAGCGGGATCGGGTAGCCGTTGCAGGTGAGCAGGAACCGGTCGTCCTCGCCGCCGAGGACGCGGACCTGGACACGCTCGATCGACGAGTCGACATAGCGGGCGGTACCCATTCCGGTCGACTCCTCGCCCAGGGTGTTCCACGGTTCGATGGCGCCACGCAGTTCCACCTCGTGGTCGCGGATCTGGACGGTGCCCAGCCGCGGGAAGCGGAACTCGGTGAACGGGTCGAGCCACGCGGTGTCGAACGGGTAGCCCGCGGCGCGCAGTTCCTCGGCGACCGCGGCGATGTCGGCGATCACGTAGTGCGGCAGGAGGTACTTGCCGTGCAGGTCGGCGCCGTGGCGGATCAGTCGTCCGCGGTAGGGCTGCTCCCAGAACCACGAGACAAGCGACCGCACGAGCAGGGACTGCACCATCGCCATCTGGTGATGGGGCGGCATCTCGAAGGCACGCAGTTCCAGCAGGCCGAGTCGGCCGCGCGGCGAGTCCGGGCTGTAGAGCTTGTCGATGCAGAACTCCGCGCGATGGGTGTTGCCGGTGATGTCGGTCAACAGGTGGCGCAGTGCCCGGTCGGTCACCCAGGGGTTGGGCGGCGCGTCGACCCCTTCTGCCCCGCCGGCCTTGACCGCGAGCCGATCGATCTCGGCGAAGGCGATCTCGAGTTCGTACAGCGACGATTCCCGGCCCTCGTCGACGCGCGGCGCCTGCGAGGTGGTGCCGACGAACCGACCGGAGAACAGGTACGACAGCGCCGGGTGGCGCTGCCAGAACGTCAGCATCGACACCAGCAGATCCGGTCGGCGCAGCATCGGCGAATCGGACGGGGTCGGCCCGCCGAGAGTGATGTGGTTGCCGCCGCCGGTGCCGCCGTGGCTGCCGTCGAGGTCGAACGTCTCGGTACCCAGCCGCACGCGCCGCGCATGGTCGTAGAGCGATTCGAGGAGTTCGGATTGCTCGCCGAAGCCGTTGGTGGGCTGGATGTTCACCTCGATGACGCCGGGGTCGGGTGTCACGGTGAGAGATGTGAGACGGCCGTCTGCCGGTGGCCCGTAGCCCTCGATGACGACCGGTGTGTCGATGGCCGCGGCGGCGTCCTCGACCATCTCGACGATCGCGAGGAACTCCTCCAGTGTCCCGGTCGGCGGCAGGAAGACGTACAGCACACCCCCGCGCATCTCGGCGACGACGGCGCTGCGGGGCACGAACGCGGCCGGGTCCATCTCCTTGACCGACCAGCCGAGGGCCTGCGCCGGGTCCTCGGGAAGCGGCTCCGGTCGCGCTGAGGGATCCGACTCGAAGAGTGTCGGCGCCGGCCCCCAGGACAGCGAGTTGAGGGGCAACCGCAGGCCGGCCGGCGACGTGCCGGGGGTGAGCACCAGGCGGCCGCGGCGAGTCGTCCAGCGGGCGCTCTGCCAGGCGGTCTCGTCCTCAGAACGGCTCAGCGGCAACACGTAGGCGGTCGGCGCGGTCACCGCCTCGTCGAGCTTGGCCAGCAGTGCGCGACGGGCCGGGGTCGAATCCGCGGGCGGCTCGAGGTCCTCGTCCGCATCGGCGGCCTCGACGGCGGCCTCGGCGAGCTGCGCGGAGACGAACGTCCGCAGGGTCGGGTCGGCGCCCGGATCGCCGGGCGGCAACGCCGCGAGGTCACGCATCCGCAGCAACGGATCCTCGAACGCCGGCATCACCTGGGACAGCGGCAGCCCGAGCCGTCCGGCGAAGGCGGTGAGAAGTTTCTGTGCTGTCTCCGACGACCCTCGGGTGCCCGGCGCCGGTCCGCTGGTCTCCACCTCGATGCTCGCCTGCGCCTCGGCGCGGCTCGCCCAGGGGTCGGCGAGGAGTTCGGGGCGACGCCAGATCGGCCGGCCGTCGGTGCGCCACGTCAGCGCGATCTGCCAGCGCGGCAGGGGTTCACCCGGATACCACTTGCCCTGGCTGCGCTGGACGAGGCCGGCGGGTGCGTATTCCGTCTTGAGTCGGCCCGCGAGTTCGGAGGCGAGGGCGCGCTTGTGGGGGCCGTCGGCCGCGGTCGTCCACTCGGGGTCGGTCTGGTTGTCGATGGAGACGAATGTGGGTTCGCCGCCCATCGTCAGCCTGACGTCGTTGGCCGTCATCTTCTCGTCGAGGGCGAGGCCGAGCTCCTGCACGCGTTCCCACTGCGACGGCGTGTACGGGAGGGTGACGCGCGGGTCCTCGTGGAAGCGGGTGACCGTGTTGGAGAAGTCGAGCGTGGCGTGGCACGGTCCGGTCGCCCCGGTGATGGGCGCGGCGCCGCCGGGATTCGGGGTGGCGGCGAGCGGGATGTGGCCTTCGCCGGCGAACAGCCCGGATGTGGGGTCCATGCCGACCCAGCCGGCACCGGGGAGATAGACCTCGGTCCAGGCGTGCAGGTCGGTGAAGTCGGCGTCGGGTCCGGACGGGCCGTCGATCGACTTGATGTCGGACGTCAGCTGCACCAGATAGCCCGACACGAAACGGGCCGCGAGGCCGAGTTCGCGGAGCACCGCGACGAGCAACCATGCGGAGTCACGGCAGGAGCCGATCCCGCTGGCGAGGGTGTACTCCGGCGTCTGGACACCCGCCTCCAGGCGCACCGTGTAGCCGACGGCCTGCTGCACGGCCTGGTTGAGGGCGACCAGGAAATCGATGATGCGGATCTTGCCGGTCGGCTTGTGCCTGGCGGCGAACTCCGCGACCGACGGATGCACCGGGGCGCCGGTGAATTCGCCCTCGGTCACACCCACCGGCCGAAGGAAGATCTCCAGATCGTTGCGCAGTTCGTCGGGATACACGAAGCCGTAGTTTTCGGCCCAGTCCTCGATGAAGAAATCGAACGGGTTGATCGCGGTGAGATCGGCGATGAGACTCACCGTGATCGACAGTGTCGACGACGGCTCAGGGAACACCAGCCGCGCCATGTAGTTGCTGAACGCATCCTGTTGCCAGTTCAAGAAGTGTTCTGCGGGTTCCACTTTCAGCGAGTACGCCTCGATCGGCGTCCGCGAGTGGGGCGCGGGCCGCAACCGCACCACGTGCGGGAAGATCTTGGCCGATCGATCGAATGCGTAACTCGTGCGATGCTCGAGGGCCACCTTGATCGTCATGGTCAGAAATCACATCACAATTAGCGACCCGATGCCGAGTATGCGGGCGGCGTCACCCGCCCGCATGGACCGCGCCCGGTGCGAGGTCAGGCACCGCCCGGCGCGGCATCGGCGGGCGCACCCGCATCCCCCTGCTGCTTGCGGGGTACCGGCTTGGCGTCGATACCGGATTCCTTGCGCTGGGCAGCCGTGATCGGTGCCGGCGCGTCGGTCAGCGGGTCGACGCCGCCGCCCGACTTGGGGAAGGCGATGACCTCACGGATCGAGTTCTCCCCGGCCAGCAGTGCCGTGATGCGGTCCCAGCCGAAGGCGATGCCACCGTGCGGGGGCGCGCCGAAGGCGAAGGCGTCGAGCAGGAACCCGAACTTCTCCTGCGCCTCGTCGTGGCCGATCCCCATGATCTCGAAGACCCGCTCCTGCACGTCGCGGCGATGGATACGGATCGAGCCGCCGCCGATCTCGTTGCCGTTGCAGACGATGTCGTAGGCGTAGGCCAGTGCGGCGCCCGGGTCGGATTCGAGGTGCTCGAGCGACTCCGGTTTCGGGGCGGTGAAGGCGTGGTGCACGGCGGTCCACGCGCCGGAGCCGACTGCGACGTCGCCGGACGCGGTCGCATCGTCGGCCGGTTCGAACAGCGGGGCATCGACGACCCAGGTGAACGCCCAGTCATCGGGCTTGATCAACCCGAGTTTCGACGCGATCTCGCCGCGCGCGGCGCCGAGCAGCGCACGTTGGGCCTTGGCCGGGCCGGCGGCGAAGAAGATGCAGTCGCCCGGTTCGGCGCCGACGTGTGCGGCGATCCCGGCCCGCTCGGCGTCGGAGAGGTTCTTGGCCACGGGCCCGCCGAGTTCCCCGTTCTCGCCGACCAGGATGTAGGCCAGCCCCTTCGCGCCGCGTTGCTTGGCCCATTCCTGCCAGGCGTCGAGTTGACGGCGCGGCTGAGACGCTCCGCCAGGCATGACGACTGCACCGACGTAGGGTGCCTGGAACACCCGGAACGGGGTGTCGGCGAAGAACTCTGCGCATTCGACGAGTTCGATGCCGAACCGGAGATCCGGCTTGTCGGAGCCGAACCGGCGCATCGCGTCGGCGTAGGTGATCCGCGGGATGGGCGTGGTGATGTCGACGCCGATGAGCTTCCACAGGGCGACGAGGATCTTCTCGGACAGGGCGATGACGTCGTCCTGGTCGACGAAGCTCATCTCGACGTCGAGCTGGGTGAACTCGGGCTGGCGGTCGGCGCGGAAGTCCTCGTCGCGGTAGCAGCGGGCGATCTGGTAGTACCGCTCCATCCCGGCGACCATGAGGAGCTGCTTGAACAGCTGCGGGCTCTGCGGCAGCGCGTAGAACGTGCCCGGCTGCAGACGGGCCGGCACGAGGAAGTCGCGTGCACCCTCCGGTGTCGAGCGCGTCATGGTGGGGGTCTCCACCTCGACGAAGTCGTTTTCGGCGAGCACGCTGCGCGCGGCGGCGTTCACCTTGGACCGCAGGCGGAGGGCGTGCGCGGGGCGCTCGCGCCGCAGATCGAGGTAGCGGTGCCGCAGGCGCGCCTCCTCGCCCGGGTTCTCGTCGAGCTGGAACGGCAACGGGGCGGACGCGTTGAGCACGTCGAGGCCGACGGCGTTGATCTCGATCTCGCCCGACGGAAGGTTGGGGTTCTCGCTGCCCTCGGGGCGCACCTCGACGACGCCGGTGACGGCGACGCAGAATTCGGCGCGCAGCCGGTGTGCGGCCTCGGCGACGGCTTCGTCGCGGAACACGACCTGGACGAGACCCGAGCTGTCACGGAGGTCGATGAAGACGACGCCCCCGTGGTCACGACGACGCGCCACCCAGCCGGCGACGGTGACGGTCTGCGAGGCGTCGGCGCGGCGCAGCGAGCCGGCGAGATGCGTGCGGAGCACTCAGGGGTCCTTCCAGGGGGATCGAAGCGAATCTCGGCTCATCCTACTGACGTGACCTGGACCGAACCCCACCCGGGCAGCCGGGCGAATATGCTCGACCGTGCCGACTCCGGCGCGCCGCCGGGCCGATCGGATGTGGAGCCGGGACAAGGAGCGAGGATGGTTTTTCAGGGCGACGGTCCCCTCGACACGGGCTCGGTCTCCGGCGGCGGTGGCGGCGGCGGTGTGGGACGGATCGCCGTCGGAGGTGGCGCCGGACTGATCATCACCATCGTCGCCCTGTTCCTCGGCGTCGATCCGGGATCGCTCACGGGTGGGACGTCGTACGGCGGCGGCACATCCAACAGCCAGGACGTGGCGCAGATCAACGAGCACATCCAGTCGTGCACCATCGAGAAGGCCAACGTCGACACCATCTGTCGTATCGTCGCGACCACCAACAGCCTCGACGACGTGTGGTCGGACCTCATGCCCGGGTACACGCCCCCGAGCACGAAGATCTTCACCGGCGCGGTCACCACCGGCTGCGGACCGGCATCGTCGGCGACCGGGCCGTTCTATTGCCCGGCCGACCAGACCGCCTACTTCGATCCCTCATTCTTTGCCCAGTTGGAGCAGATGGGCGGCAGCGACGGTCCTCTCGCGCAGGAGTATGTGGTCGCGCACGAGTACGGCCATCACGTCCAAAACCTGACGGGCGCCCTGCAGCGGGGCAACCAGATGGGCTCGCAGGGTCCACGATCGGGGTCGGTGCGCGTCGAGTTGCAGGCCGACTGCCTCGCCGGTGTGTGGGCGTTTCACGCGGACAAGGGCCCGGACGCCATGCTTGAACCGTTGACCCAGAACCAGATCGACACGGTGATCCAGACCGCGAAGGCGATCGGCGACGACACCATCCAGGGCGCGAACTCCAACCCGGAGGGCTGGACGCACGGCTCGGCCGAGCAGCGCTCACGCTGGTTCACCATCGGGTATGACTCCGGCAACCCCAATCGATGCGACACGTTCGCGACCAACGACCTATGAGCAGCGAACCGAGCGGTATGGCCGCGTCGTCGCCGCGGACGCCGAGTGTGGTCGACCGGATCGCGGAGCGATACCTCGCGGATCAGGCGGCGCTGGATCCCCTGTTCGCGACCGAGGTCGGGTTGCCGGGTCACGATCACCTGCTGACCGACTTCTCCCCCGCCGCCTGCGCCGCGCGCACGGCCGAGGCGCGCGCCACCGTGCATGCGCTCGGTGAGGCGCACGTCGTCGACGACGTCGATCGCGTCACGGTCGCCACCATGTCGGCGTCGCTGCGTCGTGAGATCGCCCTCGCGGAGTCGGGTGAGCGGGTCGGCGACTGCAATGTGATCGCGTCACCGCTGCAGGCCGTGCGCGACATCTTTGATCTGATGCCGACCGACAGCGCGCCGGAACGCGCGGTGTTCGTGGAACGGCTACGAGCGCTGCCCGAGTGTGTCGACACGATCATCGACGGACTGCGGCATCGGGTGGCGCACGGTCCGCCGATCGCGCGACGCCAGGTCGAGTTGGTCGCGGCGCAGGCGGACGGGGCGGCCGAGGCGATCGCAAGCAACACCGTGCCGATTGCCGATGACCCGGCGCTCTCGGGGCCGCTCGAGGTGGCGCTGGGCGATGTGCGCGTGGCGTTCGGTGCGCTCGCCGCCGTGCTGCGGGCGGAGGTGGCGCCGGTGGCGGTGACGAGGGACGGGATCGGCCGGGAGCGCTATCTGCGTCATCTGCCTGCGTATCTGGGGGCCGATGTCGATCCGGACGAGGCCTATGCCTGGGCCCTGGACCGGCTCGCCGCGATTGTCGCCGAGCAGGCCACGCTTGCCGACGAGCTGCTTCCCGGCGCGACGGTACCGGAGGCGATGGCCCATCTGGACACGTTGCCGCGCTACGCCATTCACGATCGGCACGAGTTCGTCGCATGGATGCAGGAGCTGTCCGACCGGGCGGTGGAGGGTCTGACCGGCACACATTTCGACATCCCGTCACGGTTGACGCGGCTGGAGTGCCGATTGGCGCCGTCGTCGACGGGGATCATCTATTACACCCAGCCGAGCGCCGATCTGTCCCGGCCCGGCCGGATGTGGTGGTCGGTGCCGCCCGAACAGGACGTGTTCCACACGTGGCAGGAGACCACCACCGTGTTCCATGAGGGGGTGCCCGGTCATCATCTGCAGATCGGGGCGGCGATCGTCAGTGACGATCTGAACGCGTGGCGCAAGCTCGCCTCGTTCACATCTGGGCACGGCGAAGGTTGGGCTCTGTACGCCGAGCGGCTCATGGCGGACCTGGGGTGGCTCGACGATCCGGGAGACCGGATGGGCATGCTCGATTCGCAGCGTCTGCGGGCTGCGCGTGTCGCCGTCGACATCGGAGTGCACTGCGGTCTTCGGGCGCCGGCGGCACTTGGTGGTGGTACGTGGGACGACGAGAAGGCATGGCAGTTCCTGACCAGTTCGGTGGCGATGGACCGGGCGGTGCTGCGATTCGAACTCAACCGCTATCTGGGGTGGCCGGGACAGGCACCGTCCTACGCTCTCGGACAACGGGTCTGGGAAGAAACCCGCACCGCGGCACTCGCCGCCCATCGGGACTGGACCCTCAAGGATTTCCACACTCGGGCGCTCGCCCTCGGTGGGGTCTCGCTCGACGTACTCGCCGACGAACTCACCGAGCAGTGACCGCCGTCAGCGCGGGTGGGTGATGATGATTTCGCCGGTGCGCAGGTTGCGCCACGTGATGGTGCGGTCGGTGTGCATGGTCGGTACCCAGCCGCCATCGTGTTTGCGATGGTGATCGGGGCGGCAGAGCGGTGCGAAGTTGAAGGGCACGCTCCAGCCGCCGGCCAGCGGGTCGGCATGGTTGAACTTCACCAGGTGGTCGAGCTCGCACTCGTGGGACGGTCGGCTGCAGTACGGGTAGCGGCAGCGCCGATCAAGGTAGGTGATCTCGGCGCGTAGCCCGTCAGACGGTCTGTATATGAGAGCTCCGGGTGGTGGGATGTCGAATCCGCCGTGCCCGGTGGGGTCGATCGGTGGTGCCAGGGCGCGGTCGCCGACGACGATCAGTCGGCTGGCCGGCTTCGGGGTGGTCAGGGTGGGGACGGTGATGATCTTCGCCCGTTGCGCCAGATCGGCGGCGTGAGCTGGATCGATGGCCCCGTAGCCCTGCAGGCGGGTGGGTTCGGTGCCGGTCGGGTCGTGCAGCAGGGTCCAGGCGGGCACCGAGTCGGTGTGGCCGGTGTCGCCGGCGTCCTCAGTCGCGTCGGCGCCGGTCTCGGTCGTGTCGACATCGGCAGTGCTGTCGACAGTGGTGATGTCGTCGGCGGCGGGCTCGCTGCTGGTCTCGGAGACGTCGTGGTTGTCGGTGACGTCGGCGGTGTCGGCGGGCGCACTGATGAACGAGCTGCTCGACCGATCGTGGTCCTCGTCCTCGTCATTGTCGTTGCTCGGGTCGGCCTCGTGATCGGACGTGTCGTTGGTGTTTGCGGCCGTGGCCGACGGGTTGTCGTCACCCTGGTCGCCATTGTTCGCCGATGAACTGTTCGTGTCCATGTCCGCGTCGGTACTGGGCGCCGTCCGCTTGCTGCGCTTGGTGCGGGTCTTTCCGGCGGTGCAGGTGTCCTCGCCGCATTCACAGGCCAGGGCGGCGCCCGGGATGCCCACGATCTCGCCGAACGCAAGGATGCGCTGCCGGCCGAGGGTGCGTGGGTCGTTCTTGCACACGCGTACCGCAACGAGCGCGCTGATGCGGTCACGCAGGTGCACCCCGTGTTCAGCAGGCATGCAGGCATCGAGATTCATGTGCCCGCCGGCTTCGTTGCTGAAGGTGATGTTCTCGAACGCTTCGGCGATCGCATCCCGGGATTCGGCCGCACCGTCGGGGTCGAGGCTGATCACCGCGTCGGCGAGATCGTCACGCAGGGCGGTGTCGGTGGAGGCCCGATTGCTCAACTCGAGGGCGAGGTCTTCGAAACTGACCGGCTCATCCTGGTCGGGTTGCGGTTCCGGTTGTACCTCGGCATCCGGATCGGTGTCGTCGGCCTCGTCGTCGAGGAGGTCGTCGAGGGTCGGGTCGGTCGGCTCGTGTGCCGGCTCGTCGCTGTCGGTGGTGTCGTCGGGGTTGGGCAGTTGGTCGCGAAGGTCACCTTTGGGGGCGATGTCGGCGGCGTGCACCATCACCGACATGCGATGGGTGCTGAATTCGCCGGCCAGATAGGCCATCCGGATCTTCGGGTACTCCTGTAGCGACGCGCCGAGCGAGTACCATTCGCCGGCTTTGGTTTTGTTGATCCGCAACGCCAGGGAGATCTCTCCGACCGCGGCGTTGCGGGCGGTCTGGCCGAAGATCATGCGGTGGCGGCCGTCAGCACCGAACAGCCGCTCGTTGTAGGCTCTTTCGCCGATGCGGTAGGCCATCAGTAGTGCGCGGGCTTCGGCTTGTCGACTCAACCGCAACGCATCGCGCGCGAACGCCCCCAACCCCTCGGCACCCACCGACGACAACAGCGTGTCGTCGGCGGTGGGGTCGGTGTAGGTGAACACGCCAGGCCTTTCACGAGTGGGAGATGCTGTGCGGGACCGAAACTGATATCAGAGTATCGGGTGGGTACGACAACTTCGGTTGCTGATCCGGAGCCTGTGGAAAACGGTTCTGCTGCGGTTTCTGGTTGGGTTCAGGATATCGCAGGGGTGTGACAAGATCTGTGGTGCAGTGGGATTGGTGGGTGTCGGAGGTCTCGATTACGTCCTCGCCTAGCGGCTCGGACTACTCGACCACCGGCGGGGGTGCGGCTCGGACTACTCGACCCGCGGGGGGTGCGCCTCGAACTAATTGACCGACGGATAAAGCTGTGTCGTAGTAGTGGAACTGACAACAGATTATCGGTTGGGTCTGACGATTCTGATGCGTGAGCCGCGGCCTGTGGATAGCGGTTCGGTGTGCGGTTTCTGATTGGGTTCAGGATATCGGCCAGGTATGACAAGTTCTGTGGTGCAGGAGGTCTCGCGAGTTCCGAGGTCTCGATTTCGACAGGCTCAATCCGGCGGATACGCCCTCGCCTAGCGGCTCGGACTACTCGACCAACGGTAAGGCGCGGCTCGGACTACTCGACCAACGGGCGGGTGGCGGCTCGGGCGACTCGACCAACGGGGTTGGGGGGCGGCTCGGACTACTCGGCCAACGAGATGGGCGCAGCGGACTACTCGACCACCGCTCAGCCGAGCAGCTTCCGAACCTCATCCACGATCGCATCGAGCGACACCTGGTGTTGCTCACCGTTGGTGAGGTCCTTTATCTCCACCCGCCGTTCCGCGAGTTCCCTGTCCCCCAACACAAGTGCGAGTCGGGCTCCGGAGCGATCGGCTGCCTTCATCGCGCCCTTCAGGCCGCGGTCGCCGTAGGCGAGGTCGACGCCGATCCCCGCCGCACGCAGTTGTCCTGCGACACCGACCAATTCGGCCTTGGCGTCGGAGCCCAGCGGAACTCCGAACACCTGACACCGCGCGATGTCCGCGTGCGCGACGCCCTCCGCCTCCATGGCCAGCATGGTGCGGTCGACGCCGAGGCCGAAACCGATCCCGGACAGATCCTGCTTGCCGCCGATCTGTTGCATCAGCCCGTCGTAGCGCCCACCGCCGCCGATGCCGGACTGTGCGCCGAGCCCGTCGTGCACGAACTCGAAGGTGGTTTTCGTGTAGTAGTCCAGTCCGCGCACCAGCCGTGGGTTCAGTTCGTAGGGAACCCCGAGCCGTTTGAGATGGGTCAGCACCAGATCGAAATGTGCACGGGCGTCGTCGGACAGGTAATCGATGAGCAGCGGCGCATCCGCGGTCGCAGCCTTCACCTCGGGGCGCTTGTCGTCGAGCACCCGCAGCGGATTGATCTCCGCCCGACGTCGCGTCGCCTCGTCCAGATCGAGCCCGAAGAGGAACTGTTGCAACGCTTCCCGGTACGGCCCGCGGCTCGCGGCATCGCCGAGCGAGGTGAGTTCCAGTCGGAAACCCGACAGACCGAGGCGCCGGTAGCCCTCGTCGGCAACCGCGATGACCTCGGCGTCGAGCGCGGGATCGTCGACCCCGATGGCCTCCACGCCGACCTGCTGCAGTTGACGGTAGCGGCCGGTCTGGGGCTTCTCGTACCGGAAGAAGGGTCCCGCATAACACAGCTTCACCGGGAGTTGACCCCGGTCGAGGCCGTGCTGGATCACCGCACGCATCACACCCGCGGTGCCTTCCGGCCGCAACGTCACCGAGCGGTCACCGCGATCGGCGAAGGTGTACATCTCCTTGCTGACCACGTCGGTCGACTCACCCACGCCACGCGCGAACAGCGCGGTCTCCTCGAAGATCGGCAACTCGATGTGGCCGTAACCGGCCCGCCGCGCCGCATCGGTCAACGTGTCGCGCACCCGTCGGAAGTCGGCGGAGGCAGGCGGGAAGTAGTCCGGCACACCCCGCGGCGCGGCAAACTCGGCGCTCACAGTCCGAAACGTCCCTTCTTCGGAGTGGAGTCCTCGCGACCCGGCAGGTCGACGAGGAACGGGTTGCTCGCACGCTCGGCGCCGATCGAGGTCTGCGGCCCATGTCCGGGCAACACCTGGGTGTGATCGGGAAGCGGCAACAGTTTGTCGGCGATGGAATCCAGCAACTGTTGGTGGTTGCCACCTGGTAGGTCGGTCCGGCCGATCGACCCCGCGAACAGGACATCTCCGGAGAAGCACACCGGCACGACGTCGACCGATCCGGCCGTCTCCCCCGGCTCGGTCTCGACGGGTACATCGACGCCGAGCAGCACCGACCCCTGCGTGTGGCCGGGCGCCAGGTCGACCGAGATCCGGATGCCGGCCAGTTCGACATCCTCGCCATCGCTGAACTCGACCACCTTCTCCGGCTCGCGGAACTCCATCGCGCCGATCAGGCCGCCCAGCGCCCGCCCCAGACCCATACCGGGGTCGGCGAGCATCGGCCTGTCATCGGGATGGATGTAGGCCGGGATGGAGAACTCGTCGCACAATTCGGTGGCGTTCCACGTGTGATCGAGATGCCCGTGGGTGAGCAGAACCGCGACCGGCGTCAGGTCATGCTCGGTCAGCAACTCGCGGACCCGCGCCGCAGCGTCCTGCCCGGGGTCGATGATGACCGCCTCCGACCCTGCCTCGGTGGCGAGGAGGTAGCAGTTGGTCTGGAACATCCCGGCCGGGAATCCGGTGATCAACATCCATCCATTGTGACAAAGCACCTCGCCACCTCCACTCGCGCCTGCCCCGACATCACCCGCCCCGACCATGGAACTCTCAGGTTCGGCTGGCACACTGGCCTGTCGATGTAGCATCAGCGCCGATTGACGTGCCCGAGACCGCACGTACCGCATGCCATCCCCCGGGGGGAGCCACGGCACACGAGTTCAGGAGGATCCAACCGCGTGTCCAGCAACGAGGAACGTCGCGAGGCAGCCAAGCGCAAGCTCGAGGAACGCCTCGAGCGGGAACGGCAGGAGAAGCGGCGCCGCAAGATCATCATCGCCTCGGTGTCCACAGTTGTGGTTGTCGCGATCGTCGCCACCGCGACGACCCTGATCGTGAAGAAGATCCTCGATGACCGCGAGGCCGCCCGTTGGACCGCCTGCTCCTACGAGGATCAGCCGAACCGTTTCGACGAACTGCCCGCCGAGGTCCCGCCGGAGGTCCCGGCCGACCAGCGGGCACAGGCGCAGACCTACCTCGACGAGATGCGCGCCGGAGAGTCGAAGCAGCGCACCGCCCCCAAGCCGGACGACCGGCAACTCAAGGAGGGCACCGCGAATCTGGTCCTCGACACCAACCAGGGCGCCATCCCGGTCACGCTGCACCGGCAGGGCGCCCCGTGCAACACCGCTGCGGTGATCTCGTTGGCCGAGAACGACTTCTACGACAACACCCCGTGCCACCGCCTCACCAACAGCGAATCGCTGAAGGTGTTGCAATGTGGCGATCCGACCGGAACGGGAGCGGGCGGTCCCGGCTGGTCGAGCCCTGACGAACTGCCGACCGACCTGGCGCCCGCCGGTGAGGCCGACCCGATGTCCGGGACCGCACCGGTGACGTATCCGCGCGGAACGGTCGCCATCGCCAACAGCAACAACCCGCAGATGGCGCAGAGCAACACCGGTTCCAGCCAGTTCTTCCTGGTCATCCAGGACAGCCAGCTCGCCCCGAACTACACGGTGGTCGGCAACGTCGATCCCGACGGACTCGCCGTGCTCGACAAGATCTCGGAGAACGGTCTGACGCCCGGCCCGAACGGCAATGCAGAGGACGGCCGCCCGGCACAACCGGTGGACATCACGTCCGCGACGGTCGAATCGGAGACGCAGGACTGAGCTACGCCGGTACGTAAGGGCTGAGCTGCGGCGGGTGGCCCTTCGTGACGCCTCGCTCGTTCCTCGCGACGCTCCTCAGGGACCGGGCCGACGCCTCGCTCGTTCCTCGCGACGCTCCTCAGGGACCGGGCCGACGCCTCGCTCGTTCCTCGCGACGCTCCTCAGGGACCAGGATGACGCCTCGCGTGGCGTCGCGGGCCCTCAGGCGGCTGAGGTCACCCGGTACACGTCGTAGACGCCCTCGACGTTGCGGACCACGTTCAGCACGTGCCCGAGATGTTTCGGATCGCCCATCTCGAAGGTGAACTTGCTGATCGCGACCCGGTCGCGACTGGTGGTGACCGACGCCGACAGGATGTTGACGCGTTCGTCGGCGAGCACCTTGGTGACGTCGGACAGCAGCCGGTGCCGGTCGAGCGCCTCGACCTGGATCGCCACCAGGAACACCGACGACGGCGACGGCGCCCAGGAGACCTCGATGATCCGTTCGGACTGCTCCTTCAGTGACGACGCGTTCGTGCAGTCCGTGCGATGCACGCTGATCCCGCCGCCGCGGGTGACGAACCCCATGATCTCGTCGCCGGGCACCGGCGTGCAGCATTTGGCGAGCTTCGCCATCACGTTGTCGAGCCCTTCGACGACGACCCCGGCGTCACCGCCCTGTCGCGTGCGTGTCGGCAACGTCGACGGCGTCGACCTTTCGGCGATCTCGTCGACCGCGTCGTCGAGTCCGCCCAGCGAGGCGACCAGCCGGTTCACCACATGCCGCGCGGAGACGTGGTTCTCCCCCACCGCCGTGTACAGCGCGGTCACGTCCTGATACCGCAGTTCCTTGGCGATCGTCGCCATCGACTCGGCACTCATCAAGCGCTGCAACGGAAGTCCACCACGGCGGACCTCCTTGGCGATGGCCTCCTTGCCGGTCTCGAGCGCTTCCTCACGCCGCTCCTTGGCGAACCACTGCCGGATCTTGGCCTTCGCACGCGGCGACACGACGAAGTTCTGCCAGTCCTTCGACGGCCCGGCATTGGGCGCCTTCGACGTGAATACCTCGACGACCTCACCGTTCTCGAGTGTGCGCTCGAGCGCGACGAGCCGACCGTTGACGCGGGCGCCGATACATCGGTGCCCGACCTCGGTGTGCACGGCGTAGGCGAAGTCGACCGGTGTGGAACCGGCGGGCAACGTGATCACGTCCCCCTTCGGGGTGAAGACGAAGATCTCCTGCACGGCCAGGTCGTAGCGCAGCGACTCCAGGAACTCTCCCGGGTCGGCGGCCTCCCGCTGCCAGTCGAGCAGTTGACGCATCCACGCCATGTCGTCGATCTCGGCGGAGTCGGACTTGCGCGGACCCTTACCCTTCCCGCGGCTCTCCTTGTACCGCCAATGCGCGGCGATGCCGAACTCGGCGGTGCGGTGCATCTCGTGGGTGCGGATCTGCACCTCGAGCGGTTTACCCTCCGGCCCGATGACCGTGGTGTGCAGCGACTGGTAGACCCCGAAGCGGGGCTGCGCGATGTAGTCCTTGAACCGGCCGGCCATCGGCTGCCACAACGAATGCACCACGCCGACGGCGGCGTAGCAGTCGCGCACCTCGTCGCACAGAATCCGGATGCCGACCAGATCGTGGATGTCGTCGAAGTCGCGGCCCTTGACGATCATCTTCTGATAGATCGACCAGTAGTGTTTCGGCCGTCCCTCGACGCTCGCGGAGATCCGGGCGCCGCCGAGAGCGTTGTTGATATCGGCCCGTACCCGGGCGAGGTAGGTGTCGCGTGAGGGTGCCCGATCGGCGACCAGCCGCACGATCTCCTCGTATCGCTTGGGGTGCAGGATCGCGAACGACAGATCCTC
The DNA here is from genome assembly GCF_036350515.1 of Gordonia prachuapensis. NCBI lineage: Bacteria > Bacillati > Actinomycetota > Actinomycetes > Mycobacteriales > Gordoniaceae > Gordonia > Gordonia prachuapensis. Next base: position 97,829 of record NZ_JAZDUE010000005.1, on the reverse strand, counting down.
CAACTCCCACTTGACGGTCGCCATTCCCAGCCGATGGGCCAGCGGCGCAATGACTTCCAGGGTCTCGCGGGCCTTGCGGGCCTGCTTCTCCGGCGGCAGGAACCGCATCGTCCGCATGTTGTGGAGGCGGTCGGCGACCTTGATGACCAGCACGCGGGGGTCGCGGGCCATCGCGATGATCATCTTTCGGATCGTCTCGGCCTCGGCCGCGCTGCCCAGCGCCACCTTGTCCAACTTCGTCACACCGTCCACGAGATGGGCGACCTCGGCACCGAAGTCCTTCTCCAGGGCTTCGAGGGTGTAACCGGTGTCCTCGACGGTGTCGTGCAGGAGCGCCGCCACCAGCGTGGTGGTGTCCATCCCGAGGTCGGCGAGGATCGTCGCGACGGCCAGCGGATGGGTGATGTAGGGGTCGCCGGATTTCCGGGTCTGGCCGGTATGTCGTTCGTCGGCGATGTCGTAGGCGTGCTGCAGCAGCGCGACGTCGGCCTTCGGATAGATCTCGCGGTGCAGGGTGGCCAGCGGCTCGAGCACCGGCCGTACCGGGCTGCGGGTCGCGGTCATCCGCCGCGCGAGGCGGGCGCGGACACGACGCGACGCCGACGTCGAGGGCGCGGCCAGGGTCTCCGTCTTCGCGGCCGCACGCTCGGCACCGTTCGCGCCGGTCGTCGGTGGTGTTCGTTCGTCGGGTCGCGGGTCGGGCCTTTCGGCGCCGTCACGTCCCGGCCGCCCGGCCGTCGCGGAGCCCGAGGTTTCACGGGGAGGCCGTGCCTGCTGACCCGACGACGCCACCTCCCCCTTCCGGGTGTCGGTGTCGACCTCATCGTGCATCATGACCTCCTCTCCGCCGGCCGTGTCACCGGATATGAAACACCGGATGAGGCGAGTCTAGTCCGCCCGGCGAAAGCGGACCGCGGATCGATTCGTCGCTGACGGAAAGGACCGGCACGTCATCCGGTGGTCACGGCATGTACAGGCACGTGTGTCCCGAGGCCGTCGGCGATGGTCACGCGCCCGGGGAGTCCGTCGAGTTCCATGATCACCGCGACCCCGACGACCTGCGCACCCGCCCGGGCCAACAGATCCGCCGCGGCCACAGCGGTGCCGCCGGTCGCCAACACATCGTCGACCAGCAGGACCCGCTGCCCGGTGATGTCGATGCCGCCGGCCGGTATCTCGAGGCTCGCGGTGCCGTACTCCAGGTCGTAGCTGACGCTGTGTACCGGCGGTGGAAGCTTGCCACCCTTGCGCACCGCCAACACACCGACGTTCAGTTCGCGCGCCACCGCCCCGCCGAGCAGGAAGCCACGCGCATCGATACCGGCCACCAGATCGACCTCGGTGCAGCCGTGCGTCAACGCGGTCACCACCGACGACAGCCCGACCGGGTCGGCCAGGACGGGCGTCAGGTCCTTGAAGGCGATTCCCGGCTTGGGGAAGTCCGCGACGAGTCGTGCATGCTCGGCGATCGCCTGTCGCGCGCGGGCCAACGCCCGTTCGGTGGTCTCGTCCCCGCCGGGCAGATGTTCTGCGTCAGTCACCATGTGCCGTCCACCGATCCATGTTCCATCCGGTCCCGTTGCGGCCCAGTCCGGCCACCACATTATCGACCCCGGTGCCCCACACCTGCATCCGCGGCGCAGCGAACAACGGGATCGACGGCAGTGTCGCCCATGCGGTGTTCTCGATGGTCCGGACCAGGTCGAGGCGGTCGGCGGCCAGATCCGAGGCCACCAGCCGGTCGACGGCACCACTGACGCGTGGGTTCCGATACCCGTTGATGGCCAACGGGTCTCCGCCACGCAACGAGAAGGCGTCCCGGGACGGGTTGGCGGATCCGGCAGCGGCGAACGACGCGCCGTTGGCGACGATCAGCACATCGACGTCGCGCCCCAGCGCTGCGGGGGTGATCTCGGCGGACCCGGCGTCCACCACCTCGATGCCACTCTGCTCACACGACTCCGCGATCGCCGCCACCATCTGACGACGACGTTCCATCGGCGCGAGGTACCCGATCCGGACGGTCATCGCCTCACTGCCGGCCGAGTCGTTGCTCAGTGTCCGTGCCCGGGCGATGTTGGGACGCGCATATGCCCGGCCGAACGCCCCGTTGAGCTGACCCGCCAGGTTATCGGCCGGGGCCAGCACCCGCAGGTTCCAGATCTGGGCGCCCTGCCCGAACTGGCGGGCCAGACCGTCGCGGGGCACGCAGGACGCGAATGCCTGCCGGGCTCGCAGGTCGGCGAACACCCCGCGCTGTGCCAGCACCAGTTCCTCCACCGCGAGTGCGCGATTCGGTTGCGGCAGCGGCTGTTGGGCGACCTCTGTTCCGGCCGGGACGATGTCCTCGCCGATCATGCCCGACCCGACGTCGGCGACATCGAAGTTCCCCTCCGGCAAGCGGCGCGTCGCGTCGGTGCCCCGTCCCCACACGACCACGCGCGACGCCGCCGGGGCATCGCCCCACCAGGCCTCGTTGGCGACGAGCTCGAGGCCACCCGACTGCGAGTACCGGTTGATCCGGAACGGTCCCGACGCCGGGAACCGAGGTTGGTCGACGGGACCGGGAGTGAGATCGAAGCCGGTGTTCCAGGCGTCCGCGATGCCCTCCAGTGCGGCGCCGTCGTCGGAGCGGATCGGTTCGACGACATCGCCGACTCCCGCCAGCCGCGCGACGACATGTGCGGGCAGCAACGTGCCGGCACCGAACAACGAGAGCCAATCCCGGTAGTCGCGGCCCTGGGTGAACCGGACGGTCGCCGTCTTCTCCCCCGGCGCGCAGTCGACCGACTCGATGTCGCGGTAGCCGGCGGTCGTCGCCGGGCGGAACCCGGGAAAACGCCCGCTCATGGCCGCCCAGGCGAGCACGAGGTCGTCACAGTCGAGCGCGGTTTCGTCGGAGAAACGTGCGGCGCGGGTGAAGTCGTAGCGCAGGGTGAGACCGGAGCCGGGAACCGGTGTCACCGTGCCGATGTCGCGGTCAGGGGTGACCTGCCCCTGGGCGCCCAGATAGCTGAAACCGGGCAGCATGCGGGTGGTGGCCATCAGCGCTCCGCCTGCGTTGCCGTCGACGGTGTTCGCGTTGTAGGTGTCGATCCGGGCGTCGACGACGTAGTCGACCGTGGGCGGGCCCTCCTCACCGCACGCGGTGAGGAGGCCGGCCGCCACCAGGATCACGGCCACCACCGTCGACATCGTCACGGGCAGGCCGCTTCGTCGGCGGGCGCCCGACCCGCTCCGCACAGTCACGACCCGTAGACTAACGCGCCCTGCGAGCTTTCCCCGTCGGGGTGCGGGGCGCGTCGTCGGCTGCACCGCGGCGCCGTCGGCCGGACGGGCGGCCCCGAGTCGGCCGCGGGAGATCGGAGAGATCCTCGCCGGCCTCCACCCGGGCACGGCGGTCGAGCACCTGCTTGGTGTGGCGCGCGATCTCCGGCCTGCGTTCCTTCAAGGTGGCCAGCAGCGGTGACGCCAGGAAGATCGACGAGTACGCGCCGACGACGACACCGACGAGCTGGATGAGTCCCAGATCCTTGAGGGTGCCGACGCCGAGCATCCACACGGCGATCACCATCAGCGCGATGATCGGCAGCACCGAGATGACGGTGGTGTTGATCGATCGCATCAGCGTCTGGTTGACCGCCAGGTTCGCCTGCTCGGCGTACGTACGGCGGCTGGTCTGCAGCACCGACCTGGTGTTCTCCGACACCTTGTCGAACACGACCACGGTGTCGTAGATCGAGAAGCCCAGAATGGTGAGCAGACCGATGACCGTCGCGGGGGTGACCTCCCAGCCGACCAGCGAATAGACGCCGGCGGTGACGATGATGTCGAAGAACAGCGAGACGAGCGCCGCGACCGACATCTCCCGGTCGAACCGCACCGTGATGTAGACGAACACGATCACCAGGAAGACCGCGAGCGCGATCAGCATCTTCTCGGTGATCTCGCCGCCCCACGTCGAACTCACGTCCGATGAGCTGACATCAGCGGTCGTCAGCTCGGGACCGAACTCATCCGCGAGCGCCCGCGTGATCTGCTCGGTCTGCGCGGCGGTCAGCGTCTCGGTGCGGACCTGCACGGTCTCCGCATCGCCGGAGCCTGCCGTCTGCACCGTCTCCGGTTCCTCGCCGAGCGTCTCGGCGAACACCGTCTCGACGGCATCTGCGGTGACCTCGGCCGACGCCGGGACGGACACCTGGGTGCCGCCCTCGAAGTCGATGCCCAGGGTGAACCCACGGATGCCGATGGAGGCGATACAGATGGCCAGGATCACCGCCGTGACGATGTACCAGGTGCGACGATGCGGGATGATCCCGAACGCACCGGTGCCGGTGTACAGCCGGGACAGGAACGAACGCTGCTTCTCCGCGACGTAGTTGGCGTCGGACGGTCCGGCGGGCTCCGGTGGCGTCTCGGGCGCGGTCGTCTCGGACACCACCGTGCTGCGTCCACCGCCGTCGCGGCCGGAATTGGGGCGTTGTGTGGTCATCGCGCCGATCCTTCCGTTTCCGGGACGCGTGCGGATCGTTCGGCCTCACGGCGCTGTCGGGCGACCTCACTGACCGCGCCGAGCCCGTTGACCTTCGGACGGGAGAGGAATTCGGAGCGGCTGGCCAACACCACCAGCGGGTGGGTGACCAGGAACACGACCACGACGTCGAGGATGGTCGTCAGCCCCAGGGTGAACGCGAATCCGCGCACCTCACCGATCGCCAGCACGTAGATCACCGCCGCGGCGATGAAGCTGACGGCGTTGCCCGACCAGATGGTGCGCCGGGCGCTGGCCCAGCCACGTGGCACGGCGGACCGGAAACTTCGGCCCTCACGCATCTCGTCCTTTATTCGTTCGAAGTAGACGACGAACGAGTCGGCGGTCATGCCGATACCGATGATGAGGCCGGCGATGCCCGCGAGGTCGAGGGTGAAGCCGATCCACCGGCCCAGCAGGACGATGATCCCGTACACCATCGCGCCCGACAGGATCAGCGACAGCATCGTGAGGATGCCCAGCATCCGGTAGTAGAGCAAGGCGTAGAGTAGCACCGCGATCATGCCGACCGCACCGGCGATCAAGCCGGCCTTGAGCGACGACAGACCCAGCGTGGCCGACACCGTCTCGGCGTCGGACGCCTCGAACGACAGCGGCAGCGACCCGTATTTCAGGACGTTGGCCAGGTCCTTGGCGTCCTGCTGGGTGAAATCGCCGCTGATCTCGGTCTGTGGTGTGGTGATGGCGCTCTGGATCTGCGGCGCCGACACGACCTTCGTGTCCAGCGTGAAGGCGGTTTGCTTGCCGATGTTCTGGGCGGTGTAGGTCGGCCAGAAGTCGCGGGCCTCGTCCTTGAACTCGACCTGGACGATCCAGGATCCGGCCTGCTGGGTGGTCCCGGCCGAGGCGTCTGCGATGTCGCGGCCGTCGATGATCTCGGGTCCGAGCAGGTAGACCTGGCTACCGTCTTCCGAACACGCCACCAGGTACTGGTCGGGAAGGTCGTTGCCCTGCAGCGGGTCGTAGTGGTCGGGCGAGCAGTTCATCCGCGCCATCTGCTCGTTCAGCGGGGCGAGGTCGGCACCCTCGGGCGCCTGTCGCAGCCGGCGCTGCTCCTCGATCATCGCGGCCTGCGTCGCGTCGTCCTCGGCGCTGTCCTGTCCGGTCGAGCCCGGCTCACCCGAATCCTCGGCGTCCGGTTCCTCCGGTTGCGGGGTCGCGGGTACGACGTTCTCCACCGGCCGGACGAACAGCCGTGCGGTCTGGCCGAGAGTGCGCGCCTGGGCGCCGTCGTCGCCGGGGACGGTGATGACCAGGTTGTCGCCGTTGACGACGACCTCGGATCCCGAGACACCGAGACCGTTCACGCGCTGCTCGATGATCTGCTTGGCCTGATCGAGCTGCTCGTTCGTCGGCGGCTGGCCGTCCACGGTGCGCGCGGTCAGCGTCACCCGGGTGCCGCCCTGCAGGTCGATACCGAGCTTGGGTGTCGGTGAGCCGCCGCCGGTGAAGAAGACCAGTCCGTAGACGACGGCCAACAACGCGAGGAAAGCGGTCAGGGGTCTCCACGGCGGAATCTCACGCGGAGGTCCCGACCGCTTCGCCGACGCCCGGCGAGGTGTGGTCACTGCTGTTCTGGTCTCCTAGGCGAATGCGCGTGCGGACACGACGGGTCCGCACGCGCGCACGAGCCGGTCGGTGGCTCACTCTACTGACTGCGCGGTAAGCACTGCGTCGGCGGTGGTCACCGCCGGATCGGTGGGGCGGATCGCCGGTGATGGGCGATCCGCTGCCGGGTCACCGGTCCTCGGTCGAACCCTCGGGACGGTCGGCGGAGTAGCTGTCATCGGCGCGCGAACCGGCGGACGAGTCCGTGTCGGTGTCCTGCTGGGGTTCGTCGTCGAGGCCCTCGGGACGTGCGGTGAGCGCGCCCGGGTAGGTCTCGGCGGCCTCGTCGGTGGGCACCACCCGCACGATGGCCTGGCGGCTGAACCGGGTGATGACGCCGGTCGCGATCTCCAGATCCACGTAGTCCGACGACGAGTCGTCCACAACCGTCGCGTACAGGCCCGCGGTGAGCTGGACCCGCACACCGGTGCTCACGGAGTTCTGCATCTCCTGCATCTCGTTCATGCGCTTCTTCTGCTTGCGGATGCTGAGGAACATGAAACCGGCCAGCAGGGCCAGCAGGAGGGGGAAGAAGAGGGCGTCCATGACGGAAACAATCCTTGTCGGTCGGTCGTGGTGATTTCGGTGTCTCATCCGGTTCGGCGCAGGTGGGGGCCGATCGCAGGCACGCTCGGACACACCAACTCATCCGGCGGCTGTAACCAGTGTGCCATGCCGGTCCCGAGAGCCGAATTCTCCGGTCAGAGATCGTCGAACAGACTTTCGGTCATCGTGTCGCGACTGCGGACGCCGAAACTGGCGTTCATGGCGCCCGCCGGCGGCGTCAGGCCGAGGTGATGCCAGGCGGCGGCGGTCGCCACCCGACCGCGGGGGGTGCGCGCCATCATCCCCGCCCGCACGAGGAACGGCTCACACACCTCCTCCACCGTGGTCGGCTCCTCCCCGACCGCGACGGCCAGGGTGGACACCCCGACCGGGCCGCCGCCGAAGCCCCGCACCAGCGCGCCGAGAACCGCGCGGTCGAGCCGGTCGAACCCGAGTTCGTCGACGTCATAGACGGCGAGCGCGGCGCGCGCGATGTCGGTGGTGATGATCCCGTCGCTACGCACCTCGGCGTAGTCGCGGACGCGGCGAAGCAGGCGGTTGGCGATGCGCGGTGTTCCCCGCGACCGGCGCGCCACCTCGGTGGCCGCGTCGTCGCGCAGTGCGATGCCCAGGATGCCCGCCGATCGCCGCAGCACCCGGACGAGTTCGTCGGTCTCGTAGAACTCCATGTGTGCGGTGAAGCCGAACCGGTCGCGCAGCGGGCCGGTCAGGGAGCCGGACCGCGTGGTCGCACCGACCAGGGTGAACGGTGCGACGTCGAGGGGGATGGAGGTGGCGCCGGGCCCCTTGCCGACGACGACGTCGACCCGGAAGTCCTCCATGGCCAGATACAGCATCTCTTCGGCGGGGCGGGCGATGCGGTGGATCTCGTCGATGAACAGGACGTCGCCGTCCACCAGGTTGGACAGCATCGCGGCGAGGTCGCCGGCCCGTTCCAGGGCGGGCCCGGAGGTGACCCGGATCGCGGCGCCCATCTCTGCGGCGATGATCATCGCCAGCGAGGTCTTGCCCAATCCCGGCGGCCCCGACATCAGGATGTGGTCGGGGGTGCCGCCACGCCCCTTCGCTCCCTGCAGGACGAGCTCGAGCTGCTCGCACACCCGCGGCTGGCCGATGAAATCGGCGAGTGAACGAGGACGCAGCCCGGCGTCGAAGTCACCGTCGGAGTGCAGTTCCGCGGCGCTGACGTCACGGTCGGCCGGGTCGGGCATCGGGGTCTCGGTCATGCGGTCTTCCCCAAGAGTGCCAACGACTTCCGCAGCACGGTGGATGCGTCGGCGTCGGGTTCGTCGGTCAGGATCGCGGTCACCGCCTTGTCCGCGGGACCGGTGGTGAAGCCGAGCCCGACCAGCGCCTCGGCGACCTGATCGCGGATGGTCCCGGGGACGGGCGCCACCACCGCACCATCCGGCCGTGCGGTCGTCGGGGCATCGACCTTGTCGCGCAGTTCCACCACTAGTCGCTCGGCGACCCGCTTGCCCACGCCGGGCACGGCGGTCAGGGCCTTGACGTCGGAGTCGGCCAGCGCACGGCGCAGCGCATCCGGTTCGAGCACGGCGAGCGTGGCCATCGCGAGCCGCGGGCCGACGCCGGTGACGGTCTGCAGCAGTGTGAACAGGGACCGCGCATCGGGTTCGGTGAACCCGTACAGCGTCATCGAGTCCTCACGCACGATCATCGACGTCAGCAGCGTGGCCTCCTCGCCGCGACGCAGCGACCCGACGGTCGCCGGTGTCACCAGCACCCGATAGCCGACGCCCGCACAGTCGATGACCACATGATCGAGCGCGACGTCGACGACGGGCCCGCGCACCGACGCGATCATGCCGCTCCCCCCTTGCCGGGCCGTGGACGGCCGGCGCCTGCCGCGGCGACCCGCGCCCGGTGGCGACTCGCCAGCTCGTCGGCGCGACGTTGCGCCTCGGCCATCTTCTCCGTCATCGGGCCTCGCCAGCAGTGGCAGATGGCCAACGCGAGGGCATCGGCCGCATCGGCGGGCCTGGGTTTGGTCTGCATGCCGAGAATGCGGGTCACCATCGCGGTGACCTGCGCCTTGTCCGCGCGACCACTGCCGGTCACCGCGGCCTTGACCTCCGACGGGGTGTGGAATCGCACCGGGACGTCGCGTTGTCCGGCCGCCAGCGCGATGACGCCACCGGCCTGCGCGGTGCCCATCGCGGTGGAGACCTGGTGCTGGGCGAAGACACGTTCGATCGCGACGACGTCGGGTTGATGCACATCGAGCCAGTGGCAGGCCGCCGTGTAGATGGCCATCAGACGATCGGCCAGTTCCTGGTCGGCCGGTGTGCGGACCACGTCGACGTCGAGTGCCGTCACGGTCCGCCCCCGACCGGACTCGACCAGCGCGATCCCGCATCTGGTCAGACCGGGGTCGACTCCCATCACACGCACGCACCCTCCTCGGGACAGCGACAGCCGAACAGTTGTTCGAGATTCTATCGGTCCGGTCCGACGCCGCGGCCGAGCAACACACCCCGCCGCACCGGGTGGTCCGCCGAGAGCGCGCGACAATGAACACGCCATGCCGACCTTCTCCCCCATCACCCCGGACGGTCTCGTCGAGCTCGGTGCCGAACTCGCGACACGGCGGCCACAACGGCGGGTGGTGCTGCTCGTCGACGGTCCCGACGCCGCCGCACCGACCGACCTGGCCGATCGGATCGCGGAGCGTCTGACCACGCTGGGACGTCCCGCCGCGGTGGTGTCCTCGGCCGACTACCTGCGGCCGGCGTCGTTGCGTCTCGAGTACGGGCACACCGACACCGAGAGCTATCGAACGATCTGGTTCGACTTCGACGCCATGCGGCGCGAGGTGATCGACACGCTGCGCGATCGTGGGCAGTGGCTACCGCGACTCTGGGATCCGCGCCGCGACCGGTCGTTCCGGGACCGACCGCGTGAGGCGGCGCCCGATCAGGTGCTGCTGGTGGCCGGGCCGATGCTACTCGGCAGCGGCCTACATGCCGATGCGACGCTGGCGCTGCGGCTGACCGCCGGCGCACTGCATCGTCGTACCCCGGACGATCAGTCCTGGACGATTCCCGCGCTGCTGGATCACGACCGCGACGCGCCGGCCCCGGATGTCGAGGTCCGGTACGACCACCCCGACCGGCCCGCGGTCCGGGCAGTCCTCCAGCGGTGACCGGTCAGCCCGTCGACGACGTGGCCGTCAGGCGTCGAGTTCGGCGAGGACCTCGTCGCTGACGTCGACGTTGCTGTAGACGTTCTGGACGTCGTCGGAGTCCTCGAGGGCGTCGATGAGCTTGAACACCTTGCGCGCCCCGTCGGCGTCCACCGGGACCTCGACCGATGCGCGGAAGTCGGCCTCCGCGGAGTCGTAGTCGATTCCCGCGTCGACCAGCGCCGTGCGCACCGCGACGAGGTCGGTGGGTTCGCTGACGACCTCGAACGACTCACCGAGGTCGTTGACCTCCTCGGCACCGGCGTCGAGCACCGCCATCAGGACGTCGTCCTCGGACTGCCCGTTCTTCTCCAGCGTGACCACGCCCTTGCGGGTGAACAGGTACGCCACCGACCCCGGGTCGGCCATGTTGCCGCCGTTGCGGGTCATCGCGGTGCGGACCTCGCCGGCGGCCCGGTTGCGGTTGTCGGTGAGGCATTCGATCAGGATCGCGACACCGTTGGGGCCGTAGCCCTCGTACATGATGGTCTGCCAGTCGGCGCCGCCCGCTTCTTCACCGCCGCCGCGCTTGCGGGCGCGTTCGATGTTGTCGTTGGGCACCGACGACTTCTTGGCCTTCTGGATCGCATCGTAGAGCGTCGGGTTGCCGGCGGGGTCGCCGCCGCCGGTACGCGCGGCCACCTCGATGTTCTTGATGAGCTTGGCGAACATCTTGCCGCGCTTGGCGTCGATGACCGCCTTCTTGTGCTTGGTGGTGGCCCATTTGGAATGGCCGCTCATGACACTCCCGCATCCGTCTAGACGTCAACTACCGACGTGACCGCCCGGTGGCGATCCGCCCAACTCCTCGATCTTACCGGTGCGCGATGAGGCGCCTCACACTCCCGATGTGCGCACCATGTCGACGAAGTAACGGTGCACCCGCCGGTCGCCGGTCACCTCCGGGTGGAACGACGTCGCGAGCACGTTGCCCTGCCGCACCGCGACGATGCGGTCCTTCGCGGGGCCCTGCGGTACGCGGGCGAGCACCTCCACATCGGGACTGATCGATTCCACCCACGGCGCGCGGATGAACACGGCCCGCATCAGCGGGTCGCCGGCCCGGTCGGTGACGCCGGTGAACTCCAGGTCCGTCTCGAAACTCTCGACCTGGCGACCGAAAGCGTTGCGCCGCACGGTGATGTCGAGCGCGTCGAGGTGCCGCGCGTCGGGACGGGTGTCGAGAATCGTGGTGGCCAGCATGATCATGCCCGCACACGATCCATACGCGGGCATGCCACCGGCCAGCCGTTCGCGCAGCGGATCGAACAGGTCGAGAACACCGAGCAGGTGACTCATCGTGGTGGATTCCCCGCCGGGGATCACCAGCGCGTCCGCCGCGTCGAGTTCGACCGGACGGCGGACCGTGGCCGCCTCGGCACCCGCGTCGGTCAGCGCGGCCAGATGCTCGCGGACATCACCCTGCAGTGCGAGAACACCGATCCGCGGGCTGCGGACGGCAGTCACCGATCCGTCCGTGCGGTCGGGTCGGCCGACGTGTCGCGACTGACGCGACTCAGCCCTTCCTGCGTGACGGCCGCGACCATGCGGCCCTGCAGGTCGAAGATGCGGCCCTGTGTGAGGGCACGTCCGGCGGCCGCGGACGGGGACGTCTGGTCGTAGAGCAGCCATTCGTCGGCGCGGAACGGCCGCATGAACCACATCGCGTGGTCGAGGGAGGCCGCCTGCTTGATCTCGGTGTCGGGGTGGGGCACCCGCGACGATCCGAGGAGGGTCATGTCGCTCATGTAGGCCAGGGTTCCGACGTGGAACACCTGGTCGTCGGGCAGACGGCCGCGGTGGCGGAACCACACGCGCTGTTGCGCGGCGAAGTAGCTCGATTTCGCGAGCTTGTCGTGCGGGACCATCCGCAGGTCGAACTGATGCCATTCGCGGAAGATCGCCCGCGCCTCCTCCGGCAGTTCGTCGACCCGGTCCTGCAGTTCGTCCGGCGACGGGACCGGCGGCATCCGATCCTGGTGTTCGATCCCGACATCTCCGGTGACGTGGAACGACGCCGACATCATGAAGATCGCCTCACCATCCTGTACGCCGGTGACGCGGCGAGTGGCGAAGGAACGTCCGTCGCGGATGCGGTCGACGAGGAACACCGCAGGCTTGTCCGGGTTGCCCGGGCGGAGGAAGTAGCCGTGCAGGGAATGCACCGCGTACTCGTCGGAGACGGTGCGGGTGGCCGACATGAGCGCCTGTCCGGCCACCTGGCCGCCGAAGGTCCGCTGGAAGAGACTCGGAAATGCGGGTCCCCGGTAGATGTCGGTCTCGATCGCCTCGACCTGAAGGATCTCCTCGATGGTTGCCACGGGAGAACAGTATCGCGCCGGCGTGTGACCCCACCCGGATGCGGTCGGGCGCCGTCAGAGTTCGTCCAGCGCGACCAGCCCGTCCTGCACCGCACGAGCGACCAGCGCAGCCTTGGTGGGCGCCGGGCGGCCGATGTCGGCGTACTTGGCGCGTATCCGTGTCAGATGGGTGTTCACGGTACCCAGCGAGATGTAGAGCTCTTGCGCCACAGCTGGTTTGGTGTCCACCTTGAGCCAGGTCCGTAGCACTTCGACCTCGCGGGTGGTCAGTGCCGGCCGATCGAAGTCGGGTGCATCACCACGGCAGGTGCATTGTTCCGGGCCGGCGTCCTCGTCGAGGGGCGACGTGACCAGGGTCATGCCGGCACCGGCGCCGGAACCGTCCGGCTCGGCGAGGGGGTGCTCGGCACCATACGCACCCCACGGCGCACCCGGCAGCGGCATCCGACGTTGGGCGAGGCGGGCCAGTGCCTCCTGACGACGCCGGGCGGCCTCGTCCTGACGGCGGACCTCCCGCGCGGCCGCGACCCGGTCGACGACGCGGGAGGCGCGGTGGGCGCCGGATCGAACAGCAGAGTGATGCCCTGGGATCTGGTGGGAGATGACGGTCATGGTTGTCCTCACTCGTCGAGGCAGGCGATCGGTCCGGCCCGCTGTCATGAGTTGGACGCGACGACTCGGCGTCAGGTTCCCGTCAATTTATTCCGTTCTCGCGATCTGTTCCGTTTTCGATGGCCTCGTCCCCCACCGCGACGACCACCACCGTGACGTTGTCATGGGCGCCGAGCGCCAGCGCCCCGTCGACCAGGGCGTCGGCGGCCTGCTCGGCGTTGTCGGCGCCTGCAAGGATGTCGGCGATCTCCTCGTCCGGGAGTTCGCCGGTGAGGCCGTCCGAGCACACCAACAGGACGTCGCCCGGCAGGGCCGGCATGGAGAAGAAGTCGGCCTCGGGCTCCACCATGCCGGCCCCGAGGGCGCGGGTGATGACGTTGCGCCGGGGGTCCACCCGGGCCTCCTCCGGCGTCAGGAATCCTGCGTCCACGAACTCCTGGACCTGCGAGTGGTCCACGGTGAGTTGCGCGAGGACCCCGCTCTGCAGGCGATACGTGCGGGAGTCACCGATGTTGAGCACCAACCAGTGCGGCACACCCTCGTGCGTGACGAGTACGGCACCGGTCGCGGTGGTCCCCGCACGTCGCGGGGATTCCGTGGCGATCTCGCCGATCCGGTCCTGGGCCTGCGTCAACGACTCGATCAGCGCCAGCTGGGTCTCGGTCTGATCCTGCAGACTCGCGACATCCGCCAAGGTCAGCAGCGCGGTCTCGCTGGCCACCTCGCCGCTGTCATGGCCACCCATGCCGTCGGCGATCAGGTACTTGCCGGGAGCCACCAGCGCAGCGTCCTCATTGGCTTCCCGGACACGTCCGACGTTGCACACGACGGCCCAATCGAGCCGTAGGCCTGCGAGGATGTCGGTGCCGCAACGGGATGCGTCCCGCACGATGGTCGCCGAGTCCATGATCAGCAGATCCTACGGCAGATCGGCTACCAGCCCCGTTCGGCGAGGCGGTGTGGCTCCGGGATGTCGTCGACGTTGATGCCGACCATCGCCTCACCGAGGCCGCGCGAGACCTTGGCCAGCACGTCTGGGTCGTCGTGGAAGGTGGTGGCCTGCACGATCGCCGCCGCCCGCTGCGCGGGGTTGCCGGACTTGAAGATCCCCGACCCGACGAACACACCCTCGGCACCGAGCTGCATCATCATCGCGGCATCGGCAGGGGTGGCGATCCCGCCCGCGGTGAACAGCGTGACCGGCAGCTTGCCGGCCTGCGCGACCTCGGCAACGAGCTCGTAGGGTGCCTGGAGTTCCTTGGCCGCCACGAACAGTTCGTCGGACGGCAGCGACGTCAGACGCCGGATCTCGTAACGGATCTTGCGCATGTGCGTCGTCGCGTTGGAGACGTCACCGGTTCCGGCCTCGCCCTTGGACCGGATCATCGCCGCGCCCTCGGTGATCCGACGCAGCGCCTCACCGAGGTTGGTGGCACCGCACACGAACGGCACGGTGAACGCCCACTTGTCGATGTGGTTGGCGTAGTCGGCCGGCGTCAGCACCTCCGACTCGTCGACATAGTCGACCCCGAGGCTCTGCAGGATCTGCGCCTCGACGAAGTGCCCGATGCGGGCCTTGGCCATCACCGGGATGGACACCGCGGAGATGATCCCGTCGATCATGTCCGGGTCGCTCATCCGCGAGACACCGCCCTGGGCGCGGATGTCGGCCGGGACGCGTTCGAGCGCCATCACGGCGACCGCGCCGGCGTCCTCGGCGATCTTGGCCTGCTCGGGGGTGACCACGTCCATGATCACGCCGCCCTTGAGCATCTCGGCCATGCCGCGCTTCACGCGCGCAGTGCCCTGCCCGACGGTCGGCCCGGTGCCGTTGAGGGTGTTCGGGGCATCCGGTCCGGGAGTGCTCCCTGACTGGAACTGACTCACTTGATGTCTCCTGATGTCGTCAACCCGGCAGGACATGCCGGGGTCCGCGTGACGCGGGCTGTCCCCCAAGTCTAGGCGAGGTCAGGAACCACTCCCCGGGGTGACCCGTTCGACGATCTCGAAGAACTGCGGCAGCTCGGCGGTGCCACCGAGATGGAGCCACGCCACCAGTCGCCGCTCGGCGAGGCTGCGGGTGTCGCGGACGGCGTCGTTGTAGAAACGTCGGGCCATCATGATGCGGGTCTCGGCGTCCGCGAGTTCAATGACGAGGCCCTGTGGCCGGGACTGGGTGTCGAGCTGCGCGAGCAGGGTCGACACGGTGTTCTCGGCCTGTTCGCGGGCGTCGGGTGTGGCCCGTTCGGCCTGGTCGGCCGCCACGGTGAGACGTTGCCCCGCCTCACGTGCCGCGTCGTCGTAGCTCACGATCATGCCTGCGGCGATCGCTCTGGCCACCACCGCTCGGCGCGCCAGGGCGGCGTCGAGCGCCTGTCGTGCCAGATCGACGCGGACGTTGAGACGGTCGAGTCGGTTCGCGGTCTGATAGGCCCAGCCGGCCGCGAGGACGACGAGCAACACGATCAGCGCGATGATCGCCACCGTCAACCCCGAGATCGTCATCGCCTCCCCCTCCGCGTCTGCGTCTGCGTGTCTGTCGGCACTACTCGGCCACCACGACCGGGCTCGCACCGACCGTCACGGTCTCGTACACCCGCAGGATCTGATCGGCCACCCGTGACCAGTCGTACCGGTCGGCGCGTCGACGACCCGCCGCCACGAGTTCGGTACGGGCGTCGTCGTCGGACAGCAGGTCGATGAGCGCCTCACCGAGGTCGTCGGACGACCCGGTGGGCACCAGGCGTCCGGACCGCCCGTCGTCGAGGACCCGCCGGAACGCGTTGAGGTCGCTGGCCACCACCGCCGCCCCCGCGGCCATCGCCTCCACCAGGACGATCCCGAAGCTCTCGCCACCCAGGTTGGGCGCGCAGTACACGTCGGCCGAACGCAGCGCCCGCGCCTTCGTCTCGTCGTCGACCTGACCGAGGAAGACGAGATGGTCGGCCAGGGCGCCGGCGCGTCGGCGCAGCGCGCGCTCGTTGCCGCCGCCGACGATGAGGACGCGAACGTCGGGAAACCGGACGACAATCGCCGGCAAGGCGCGCATGAGGATGTCGATGCCCTTGCGGGGTTCGTCGTAGCGGCCGAGGAACAGGATCGTGCGCCCGGGCCACGGATAGCCCTCCAACGGTGCGGCCCCGGCGAATCCGGCGGCGTCGATTCCGTTCGGGATCTCCACCGCATCGGAGCCGAGGGATTCCATCTGCCAGCGCCGTGCCAGCTCCGAGACGGCGATCTTGCCGGCGATCCGCTCGTGATAGGGCCGCAGGATGCCCTGGAACACCGACAGCCACATCGACCGGGTCGTGGACGTGTGGAACGTGGTGACG
Organism: Gordonia prachuapensis; assembly: GCF_036350515.1. NCBI lineage: Bacteria > Bacillati > Actinomycetota > Actinomycetes > Mycobacteriales > Gordoniaceae > Gordonia > Gordonia prachuapensis. The sequence continues at coordinate 81,635 of NZ_JAZDUE010000005.1, read as the reverse complement.
ATCGGCCCGGAGGCGACCATCAGCGACATCATCGACAGGCTCGGCGCATTCGGCTCATGCACGTGCAACACGTCGAAACGACTGTGCGCGAGCCAATCCCGCAGCCGCAGATAGCCCGTTGGACTGAAGTTCACCCGCGACACCGACCCGTTGTACGGGATCGCCAGGGCCGGACCGGCCGAGACCACATAGTCCGGCAGCGGGGTCTGCGGCGCCGACGGGGCCAGCACGCTGACCTCGTGGCCGCGTTCGATGAACACCTGCGCGAGCTCGACCACGTGGGCCTGCACCCCACCGGGCACGTCGAACGAGTACGGACAGATCATCCCGATCCTCATCGGCCCAACTCCCCCGGCGGCGCGGAACCCTGCGCCCCGTCGGTGCCGATGCGCGCCCGGCGGGCCTGCGACCAGTCCGCCTCCCACAACGGCTGCAGCATGTGCCAGTCCTGGGGATGGGCCGCGATGTTGGCGGCGAAGGCATCGGCCAGAGCCTGGGTGGCCGACTCGACACCACCGGAGACGTCGATCGGTGCCCCGCACGACACCAGCGACGTCGGCGCCTCGGTGAACCAGTGATGCACCGGCAGCAGCGCGGCACCGGTTTCGATGGCGAGTCGGGCGGATCCGGCGGGCATGCGCGTCTTCTCGCCGAAGAAGGTCACCGGGACGCCATGACGTGCCAGGTCGCGTTCGCCCAGAAGACAGACGATGCCGTTGTCACGTAGCCGCTGCGCCAGTTGACCGAAGGGAGGTTGCTCGCCGCCGCTCAGCGGGAAGATCTCGAAACCGAGCGACTCGCGATAGGCGACGAACCGTTCGAACAACGATTCCGGTTCGAGGCGTTCGGCCACCGTGGTCAACCTGCCGTAATGCTGCACCAGCCAGACACCGGCCATGTCCCAGTTGCCGGTGTGCGGCAGCGCCAGCACGACTCCTCTGCCCCGCGCGATCGCCGCATCGAGGTTGGCGCGGTCGGCGGCGGGAACGGTGACGGTGGCGGCGGTCTCGGCCAGGTCCTGGGCGGGTAGCCGAAACGCTTCACACCAGTAGCGCGCGTAGGAGCGGACTGCTGCTGCGACGAGGTCATCGGGCACATCCGCCGGTGAGGTCCCGACGACTCGGGCGAGGTTGCGCCGCAATTGATCCGGCCCGCCGTTGCGTCGTCCGACGAAACCACCGGCCCGGTCGAAAGCGGCGCGCGCCCACCCCTCCGGGGCGTGACGAACGGCCGCCCACCCGGCCGCGTACCCCAGATCCGACAGTCGCGACGTCAGCGAGCTCATCGGGTCCTTTTCGCCGTCAGCATGGCTGTCAGTGTGCCCCGGCCTGGCGCTGTGTGCCGGTCGGGGGTTCCTCGTCGCGGCCCTCCGGCGTGTGCTCACCCTCGTCGGAGTCCTCGGCGTCCTCGGATTCGTTTGACCCGAGCGGGATCAGCTCACGGGCGCCGGGTGATTCGTGTATCGACCACATCCGCTGTCCGACCGTGATCACCGACAGCACGGCCAACGGCCACATCGCCACGTGGATCGCCCAGTCGAGGCCGAGACCGGTGAGGCCGGCGCCGACCAACACGATGATCAGACGGTCGGGTCGCTCGATCCAGCCGCCGTCGCCGTTGAGCCCGCTGGCCTCCGCACGCGCCTTGGCGTACGAGATGACCTGCGAGGTCACCAGGCAGATGAGAGTGGCCACCAGCAGCAGATTGTGGGGTTCGGTGATCGCGCACCACCAGGCCAGCCCGGCGAAGATCGCGCCGTCGGCGACCCGGTCGCAGGTCGCATCGAGGACCGCTCCGAACCGCGTACCACCGCCTCGCGCCCGGGCCATCGCGCCGTCGAGCATGTCGAACATCACGAACAGCCAGATCACCAGCGTCCCGACGAACAGGTGCCCCATCGGGAACAAGGTCAGTGCGGCAACGATGGTCGCGGTCGTGCCGATGAGCGTCATGAGGTCCGGGGTGAGTCCGGTGCGCAGCAATGCACGGCCCAGCGGCAAGGTCACCTTCGACACCGAGGCACGGCCCCGGATGCTCAGCATCTGACCGCTCCTTTCCTCCCCCGACCGACCGGTATCACGACTGTTCGTGCCACGCCGCGGCGAGCAGCGAACGGGTGTCGCGCAGCAACTGTGGCATGACTTTCGTCTCGCCGACAACCGTGATGAAGTTCGCGTCGCCGATCCAGCGCGGCACGATGTGCTGGTGCAGGTGCTCGGCCAGGGAGCCGCCCGCCGCGTACCCGAGATTCAGGCCCACGTTGAACGCATTCGGGTTGGACACGGCCTTGATGGTGCGGATCATGCGCTGCGTGAACGCCATCAACTCCGCGGATTCCACCGCGGTGAGCGCTTCGAGATCGGCGACCTGCCGGTACGGCACGATCATCGTGTGGCCGGGGTTGTACGGGTACAGATTGAGCACCGCGTACACGGACTCACCGCGCGCGACCATCAGGCCCTCTTCGTCCGACATCGTCGGGATGTCCAGGAAAGGATGCCCGGTCGACTTCTCCGACGGTGGTGGGTCGGCGGTGATGTAGGTCATCCGATGCGGACTCCACAACCGCTGCAGGCGGTCCGGGTCCCCGGTTCCGCAGTCACGGATCTCGCCGTGCGGCCGGTTCTGGTCGGGGTTGTGGTCGGGTTCAGCCATCCGTCGTGTCCGATCCGGCGACGACACCGGGATCGATGACCTCCGCCGTCGGGGAATCGTTGCGTCGCGACTCGACCCAGTCGCCGATGATGTCGACCACGGCGTCCACGGGGACGCCGTTCACCTGGGTGCCGTCCCGGAACCGGAAACTGACGGCGTTCGCGCTCACGTCGCGCTCGCCGGCGAGGAGCATGAACGGCACCTTCGCCTTGGTGTGGGTGCGGATCTTCTTCTGCATGCGGTCGTCGGAGAAGTCGACCTCCGCACGAATCCCACGTCGGCGCAGCTCGGCGATCACACCCTGCAGGTGATCGCCGAATGCCTCGGCCACCGGGATGCCGACCACCTGCACCGGCGCCAGCCAGGCTGGGAACGCCCCGGCGTAGTGCTCGGTGAGTACCCCGAAGAACCGCTCGATGGAGCCGAACAGTGCCCGGTGGATCATCACCGGGCGATGCTTGGCGCCGTCGGCGCCGGTGTACTCGAGTTCGAATCGTTCGGGCAGGTTGAAGTCCAACTGGATGGTCGACATCTGCCAGGTACGTCCGAGGGCGTCCTTGGCCTGGACGGAGATCTTGGGTCCGTAGAACGCGGCGCCACCTGGATCCGGCACGAGATCGAGTCCGGACTTGCGTCCCACCTCGGCCAAGGTCCGGGTCGCCTCTTCCCACACCTCGTCGGAGCCCACCGACTTCTCCGGGTCCCGTGTCGACAGTTCGAGGTAGAAATCGTCGAGGCCGTAGTCTTTGAGGAGCGACAGCACGAACTCGAGGATCGAGGTGAGTTCCTCGCCCATCTGTTCCCGGGTGCAGTAGATGTGCGCGTCGTCCTGCGTCATGCCCCGCACGCGGGTGAGTCCATGGATCACCCCGGATTTCTCGTACCGATACACCGACCCGAACTCGAACAACCGGATCGGCAACTCGCGATAGGAACGTCCGCGCGCGCGGAAGATCAGGTTGTGCATCGGGCAGTTCATCGGCTTCAGGTAGTAGTCCTGGCCGGGTTTACGGAGCTCGCCTTGCTCGTCGTACTCGGCGTCGACGTGCATCGCAGGAAACATCCCCTCGCGATACCAGTCGAGATGACCGGACACCTCGTAGAGATGGCCTTTGGTGATGTGCGGCGTGTTCACGAACTCATAGCCGGCATCGATGTGACGCTGCCGGGAGTAGTCCTCGAGTTCTTTGCGGATGATGCCGCCCTTGGGGTGGAAGACCGGCAGGCCGGAGCCCAGTTCGTCGGGGAAGCTGAAGAGGTCGAGTTCGAGGCCGAGCCTGCGATGGTCACGCCGCTCCGCCTCCGCGAGAAGCTCGAGGTAGGCATCCTGGGCCTCAGACGATTCCCAGGCGGTCCCGTAGACCCGCTGCAGGTCGGCGTTGCTCTGGTCACCCCGCCAGTACGCCGCCGATGACCGGGTCAACTTGAACGCAGGGATGTACTTCGTCGTCGGTACGTGCGGCCCGCGGCAGAGGTCGCCCCAGATACGTTCGCCGGTGCGCGGATTGAGATTGTCGTAGGCGGTGAGTTCGCTCCCGCCGACCTCCATGATCTCGCTGTCGGCAGCCGCGCCTTTGTCGTCGATCAGTTCGAGCTTGTACGGCTCGGCGGCCAGGTCCATGCGCGCCGCGTCGGCAGACGGGTACACCCGCCGCGAGAACCGCTGCCCCGATTTGATGATCTGTTTCATCTTCTTCTCGAGGGCCGCGATGTCCTCGGGAGTGAAAGGTTCGGCGACGTCGAAGTCGTAGTAGAAGCCGTCCTTGATCGGCGGACCGATGCCGAGCTTGGCCTCGGGGAACAGTTCCTGAACCGCCTGGGCGAGCACGTGGGCACACGAGTGCCGGATGACGCTGCGTCCGGCCTCGGTGTCGGCCGCCACGGGTTCGACGTCGGTGTCGAGGTCGGGCACCCACGACAGGTCACGGAGTTGCCCGGCCGCGTCGCGGACCACGACGACCGCCTCGGGACCCTTGTTGGGCAGGTCATGGTCGCGTAGCGCAGTGCCCGCGGTAGTCCCAGCTGGCACACGGATCGTGGCGGGGCTGGTCACCATCACATCGTCGGGCACGAAACCGCTCCTCTGGTGGTCGTTCGGGTTGCCTGCAGGCACACCGGATCAAGGCTGTTGTGGCAGCACGATCGTATCCGGGTGGCGGATACGCATCCGCACCGGCGCACACCGGATCAGGGTATCGGGCCGACCGACCGAACGGCGTCGATGTCCACCTAGCCTGTCACCCCCTCCGGCTCTCCACCCACCGTCAGCGGCGTCGCAGGTATCCGGCCTTTTCGGGGTCCTCCCGATGGCCGGCGTGCGCAGTACGATTGCGGGGTTCGAGCGGCCGCGGGCTGCAGGGCCGGGCGATACCTTCCACGAACCCGTCGACAGGGAGGCCGGGACGGTGAATCGAAGCGATCGATGCCCGCCTGGTGCGGCGGTGACCCGACAGGACCCGGTGGCGGCTGACGTCGTCGGGGCACTGCGCGCTCACGTGCACGCCCATGACCCGGAACACGACGCCCTCCGTCGTGCCGTGCGCGCCTGCGCATTCATTCCCGCGACCTTCGCCATCGCCTTCTACGTCTTCGGTGGCACGCAGACTCCGGTGTTCGCGGTGTTCGGATCGTTCGCACTCCTCGTCTTCGTGGACTTTCCGGGTGATCGCCGAACGCGGACGATGAGCTACCTCGGGCTGGGGGTGGTGGGCGCGGTGCTGATCACGCTGGGCACCACGCTCTCCGGGATCGCATGGGCGGCGGTGCTCGCGATGTTCGTCGTCGGCAGTCTGGTCCTGTTCAGCGGCGTCGTCAGTGCGGCATTCGCGGCGGCGGGGAGATCGGTCCTGCTCACCTTCGTGCTGCCGGTGGCCGTCCCCGCACCCATCGGCGCGGTGCCCGACCGACTGCTGGGGTGGGGGCTCGCCGTCGCCTGCTGCGTGCCCGCCGCGTTGTTCGTGCTGGCACCGGTTCACCATGACCGGCTCCGCGAACGCGCGGCCCGCAGTTGCCTGCTTCTCGCCGAGTTCGTCGAGGGCACGGGTGACGCGATGGCGGTTCGCGCCGCCGCCGCGGAACTCCAGAAGAGCTTTCTCTCCGGCGCCTGCCGTCCGGTCGGCCTGTCCGCAGGCAGCCGCGCGCTCGTCCGGGTGGTGAGCGAGCTGCAGTGGCTCACCGATCGGCTCACCACCGCGCGCACGTCGGCGCGCGGATCGTCGTCGACGATCCGAGCCGGGTTGTTGCGAGCGGCCGCAGCGACCCTGAACGCCCGGACCGCGTCCGATCGTGAGCGTTCGCGGACAGAGCTCGAGAGACTCGTCGCTGAACTCGACGTCGAGCGCGACCGGTGGTTCGCCGACTTCGCCGAAACCGTCGATCATCACCGCGCAGCCGCTGTCCTCGAGTCGCATGCGGTGGATTCGGCGGTCATCGCGGTCGGCCGGATCATCGCGTGGTCCGGCGCTGCCGACGCGCGCCCGGTTCGCGACCGAATCTTGGGACGCGGGCTCCCGGCCGTGTTCGCCGACGGCCGCCCGGCCCCCACACCGCTCACCTCACCCAACTACCTGCGGGGTTATCTGCGGTGGGGATCGGTGTCCCTGCGGGACAGCGTGCGCGGCGGGCTCGGGCTGGCGATCGCGGTCGGCGTGACCGAGCTCTTCCCTGTCCAGCACGGATTCTGGATCGTGCTCGGCACGATGTCGGTGTTGCGCAGCTCGGCGCTGACGACCGGTTCGTCGGTGCTGCGGGCGTTGGTCGGTACGTTGTTGGGCTTCGGGTTGGGTGCCGCGCTGCTCATCGCGGTCGGTACCGGACCGGTCGCCCTGTGGATCGCGCTCCCGCCGGCCGTGTTCCTCGCCGCCTACGCACCCGAGGTGATCTCGTTCCTGGCCGGGCAGGCCGCGTTCACGCTCGTCGTCGTGCTCTTGTTCAACGTGATCGCACCGACCGGATTCGAGGTGGGCGTGATCAGGGTCGAGGACGTGGCGATCGGGGCAGCCGTCGCCGCCGTCGTCTCGCTGGCCCTGTGGCCGCGCAATCCCATGATCGCGTTGCGTCGTCAACGCACCGAGGCCGCCGGGTCGGTCGCAGATCTGCTGGCCGCCGCCGTCCGGAGGGTGACACGTCACCGTCCGGTCGAGGCGGGCCTGGAGGTGGATGCTTCGCGGACCATCCGGACCTTCGAGGACGATGTCCGCAGGTACCTCACCGACCGAGGGGGCACTCCCGACGACATCGACGCGGTCATGGCCTCCTCGTCGCGCATGCTGCGGACCATGCTGGCGGCCGAACGGATCGCCCAGATCCCACTGCGCGGATCATCGACGTCGGAAACCGCGGTCCGTGACGCGCTCGAACAGCACGCCACGTCGGTCGGAGCCCGGCTGGACGGTGACCCCGGCGGGCGAATTTCGGCGTCGGTGGCGGCCGATGTCCTGGACGCCCGCACCACACCCACCGTTCCCAGCGACCTGCTGTGGGCCGCCGCCTATCTCAACGATCTCGAACAGATGTGGGGCCATCCGACACCTGCCGCGCCACACTCCCCCAGCCCGTCCGAATGACTCGGCCGTGGGTCAGGACAGGATCGGGCTTTCCAGCCAGGCGGCGTCGATGCCCACCCAGCCGGCGACGAGGGCGAGGGCGCCGAGCAGCCACAAAGTCACGACGACGACGGCGGCCGTGCCCAGCCAGACGATGGCCTGCACCGACCAGTGTTGTCGCCCGATCCAGTCGATCCACAGGTCGTACTTGCCGCGGCCGAACTTGAGGAGGCGATGGGCCCAGGTGAACTCCGATGCGAGGATGCCGAGCCCCAGGAACACGGTCAGCCAGCCAGGTCCCGGATACGGGATCGTGATGATGCCCACGAGCAGCACGATGGTGCCCACGACGCCGACGGCCATCCGATAGGTGAGGTAGAGCCGGGGGTTACGGCGAATGAGGTATCGCTTCTTGCGCCACCACAGTCGCAACTGCTTCCAGCCCGACATCGTCCTCGTTCCCACCCCTGTGACCGTTTGTGCCCGACCAGCCTAGCCGACCGGTGTGACCACCTCGGTGGGCCGATCGAGCGTCGACACGCGATGGGCGCGAGGCCGGCTCACCCCGGTGACCAACGTCACGATGATGGTCACGAGCAACACGAGCGGATAGCAGCCGGAGTAGAAGACGACCGTCAGTCGGTCGAACCATTGCGGGTCGGGCCATCGCGGCATCATGAAGAGGCCCAGGGCGATCGCGTGGTCGGAGCCCAGCCGGGGCCCGCTGTCCCACCAGTGATACCACCAGGTGAACGAGATGGTGACGATGCCGATCGGCCCGAGCCACCGCCACCAGACCACCCACCCGTGGTCACGCGAACCGCGATAGGCGACGTCGAAGGCCACCACGAACAGTGGGACGAACCAGACCCAGTGATGGCCCCAACTGAACGGAGACACGGTCGCCGCCGTCATCCCGACGATGCACACGGCGAGCAAGTCCCGGCCGCGCCGATGAGCGACACATCCCGCCCAGACGCCGAGCACGGCGGCGATCGCGGCGAAGGGCATCCAGAGCCACCAGGGCGCCTCGTATACCCGGATGCCGTCCACCGGGTGAGCGAACCGTCGGATGTCGAAGTAGGCCAGCAGCTGTGACACGAAACCGTTGACGGACTGATTGGCGGGTGAGTCCACCGGTCCGACCCGCGCCGTCCCCGCCACCGCCTGCGTCCAGTACGTCCACGAGTCGCGAGGAACCGCCAGGAAGCCCACGACGACGGTCGCGGCGAACACGCAGAGAGCGGTCACCAGTGCGCGCCACTGCCGGATCGCGGCCAGGTAGATGAGGAAGAAGGCGGGGATCAGCTTGAGGCCGGCGGCCAGCCCGACACCGACGCCCTTGAGCCGGGAACCCGGGCGGACCAGATCGAGCAGCACCAGGTCGACCAGGATCAGGGTCATCAGCACGATGTTGATCTGGCCCAGCCAGACGGTGGTGCGCACCGGTTCGAGCGCGGTGGCGCAGACCGCGAGCAGCACCGCGAACGCATACAGCCGGCCGTCACACCGATAGCCCAGACTGCGGAAGCCGAGCACGAACACGCCGACGAGCATGCCCAGCGTGGCAGTCGACCAACCGAAGGTGGCCAGCCCCTCGGCGACGAGGGCAACCGGAACGAGAATGACCGCGGCGAACGGCGGGTAGGTGAACTCGAGATGCCAGAGGACCGGGCCCGCATAGAGCGCTTCGCCGTCCAGAATCCTCTGCCCACCAGCGCGATACACCTTCAGGTCGGTGTAGTTGGCGAACAGGCCGTAGAACGGATTCCCGAGCGGCACGGCGGTGACGTGCCACGCGACGACCCCGATGGCACACACGGCGGCCAGCGCCACCAGTCCCCAGGTGATCGGGGGCGCAACCGACCGCTCCCGATCCGGGGCGGCGGCTGCGCACACAGGGCGAACATACTCGCCCCCGACCTCGGCGACGCGGAGAATCGCCGTGGGAGTGCGACATTCGACGCCTCATCGAGTGGTCGGTCATTCGGCAGATGCACGGGGAATTTCGCTTGACCGTCACTCAAATCAGTGCTTGAGTAATGGTCAAATGAAAACGACACGTGCCTACGCCCAGTCCGACCGTGCCGACAGCACCGTCGCCACCCGCGACCGAATTCTCGCCGCGGCGACGGAACTGTTCCTCGAGAAGGCCTTCGAGGATGTGACGCTCGCGGCGATCGCCAAGGCCTCGGGCGTATCGCATCAAACGGTGCTCAATCATTTCGAGTCCAAGGCGGGCGTCGTGGTCGGCGTGACCGAGGTGCTGGCCGAGGAAACGTTCGCCGCGCGCGCAGCACGCCCCGGTGACGTGGAGGGCGCCATCAGCGCACTCGTCGGGAACTACGAGCAGATCGGCGACGCCAATGTCCGCTGGGCGATGGCCGCGGATCGATTCCCCGAACTCAGCGCACAGTTGGGTGTCGCGCGCGCGGGTCACCGCACGTGGCTGGCAACGATTTTCGCCGACAGCATCCCCGCGAATCCGAAACGCCGCGAACAACTCCTGGACGCGCTGCACGCGGCCACCGACGTCTACATCTGGAAACTGCTTCGACGCGACCTGGGGCGCAACCGCGCAGAGACCGAGAAGACCATGGCCGGCCTGGTCGCCGGCATCCTGACAGGACACTCACCATGACCACTCGCACATATCTGTTCGCGCTCGTCGACGGCGGTGGCACTGTTCCGCCGGAGCTCAGGATAGTGCGCCGACTCGTCGAGCGAGGGCATCACGTCACGGTGATCGCCGAAGCGTCGATGATTCCGGATGTGGCCGCCACGGGTGCAGATCACCTGCCGTGGACGACGGCCCCGAATCGTGCGTCGCGACTACCGGAGGACGCATACTACCGGGACTGGGAGTGCCGCAATCCGTTTGAACTGTTCCGGATGCTGCTCGACCACCAGTTCATCGGTCCGGCACCGGGTTATGCGCGGGACACCGTTGCGGCGATCGACACCGTGCAACCCGACCTCGTCGTGTGTTCGTTCTTCGCGGTCGGCGCGATGGTGGCCGCGCAGGCGCGGGGTGTTCGGTTCGATGTCCCCTTCCCCAACACCTACCTGCTGCCCGTCGACGGAATGCCGCCTGCGTGTCTCGGCCTGATGCCCGCCCACGGCCCCCTGACCCGACTGCGGGACCGCATTGTCCGCCGGGTGACATTGCGGCAGTGGAACAAGGGAGTCGCGCGCCTCAACGCACTCCGCGAGACGTACGGCCTGCCGCCGGTCGCCGAGTTCTTCGACCAGGTCCACCTCGCACGCAGACACCTTGTGCTCACATCGCGGGAGTTCGACTTCCCCGCACAGATGCCGGAACACGTCCGCTACGTCGGCGCGGTGCTCGACGACCCGGACTGGGCGACCACCACATGGACGCCGCCCGCGGGTGACGAACCGCTGGTCCTCGTCGCACTGTCGTCGACGTTCCAAGATCAGACGGCCTGCCTGCAACGCGTGATCGACGCGCTGGCGGAACTACCGGTGCGCGGCGTCGTCACCACCGGTCCAGCCCTCGATCCGTCCACCCTGACGGCACCCGACAACGTCACCGTGGTCGCGGCGGCACCCCATTCGGCGATCCTCCCGCACGCGAGTGCGGTCATCACCCATGGCGGCCACGGCACCGTGGTTCGCGCTCTCGCCGCCGGCACGCCGATCCTCGCACTCCCCCACGGCCGCGACCAACCCGACAACGCGATTCGGGTGAGCGCCCGCGGAGCCGGGATCACGCTGTCGCGCAAGTCGAGTCAGCGCAAGATCGCCGATGCCACGCAACGCCTGCTGGACGATCCCACATTCACCGACGCGGCGCGGCGACTCGGCGCGGTCATCGTCCGTGATGCCGATTCGGGTGAGCTGATCGCCGAGCTCGAGGCGCTCGAGTTCGGGGGCGCCCGAACCTAGCAGGGACCCTCCGTCGGCTGCCGCACCACCACCATGGTGATGAGGGTGCGAGTCGCCATCACCCGGCAGTGTTCGACGACGAGCGCGGCGCGTTCACCGTGGCCTCCTCCGCGGTCACCCACAGCATCCACAACCCGTAGATCACGAAGCCCAACAACGGGAAAGATGGTGTGGCCCACTGCAGGATCGATACCTCCGACAACAACCACCGCCCCACCTGATACGCCGCCGCGCCGAACGCATACGTGGTGATGCTCGCCGCGAACCACCACGGCCATCGGGTGGTGTGGCCCCGCAACGCGCCGGCCTGGGAAAGGCCGATCAGCGGGCCGAGGACGACCGCTTGGACGAACCCGTCCCGGAATGCCATCAGCGTCTCGCCACCGTCGGCGAGCATATCGACGGCGGCCGGCGCGATCACCAGCAACCAGACGACGAGCGCGGGCATGAACGTCGCGATGACCCATCGGCGCATCGCAAGTCCCGGAACCCGTGTCACCAGAACGCGCCACTGCCACCGGCCGAGTACGGCCCCCTGCACCGCCGCCCCGATGATCGCGACAAGCAGGATCGCCCACCCCCGATGATCGACGGCGAGGCCGAGCGTGACCCCGGAGGCGATCTGCTCGAGCGAGGCACCTCCGACCACGATCACCGCATACGCGAGACCGTTGATCAGCATCCAATGCCCGAACAGACGCCGATCCCACCATCGGTGTCCCCGGGCGCCGGGAGTCGTCACGACCTCCAATCTGACCGCACGCACGCACCGCGTCAACAGCGCGCCGAACAGCGCCGCCCCGGGCACGATCCGGCCCGGCGCCGACGAGGTCGTCGGATGCTTCTCCTGGAGATCCCCTGAGCCGTATCGTCGACACGTGCAGGAAACGTCGTATGCGCGGTGCGGCGATCTCAGCCTGGCGTACCGAGTATTCGGCGACGGGCCCATCGAACTCGTGTTCGTCGGCCCGATGGTCACCCACCTCGAGTTGTTCTGGACCGTCCCGGAGTTCAAGTCCTTCTTCGATCACCTGGGTACGTTTTGTCAGGTCCTGCTCTTCGACAAGGCCGGAGTCGGCTTGTCGGATCCGCTCCCCCGCGTCCGCACGATCGATGACCGGGCCGCAGAGATCGAGGCGGTGATGGACGCCGCCGGATTCACCGACGCCGCACTGTTCGGTATGAGCGAAGGTGGTGCGCAGTCGATTCTGTTCGCAGCACGACGACCTGAGCGTGTGCGGGCACTGATCCTGTTCGGGTCGTTCGCGTTTCTCGCCGGGGCGGATTGGAATGCCTTGGAAGGCGATCCGACGCAACTTCAGGCACGTCAGCGAAGTGAGCTCGGTGAGGCGTACACGCCCCCGATCGAGAAGATCATCGGTCTCCAGGAGTTTGCGCGGGCCGCCAAGAACGCGTGGGGAACGGGTGCCGCGAGCAAGCGCCTGTTCCCGTCGACCCAGTCGATGCGCCAGCTCGCACTGGTCGAGCGGATGTGCGCGAGCCCAGGGATGGCGCGGGCGACGATGCAGTCGAACCTTGCGATCGACGTCCGGGCGATCCTTCCAACCCTCGCCACACCGACCCTGGTGATCCATGCCCGCGACGACACGATGCCCGTGCAGTGCGGCCGCTATCTCGCCCACCACATTCCCGGAGCCCGCTGGCTGGAGGTCGACGGGATCGACCACGCGCCGTGGGCCACCGAGCCAGACCGCATCCTGACCGCGATCGAGGAGTTCCTCACCGGAAGCCACGCTGCGCCACCGCAGTCGCATCGCGCGCTGCGCACCGTGCTGTTCACCGACATCGTCGCGTCGACGCGGCACGTCGAGGAGGCAGGCGACGAGCGCTGGCGAGCGGTGCTGCATCGCTTCGCCTCGATCACCGCAGAGGCGACCGAACGTTTCGGTGGCACGGTGGTGAAGAACACCGGCGACGGACATCTCTCGACATTCGACGGTCCGACTCAGGCCATTCGCTGCGCCGAAGCGCTACGGACCGAGACCGAGATGATCGGCGTCGAGATCCGGGCCGGGATTCATGCCGGTGAGTGTGAACTGATCGGCGACGACATCGGCGGAATCGCCGTGCACATCGCCGCACGCATTCTCGGGCAGGCCCAGCCGGGCGACATCCTGGTGTCCCGCACCGTCCGCGACCTGGTCGTGGGTTCAGGGACCGGCTTCGCCGACCGCGGCATCGTCGAACTGCGCGGCGTGTCCGGAACCTGGCAGCTGTTGGCGGTCGAGCGGCACGGAGCACAGGCCGGATCGGCCGAGGCGGATCTGATTGCCACGCCGACACCCGGTCCGCGCGCCGCGATGCGCGGCGCGGACCGAGCGGTCGGACTGATGGCGCGGCGGGCGCCGTGGGTTCTTCGGGGTCTGGCCCGCCTCGGGCCGTCGAACGGAGGACGGTGATACCGGCTGGAGTCGCGGCTGCCACGCGGCTCCGTGCCCACCGCGTCACCGGATGAGCGGATCGCGAGGCAGTCCGAGGATACGTTCGGCGATCTGGTTGCGGGTGATTTCCGAGGTACCGCCGGCGATCGTGATGCCGCGGGCGGCGAGGACCAGCAGACCTGCCATCTGTCCGGCGCCTGATGTGTAGGCGATGTCTGGACCGAGCAGTTCGGCCGACAGCCGCGCGCGATCGCCGATGTGTTCGGCGAGAAGGAGTTTGGTGACATTGCCTTCCGGTCCCGGCTCGGCGCCGACCACCGACCGAGCCGCACGACGCAGGTTGAGCAGCCGCAGCGCGTTCTCGACGGCGAGAAACTCGCCGATCCTCGCGCGCGAGCCGTCCACGCGATGTGCGTAACGTTCGGCGAGGCCCAGGATGTATGCGACCGTGTCTTCGCCGCCGGAGCCGCCGCCGATGCTGACCCGTTCGTTGCCGAGGGTCGCCCGCGCGACCGTCCAGCCCTCATTCGGCGTGCCGACGACGTCGGCGTCGGGAATGAAGACATCAGTGAAGAACACTTCGTTGAACTCGGCCCCGCCCGTGATCTGCCGCAGCGGTCGGACCTCGACACCCGGTGCCGACATGTCAATGATCACCGTGGTGATGCCCTTGTGCTTGGGTGCATCCCGGTCGGTACGGACGGTCGCCAGACCCCGCTTGCACAGGTGTGCGCCGCTGGTCCACACCTTCTGCCCGTTGATACGCCAGCCACCGTCCTCGCGGACGGCGCGGGTCTTGACCGCGGCCGCATCAGAGCCGGCATCGGGCTCCGAGAACAACTGGCACCACACCTCGTCGCCGCGCAGCGCCGGCTTCACGAATCGGTCGATCTGATCCTGCGTGCCCTGCTGGATGAGGGTGAGGATGACCCATCCGGTGATGCTGTAGTCCGGACGTTTGAGTTCGGCCGCGGTCATCTCCTCTTCGATGACCAGTTGTTCGACGGCGTCCGCTGCCCGTCCCCACGGCCTGGGCCAGTGGGGCATCACGTACCCGGTCTCGATCAGCTTCTCCCGTCGCGCGGTGTCATCGTCGATCGCGGCGATTGTGCGAATGTCGGCGCTGATGCCCGCACGCATCTCCTCGGCCTCGGCGGGAAGATCGAGGCTGTTGGCGCGGATGGGCCCGGTGGCGGTGAGGTCGAAAACGTTCCGCGCCGGCGACTGCCCACCGAAGAGCCCTTTCAGGACTGTTGCGCGTCGAAGGTGCAGATGGGCGTCGTGCTCCCAGGTGAAACCGATACCGCCGTGAACCTGGATGTTGAGTTCGGCGTTGGCGGAATACGCCGGCAGAGCCAACACGGCTGCCGAGGCAGCCGCCAACGCGAATGCGTCGTCTTGCTCGTCGGCTGCCCGTGCCGCATCCCATACCGCCGCAGTCGCCGTCTCCGCGCCGACGAGCATGTTGGCGCAGTGGTGCTTGACCGCCTGGAACGAGCCGATGGTTCGGCCGAACTGTTCGCGGACCTTCGCGTATGCGACGGCAGTATCGAGCGCCTCCCGGGCACCGCCGACCGCTTCGGCGGCGACCAGAGTGCGCGCGAGCGCGAGTGCGGTCGAACCCAGTCCCGCCAGAACGGTCACCGTGGCGTCGGACAGCGACACTTTCGCGCATCGACGTGTCGGATCGAGGTTGGGTCGGGCGTCGATGCCCACCCCAGTGTCCGACGCCTCGACCAACAGAACGTCGTCGTTGCAGACGACCAGGATGATGTTCGCCAGCGGGGCACCGAGAACGTTCCGGACCTCGCCGGCAACGGATTCCTCGGAGACGTTCAGGTCGGACGAGAGACCGATCCCGGCGGTGATCGAGCCGTCGGCGAGCTGCCGTAGCCAGCGGCCCCGCGCTGGGTCGTCGGCCTGACCGACGATCGCCGAGGCGATGACGGTCGGCAGGAACGGTCCGGGCGCGACGGCACGTCCCAGTTCTTCGACAACGACGACGAGTTCGGCTATGCCGTAACCCGATCCGCCGAATTCCTCGGGGACATGAAGCCCCAGCCATCCGAGGTCTGCCATGTCCTGCCAGAAAGGGGGAAGTGGCTCGTCCTCAGAGTCGAGCAGGGTACGTGCCTCCGCGCGAACCTTTCGTTCGACCGTGAAATCACGAACCACCGAAGCCAATTCGATGTGGTCTTCGGTCAAGGCGATGCTCATGCCGGTCAGCGTAGTGACGCGGGGTTGATACGTGAGCGCTTTTCGCACACACGGGAACGTGCATGCGGTGACTCCGTGTGGTGTTCGACGACCCCGGGGATGTCAGCCGAAACGATGAGCACGCGCGCCGTCGGCGTATGCGGCCCACCCGCATATGCCCGTGGTGGCGAAATCCACCCACGCCCGGTGCATGTCATCGGCGATGCGCTGGTCGGGTTGCGGACCGACCAACGCGTGAGCTGCGTCGAGGTGATCGAACACGAACGGGATCTCGACGGCGTGTCCGGCCGCGATATCGGCTTGTGGACTGCGGTAGCCGAACTCGTAGAGGAACGTCGATCCGGGCGGACGGGAGAGCGCGATCCTCGTCGTCGGCGCCGAGAAGGCTCGAGCGGTGAGCGCCTCGGCCAGTGCGTCTCCCGGCGTCACACCAGCTTCCAGTCGGCCGCGCAGAAAGTCCAGGCCGCCCGGTGCCCGCCCCAGCACCGCTGCCGCGCCGTCCTCGCTGACCGCAGCGGCACCGCCGGTGGCCACCATGAAGAAGCGGTACTCGTCGGCGTTCCACCCGGCGATCAATGGAATGTCCGCGCCGGCGCCGTCGGCGATCGCCATGTGCGGAACGCTGGTCAGCACCTCGCCGTCGATCACGGGGAACTGGGACGTGATACCCATTCCCACGTCGATCACCGATGCTCCCCACAGCGCGGGGTCGGGATTGGTCATCACCTCCAGCGACATCTGCGTCTGCGCGGTGAGTAGTTGCGCGGCGTCGACGCGGCCCAGGGCCTCGATCGTTGGTTCAACGCCCAGTATCGCGGCGATTCGCTCGGTCACCTTGCGTGCGTCGGACACATCGGCCGCGGCCGAACCGTTGCCACTCTGCATGATCGCCCGGTGGAACAGACCTTCACCCAGGGGTGAGGCGATCAACGACGCCACGCTCATCGCGCCCGCCGACTCCCCGAAGACGGTCATGTTGTCGGGGTCGCCGCCGAACGCAGCAATGTTCTCGTGTACCCACTCCAGCGCTGCGAGCTGGTCGCGAAGACCGCGATTCTCCGGCGCGCCGTCGATCGACGCGAAGCCCGCGGTCCCCAGCCGGTAGTTGATACCGACGCACACCACGCCGTCACGGGCGAACGTGTCGCCGGCGTAGGTCTCTATCCGATTGGAGCCACGGGTGAAGGCACCCCCGTGAATCCACACCATCACCGGCAGTCCGGCACCACCGGGGTCGGGTGTCCAGACGTTGAGGTTCAGATAGTCGTCGCCGGGCACGATCACGTTGTCGAGGAGGGCGGCGATGGGGGCCGGGTACGGTACCTGAGGCGCCGTCGGCCCGTACTCGGTGGCCGCCCGCACACCATCCCATTCCGACGGCCTGGTCGGCGCAGCGAACGCGGCCGCCCCCACGGGCGGTGCCGCATAAGGAATCCCGAGAAATGACGAGATCCCGTCGACGGTGCGGCCGGCAACTCGACCGGCGGTGGTGCTGACGACAGGACTACTCACGTAGGCACGAGTCACAGATTCCGACCGTACAAGACGCTCCGCGATGGCGAGCCGATCCGGCGAACCCGAAGGATGGAGATGGTGGTCCCGGCTGGGATCGAACCAGCGACCTCCCCGGTGTGAACGGGACGCTCTTCCACTGAGCCACGGGACCGTGTTTCGGCGCGAGGCGCGCCGGTGCACGAGGAGGAAGGTTACACGGAGTTCCGCGTCTACCCCAAATCCGCGTACTCGGGCCGTGTCGACATCGTCGGGCATCGCCCCCAACTGCACATCCTCGTGATCGCAACGCCCTGACCAGGCGATTTGGCGTGTTGCGAGTCCGTCCGATAGTGTTCTGCTTCGCGTCGAGAGCACAAAAGATCCACAAGATCGCTCCCGACCATGCGGATGTAGCGCAGCTGGTAGCGCATCACCTTGCCAAGGTGAGGGTCGCGGGTTCGAATCCCGTCATCCGCTCGGCGCGAGTCCTCTCGCATCTGGTGGTGTGGCCGAGTGGTGAGGCAACGGCCTGCAAAGCCGTGTACACGGGTTCGATTCCCGTCGCCACCTCCACACCAATTGCATACCCGCGCGATTAGCTCAGTGGGAGAGCGCTTCCCTGACACGGAAGAGGTCACTGGTTCAATCCCAGTATCGCGCACCATTGTTATTGCAGGTCAGGCGCCCTTTACGGGCGCCTTTCCTGCTCTCACGACGTGGTGATCTAGAAGCGCTTCGACGGAAAGTGACATACGCGAAGCCAACTCTTGTTTCGATCAGCAACATGTCGACACTTCTCACCTCCCCCGAGCTCGATATCCAGCTGCTCTTCACCGAATCCGTGCCCGAGGTCACCGAGTTCCTCCGGGATGTGGTCCGCAAGCAGGAACCCATTGCGGTGACCGTCGGCGACCCCGAGCCCACCGCATACTTCGTGAATGTCGCCCGCCTGACGCAGTTCACTCTGACCGATCACGAGCCGGATCAGGGCGACGATGGCACGGTCACCGTGTTGTTGTCGGTCGCGCAGGTGCGGGAGTAGCGCCAGACCGCCTGTTGACTTGACGCAGTGCCTCACGTCACAATCACGACCGGAACATGACACATATGTCATGTTCCGCTTGGTTTGATGAGGGTGCAGCTTTCGTGGCTCCCTCGCCGATCGGGCCTGTCATCGACGAGGAGGTCACGTGACGACATCGGAATCCACCACCGACATGCGCGAACTCGGTGCACGAGTACGCAACTGGGGCCGTTGGGGCGCCGACGACGAGCGCGGGACCACCAACCTGATCACGCCCGAACGGGTGGCCGCCGCAGCCGGCCTGATCCGCACCGGAGAGATCTTCGACCTCGGCATCCCCCTCGACGCCGACGGTCCGCAGCCCGGCGGCCTACGCATGAACCCCATCCGGCTGATGTCGGAGAACGGACAGGAACAAGTCCTGCCCGGTGGCTTCAAGTGGGCCGACGACTACGTCTTCATGCCGCTGCAGGCCGGCTCGCAGTACGACGCCCTGGCCCACGTCCACTACGACGAGAAGCTCTACAACGGCCATCCCGGCGACGGGGTCACCATCAAGGGCGCGGACAAGTGCGGCATCCACACCCAGGGCAACGGGATCGCCGGTCGCGGGGTGTTACTCGACATCGCCCGCCACCGCGGGGTCGACTGGCTGGAGGCCGGGTCGACGATCGGCGCCGACGAGCTCGACGCCGTGGCCGCCGCGCAGGGCGTCGACGTCGGGACCGGCGACATCCTGCTGTTCCGAACCGGCTGGCGCGCCAAGTTTCTCGCCGAGCGTGACCCGCACGGATTCATGGCCGGCGAGCCCGGCCTGGCGCTGAGCAGCGCACAGTGGCTCCGCGACCGTGACGTCGCGGTCGTCGGCTCCGACAACTGGGCCATCGAGGCGATCCCGGGCGAGAACCCCGGCGCACTGTTCGAAGTGCACATGGTGTTGATCCGTGACATGGGTATGACGCTTGCCGAGATGCTCGACTTCGAGGAACTCGCCGAGGCCTGCGCCGCCGATGGTCGCTACGACTTCTTCTTCGCCGGGCCGCCACTGAAGTTCACCCGGGGTGTCGGCTCCCCGATCAACCCATTGGCGATCCGCTGATGGACTCAGCCGGCATCGAGACCCAGTGCGCCGACGCACATCTGGTCCAGCGTCGTCAGCAACAGCTCCTCGTCGGCGTCCTCCCCCTGCACCAGCCACAGGTAGAGCGTGTGATCGACCATCGCCGCCATCGCCCGCGCCGCCATCACCGGGTCGAGCGCGACGCTCGCGCGGCCGTCGGCCTGCCACCGGGCGATGGCCGCAGCGGTTCGATCGATCCATTGCGCGCGGTGCCGGTGCCGCAGCTCCCGGAACTCGGCGTTGAACGTCGCGACCTGTTCGACGATCGCCATCATGCGCGCGTTGCGCCGATACGCCTCGTAGTAGGAACGGTTGGCCGCGACAAGTCGCTGCGAGGCCGAGAGGTCGGGCGACGACGGCTCCTGCAGGTGCACCTCGGCGAATAGCCGAGTGCTCAGCTCACGAAAGACGTCCTCCTTGGACACAAAGTACCGATAGAACGTCCCGTACGAGACCGACGCCTCCTGCGCGATCAGTTCGACGCGGGCATCAAGGAACCCGACCCGCTCGAACACCCGTTGCGCGGCGTCGAGAACCGCGTCGCGGGTCGCCCGGCCACGTCGAGACAACGACTCGACAGGAGCGGGCACCGATGAACTGCTGACCGACGACTTCGCCACCTCCAGAACCATCCACCAGGCTGACATGACCGTCAAGTCATACCCACCTCGACAAGGAGTTCCGATGTCCCCCCAGAACACCACGTTCGAACTACGCGGAATCAACCATCTGGCCCTGGTGTGCGCCGACATGCGCCGCACGATCGACTTCTATTCCGGGGTCCTGGGCATGCCGCTGGTCAAGACCCTCGACCTGCCCGCCGGACTCGGTCAGCACTTCTTCTTCGACTGCGGCGGCGGCAACACCGTCGCGTTCTTCTGGCTGGCCGATTCCCCCGACGCCGCACCCGGGATCGCCGCGCCCAAAGGCCGCCCGGATGAGGGCGAGCTCGCCAGCGCCGTGGGTTCCATGAACCACGTCGCGTTCGCCGTGCCCCCAGAGGAGTTCGACAACTACCGCACCCGCCTCGAAGCGGCCGGAGTCGCGGTCAGCCCCGTTCTCAACCACGACGACAGTCCCGCCGGAGTGTCCCGACACGTCCACCCCGGCACGTTCGTCCGGTCCTTCTACTTCCAGGACCCCGACGGTGTACTGCTCGAGTTCGCCTGCTGGACCCGAGAATTCACGGCCGCCGACGTGGCCCACGAACCCAAGACGGCAGCCGACCGCCACGCCCACACCGCCCCCTGACCCGCACACGCCCTGACCGGCACGATCGATCATCCGAGAGGAACAGATGCCACGCCTTCCCGAAGTCCACCGAGCCGACGTCACCGACGAGAAGATCCTCTTCTTCTACGACCGGCTTTTCGGCCCGGACAAGGACCCGGCGGTCGACCACGGCACGATCCACGCGACGCCCGGCGACTGGTGGACCGTGTTCGCCAACGACCCAGACGTCTTCGGGCATGCCGTGCGCGGATTCGCCCTCTATCGGGGTGCCACCGTCGACCCGCTGCTGCGCGAACTCGGTCAGGGCCGTGCGGGTTTCGCGCGCGGCAGTCAGTTCGTCTTCTCCCAACACTGCAAACAGATGCGGTCGCTGGGCATGCCCGAGGAGAAGATCGCGGCCATCCCGGCCTGGCAGGTCAGCGACCTGTTCACCCCGCTCGAACGCGCCGTACTGGCCTACACCGACGGGCTCGTGCTCGACGGGGGACGCGTCCCAGACGGGGTGTTCGAGGTGCTGCGCGAACACCTGCCGCCGGCGGAGATCCTCCAACTCACCTACATCACCGCGATGTACGACATGCACGCGACCATGTGCAAGGCCCTGCGTCTCGAATTCGACGACGTACCCGAGCGCATCGCGGAGGTCGAGATCCCAGACGACGTGCAGGTCGCCGATCTTTCCGCGGACCTCGCCGGCGAGTGACGCCGGCCGGCGCCTGCCCGCGCCGGCGGCGTAGGCTGCGGGCGTGCCAGAGCCCGCGCTGATCGAGATCGTCACCGACGCCGTGCACGCTCCGGATGTCGCGGCGTTGGCGGCGGCCACGTTCCCGCTGGCGTGTCCACCGCACTCGACCGCCGAGGACATCGCCGCGTTCGTCACGTCGAACCTCGATGCGGACAGCTTCGCCGGCCACATCGTCGCGGCCGATCGTGATGTGCTCGTGGCACGCGACGGCATCGGCGGCGACGTGATCGGTTACTGCCTCGTCGTGCACACGGCACCCACGCACCCGGATGTGGCAGCGGTGGTGACCCGACGGCCGGTCACCGAGGTCTCGAAGATGTATGTCGCGGCCGATCATCACGCACGCGGCCGCACCTCACCCCCGTCGCACGCGCTGATGGATGCCGCGCTCCGACTCGCCCGAGAGCGTGGCAGCGTGCTGGCCTGGCTCGGCGTGAATCAGGAAAACGAACGCGCGCAACGGTTCTACGAGAAGATGGGATTCCGTCGGTCGGGTGTCAAGACCTTCGACCTCAACGGCAGCATCGAGCACGACTACATCTATGTGCAGCCGTTGGACTGACCGATCAGACCGCGGACTCCGCGAACCGCGACAACGCCAGCAGGCGTGACGTCGCGCGCAGGTACTTCTTGCGATACCCGCCGGCGAGCATCTCTTCGGTGAAGATCTCGTCGAGCTTGTTGCCGGACACGGTGACCGGGATGTTCGCGTCGTACAGACGGTCGGCCAGCACCACGATGCGCAGCGCCACCGACTGATCCTGCGCCGGATGCACATCACGGATGCACACCAGAGACACCCCGTCGACGAGGTCCTTGTACTTCGACGGATGCAGGGTACTCAGGTGCTCGCACAGTTCGTCGAAGCCGTCGAGCGTTGCGCCCTGGGTGGCGTCGGCCAACTCTTTCAGTTCGGCGTCGGTGCGCGGTTCCGGCGCCGGCGGCAGATCACGGTGACGATAGTCCGGGCCGTCGACACGAATGGTCTCGAACACCGACGACAGTTTGCGGATCTCCCGCAGGAAGTCCTGCGCGGCAAACCGTCCCTCGCCGAGCTGCCCGGGCAACGTGTTCGACGTCGCGGCAATCGACACCCCCTTGGCGGTGAGCTCGGTCAGCAGCCGCGACACCAGCATGGTGTCACCGGGGTCGTCGAGTTCGAACTCGTCGATGCACAGCACGGTGTGTTCCGACAGGCGTTCGACGGCGTTGACGAATCCGAGCGCACCGACCACATGGGTGACCTCGACGAACGTGGCGAACGCCTTCGGCTCCGGAAGCGAGTGGTAGATCGAGGCCAACAGGTGGGTCTTGCCGACACCGAATCCGCCGTCGAGGTAGAGCCCGATCCCCTGCCCCGTCGACTTGCGGGAGAACAGTCCACGCTTGCCGCCGCGGACCTTGCCCGCCCGGGCGACGAAGTCACGGGCCTTGGCCACGGCCTCGGCCTGGGAGGGTTCGGCCGGGTCGGGGATGTAGGAGTCGAAGCTGACCGAGTCGAACGTCGACGGGGGCACCATCTCGCCGATGAGCGCCTCGGGTGCGACCGTCGGGTTGCGGTCGCATAGTCGTGCGGTCATAGATAGGCAGCGTATCGACCTCGGCCATGATGGACGCATGTTCGGTCTACAGAAAGCGACCCAACTCACATCCGCCGACGACGAGGCCGCGACGCTGCGGTGGCTCGCCGAGCAGTACGCCTACCCACCGCGACCGTCGTCGCCCCCCGGCCTGCCGCGGCCCTGCGTTCGGGCGAACATGGTCAGCTCGATCGACGGCGCGGTCACCGTCGACGGCAGGTCCGGCGGCCTCGGCGGACCCGGCGACAAGGTGGTGTTCCGCGTGTTGCGGGCGCTGGCCGACGTCGTCCTGGTCGGTGCGAGCACCGCGGTCACCGAGGGGTATCGCCAGCCCTCGCCCGACGACGCGTTCGCCACCGACCGCGCGGCCCGCGAACAGGCCCCTGCGCCAGCGCTCGCCCTACTGTCGAGATCGCTGTCGATACCCGACGACTATCCCCCACTGGCACATGCGGACACGGTGGTCCTGACCTGCGAGTCGGCGCCCGCCGATCGCCGGTCGGCGCTGGCCGACGCGGGCGCCACGCTCATCGACTGCGGCGCGGACACCGTCGACGTGCCGACGGTGCTGGACGTGTGCGCCGAGCGTGGGTGGATTCGCGTATTGAGCGAGGGCGGCCCGTCGCTGCTGGGGGCGCTGGTCGCCGCTGATGTGCTCGACGAGTTGTGCGTCACCACCAGTCCCACTCTGGTCGGCGGCGACGCGGGGCGGATCATCGGGGGCGACGGGCCGGCCGAACTCCGTCGGATGCGGCCGGACTCGTTCATCACCGACGACGACGGGTTCGTGTTCACCCGCTGGGTCCGGGCGAGCGCCGACGATGCGTGACGCCACTGGATCGAACTGTGCGCCGCACCGGCTCGGTCGCGGCACCGGAACCGTTGACTAGGCTCGCGGTCATGCGACGAGCACCCCGGCGGAAGGCCAGTGGTCGGTGGCGCGCCGCGGTGCTGTCGGTGGCCGCGGCGACCGTGACCATCGTCGGCGTCAGCTCGTGCGCGGTGGGCCCGGACCCCGGACCCGACGTGGTCACCGGCGGCGACGGTGCCGCCGAGGCGCCGACGTCGTCGTCGGCGCCTGCCGGACCGCCACCGATCCAGGCGCCCCGCAACGAACTGGACTGGACCGACTGCGCGCGGGAGTCCGCCGGACGGTGGGGCATCGATGCGCCGGGCGGTGTCTCCGTCGAGTGTGCGGAGCTGAGCGTCCCGGTCAACCCGTACCGCCCGACCGGCGACACCCTCACCGTCGCGCTCACCCGCGCACGCGTCGAGGCCACTCCCGCCGACGCGCCGCCGCTGGTGCTCACATCCGGGTCCGACGTGCCGTCCTCGCGGACGCTGATGATGCTGGCGACCAGTCCCGGCCGGTCCGTGCTGGCCCGGCATCCGGTGGTCGCGGTCGACCGACGTGGCAGCGCGGCGAGCAGCGAGATCGACTGCATGACGCGGTTCGAGCGCGCCGCGATGCTCAGCAACGGGTTGGCCGAGGGGCCGGCGTCGCAGGAGCAGCGGGTCGACCGTCTGGCACGTGCCGCGTCGTCGGCGTCCGACGGCTGCACCGAGACGCTCGACCCGCACCAGCTCGACTTCGGCGAGGCGTTCGCCGCTGCCGACATCGAGGCGCTGCGCATCGCCTGGGGCGTCGACCAGCTCGCGCTCGTCGGCGTGGGCGAAGGGTCCGACGTGGTTCTCGCCTACGCCGGCAACTTCTCCGGTCGCGCCGGACGGATCATCCTCGACACCCCCACTCCGTTCGGCGCCAACGCCCGCGACCGTGCCGCGTTGCGCGCCACCGGCGTCCAGGCAGCGCTGCGGACTTTCGCCCAGCGCTGCAACGCGACCGGGTCGTGTCCGCTCGGTGCCGACGGCACCGCCCGGATCGCCGGCGTCCTCGCCAAGGGGCGCGCCGGTGATCTCGGCGGACTCTCGGACACCGAGGCCCTGTCCGCGATCACCACGTCGCTGGCCCTGGCCACCGACCGGCCGGAATCGGTAACCGAACTGGCGGCAGCCATCGCCGCCGCCGACCGCGGCGACGTCGGGGCACTCACTCGGCTCGCCGACCGGGCCGCGACGCTCCGCATCACCGACGGCCAACTGGTGTCGCGCTGCAACGACGTCAGCGGTCCGGTCGGCCAGAACGAGATCCCCGGCCTGATCGACTCGTGGTCCCGACAGAACCCGTTGACCGGCGCGGACAGCGCCCTGTCGCTCATGCGATGCAACGCCTGGGCGTCGTCGACGCCGGTGAATCCGCCCAGCGCGCTCCCGGTGGATCCGTTGCTGCTCGACGGTGCCAACGACCCGATCAACGGGGGTGGCGGCGCCGAGGCGCTCGGCGGTCTGTTCATCAAGGCAGGCACCACGCCGACGCGGGTGACCTGGAACGGGCTCGGCTATTCGGTCCTGGCGCGCAGTGCCTGCGCGGCCGAGATCGTCGCGCAGTATCTGGGCGACGAGCCGCTCGGCGAACCGACCGACCGCGGCTGCCCCAGCTGAGCGTCGGCAAAGCCTGCGGAAACGTCGCACGGCATGCGGATCCGGCACCCCGCACGTAGTACGGTTCGCGAGTGGCGATTCTCGACAGGTACCTCCATCCGCAGATGACCTTTGAGCGGATCATCCCGATGGTGCTGTGGCCGATCTCCATCATGATGATCTTCCAGCGGTCGGTCATCCTTGCCGTCAACGGCGACCGGACCGACGACTTCCGGCCCGTGTACCAGGCCGCGTTGCAGTTCCTCAACGGTCAGCCGGTCTATGCCGAGAATCTC
The DNA here is from genome assembly GCF_036350515.1 of Gordonia prachuapensis. Classification (NCBI taxonomy): domain Bacteria; kingdom Bacillati; phylum Actinomycetota; class Actinomycetes; order Mycobacteriales; family Gordoniaceae; genus Gordonia; species Gordonia prachuapensis. Next base: position 55,935 of record NZ_JAZDUE010000005.1, on the reverse strand, counting down.
GACACCGTCGATCCGCACTACCTGTACCCCCCGTCCGGGACTCTGCTCATGGCACCGATGGCCGTGATCGACCCGGAACGGTCGCGGTGGATCTTCATCGTGCTCAGCGTTGTCGCGTTGGTCGCGTCGGCCTTCCTGCTGGCCAAGCTGTTCGGGTTCTCCGCGCGTTCGTGGGTGGTCCCGGTGATCCTGTTCTTCTTCTTCAGCACCGAGACGGTCTCGCACACCCTGATCTTCACCAACTTCAACTCGTTCGTGCTGCTCGGGATGCTCGCCTTCATGCTGTTGATGATGCGCCGCCGAGACCTGTGGGCCGGGGTTCCGATCGGCCTGGTCGTCGCGGTCAAGCCGGTGCTGATCCCGCTGCTTCTGCTGCCGCTGCTCAATCGGCAGTGGCGGGTACTGATCACCGCGATCGGTATCCCACTGATTCTCAACATCGTCGCGTGGCCGCTGATCGCCGATCCCGGATCGTTCGTGACGCGGACCGTGCCGTATCTCGGCGAGGCGCGCGACTACTACAACAGTTCGATCGCGGGCAACGGCGCCTACTTCGGCGTCGCCGACTGGCTGGTGCTGCTTCTGCGGATCGCGTTCGTGGCGATGGCGATCTTCGGACTCTGGTTCCTGTACCGCTACTACCGGCGGACCGACGAACTGCTGTGGCTCGCCACGTCGAGCGGCATCCTGCTCGCCACCCAGTTCCTCGTGGGTGCGCTCGGCCAGGGCTACTACTCGATGCTGCTGTTCCCGCTGTTGATGACCGTGTTCCTCCCTGGCTCCACGATGCGCAACTGGCCGGCCTGGCTCGGCGTCTACGGGTGCATGACCTTCGACGCGTACTACTCCGAGGAATGGATCGCGTTCGGCCGGATGCTGGAGTACAACAAGGTGACCTGGGGCTGGTCGCTGCTGATGATCGCAATGTTCTGCTCCCTGCTGTTCCGCTACCTGGACATGCGCCGCGACGGTGTCACGTCGCTCTCCGGCGACGCCGGCGGTGGGGCTGCCGATCCGGCGCTGACCGACCGTTCGCGCGACGGTGGCGACGGTGGCGACGGTGTCGATGCAGTGGCTACCGTGGAGAAATGAGTCCGAACACTCCCGCCGAATCCGAGTCCACCGACGCCCGGTCGATCAGCGACGACCAATGGCGTGAACGGCTGACACCGGCGGAATACCGGGTGCTGCGGCAGGCCGGCACCGAGGCCCCCTTCACCGGCGAGTACACCGACACCACGACCATCGGTGTCTACCGCTGCCGTGCGTGCGACGCCGAACTGTTCCGCAGCGAGCAGAAGTTCGAATCGCACTGCGGGTGGCCGTCGTTCTTCTCCCCGCTCGCCGGCGACGCGATCATCGAACGCGCCGACAACTCGCTGGGGATGCGCCGCGTGGAGGTACTGTGCGCCAACTGCGGCAGTCACCTCGGTCACGTCTTCGAGGGTGAGGGCTACGACACTCCCACCGATCTGCGGTACTGCATCAACTCGATCAGCCTGAAGTTGGAGCCCGCGACCCCCGACCGCTGAACGAGTAGCGGAGCACCCCGACCGCTGATCGAGTAGCCGGGCACCTCAACCGCTGATCGAGTAGCCGGCACGCCATCCGCTGATCGAGTAGCCGGCGAGCGACAGCGAGTCGGCGTATCGAGATCACCCGCACCAGGTTTCGATACGCGCCGGGCTCGCACGCTCGCACGCCGCTACTCAACCAGCAAAGCAGACACCCTCGACACCCCCCCCAACCGCTGATCGAGTAGCCAGCGAGCGACAGCGAGTCGGCGTATCGAGATCCCCCACACCAGGTTTCGATACGCGCCGGGCTCGCAAGCTCGCACGCCGCTACTCAACCAACGACGGGTACGCACGCCCCAACCGCTGATCGAGTAGCCAGCGAGCGACAGCGAGTCGGCGTATCGAGATCCCCCACACCAGGTTTCGATACGCGCCGGACTCGCAAGCTCGCACGCCGCTACTCAACCAGCGAGGGGTACGCGCGAGTCCCATCCGCCGATCGAGTAGCCGGCGAGCGACAGCGAGTCGGCGTATCGAGATCACCCACACCAGGTTTCGATACGCGCCGGGCTCGCAAGCTCGCACGCCGCTACTCAACCAACGGGGGGTACGCACGCGACCACTCAACCCAGCGAGGGGTACGCACGCGGCCACTCAACCGGGGTACGCACGCCGCTTCTCAACCGGCGCAGGCGTCAGGGCAGCGAATCGATCAGCGCGGTCGGTTCCACCCGCGGGCCGGTGAAGAACGGGGTCTCCTCGCGCACGTGCAGCCGCGCCTCGGTGGCACGCAGGTCACGCATCAGGTCGACGATGCGGTGCAGTTCGGGGGCCTCGAACGCGAGCAGCCACTCGTAGTCGCCGAGCGCGAACGACGACACCGTGTTGGCACGGACGTCCTTGTAGGCGCGCGCGGCCTTGCCGTGGTCGGCGAGCATCTTGCGGCGTTCCTCGTCGGGCAGCAGGTACCACTCGTAGGACCGCACGAACGGGTACACGCAGATGTAGTTGCCCGGTTCCTCCCCCGCCAGGAACGCCGGGATGTGGCTCTTGTTGAACTCCGCCGGACGATGCAGCGCCACGTTGCTCCACACGGCGTCGCTGGCGCGCCCGAGAACCGTCTCCCGACGGAACCTCGCGTAGGCGGCCTGCAGCTGCTCGAGTTCTTCGGCGTGCCACCAGATCATGTAGTCCGCGTCCGCGCGCAGACCGGAGACGTCGTAGACGCCGCGGACCACCACACCGGAGTCCTCGAGCGACTTGAAGAAGTCCGTGGCGTCGGCCTTGGCCTGGTCACGGTCGGTGCCGAGTTCGCCGGGGCGGACCGCGAACACCGAGAACATCAGGTAGCGGATGGTGGCGTTGAGTTCTGCGTAGTCCAATCGGCTCATGGGTTCATGGTGCCACCGCGACCGTGCGAACGATCAGTCAGGTCAGGTCGGTCAGACCAGATCACCGAGCAGTGCCGACACCGCCCGCCCGGCCTGCCCGATGCAGGCGGGCACCCCGACACCGGCGTAGGCCGAGCCGGCGAGCACCAGGCCGGCAGGTCGCGCCGCCTCGACGGCGGCCATCGACGCCAGATGACCGGGGGCATAGACAGGTAGACCGTTGGTCCACCGCTGGACGTAGGTGGCGCGCACTCTCCCCGACGGCGCCCCGACCCCGGCTGCGGCGCACACGGCGTCGAGATCCTCCAGCGCCTCGGCGCGGATTCTGTCGTCGACGCCCTCCTCGATGCAGTCGTCGGGGATCGGCGCCCGATACCGGCCGAAGGACGCGCGCACGGACACCGGACCGTCGTCGGCGAGATGGGCCCACTTCCGGGAGCTGAAGGTGAAGGCCTTGGCCCGCAACGTGTCCCCAGTCGCCACGAGGACCCCGGAATGGTCCGGCAACTCCGTGCCGGGCTCCAGCGCGATCGACACCATCAGCGACGATGCGCGCGGTACGGCCTGCAGAGGCGCCGCCATCGCCGGCGCTGTCCGGCGCAGGAGGTGACCGGCCTGCCAGGCCGGCACGGCGAGCACCACACCGTCATAGTGGACGTGGCGGTCGCGTTCGACCTCCAGACTCCAGCCACCGTTCTCCGGGGCCAGTTCGCGGATGTGGCGACACATCTGCGGTTGGACACCGGCTGCCTCGGTCAGTGCGTCGAGCAGCACCGCATACCCACCCACCAGCGTGCCGAACACCGGACCGGCACCGGTGGCCTTGGCCGTGAGATCCGCCACCGCGGCCGTCAGGTTGGCCGCACCCTGATCGAGCGCCGCCGACAACGCCGGAAGGGCTTCGCGCACGCCGATGTCGGCGGCCAGACTCGAATAGACCCCGCCCAGCATCGGGTCGACGCTGCGCGCCACCACCGATGGTCCGAACCGGTCGGCCACCAGCTCGCCGACCGACGGGTCGTCGCCGGCCCGCCACGACAGTGGCCGCGTCGACTCCTGCGCCATTCGCTCCAGGTCCGCGGGCTCCACCAGGTCGGACACGGCTTCCGGGGTGGCCGGGATGCCCATCAATGCGGGTGTCGGCAGCCGATGAAGGCGACCGTTCGACCACACCGCCGGGCGCCGCGAGGTCGGCGAGACGACCCGGTCGGCCAGGCCGAGTTCCCGGATCAGTTCGAGTGCCTCCGGCCGGCGCACGATGAACGCTTCGGCGCCCACGTCGACCATCCGCCCGCCGACGTCGACGGTGTGCAGGACGCCGCCCACGCGGGGTCCGGCCTCGTAGACATCGATGTCGGCGTCGTCGCCCAGCGCACGACGCAGTCGATAGGCGGCCGTCAGACCGGAGATGCCACCGCCGACGACCGCGATGCGCCGAGCCGGCATCAGAGGCTGTGGATCAGCTCGACCGCTCGGGTGAGCACTTCGGGGTCGGTGCCCGGCAGGACGCCGTGACCGAGGTTCATGATGTGTCCGGTCGCGCCGGCGCGCACCGCACGGTCACCATCGGCGACGACGCGCCGGACCTCACGCTCGACCACCTCGGGTCCGGCGAACAGCAGGGTCGGATCGAGATTGCCCTGGACCGCCTTGCCCGGGCCGACTCGACGGACCGCCTCGTGCAGCGGGACGCGCCAGTCGACACCGATCACGTCGGCGCCCGCATCGGCCATCGCGCCGAGCAGTTCGCCCGTGCCGACGCCGAAGTGGATGCGCGGGACGTCGTGGTCGGCGATCTCGGCGAACACGCGGGCGCTGTGCGGGGCGACGAATGTCTGATAGTCGGCGAGCGACAGCATGCCCGCCCAGGAGTCGAACAGCTGCACCGCGTCCACCCCGGCCTCGAGCTGGACCCGCAAGAAGGTGATGGTGATGTCGGCGAGACGCCCCATCAGCGCATGCCACGTGTCGGGGTCGCCGTACATCAGCGCTTTCGTGCGCTCGTAGTGCCGGCTCGGGCCGCCCTCGATCAGATAGGACGCCAGGGTGAACGGCGCACCCGCGAACCCGATGAGCGCGGTCCGGTCCGGCAGTTCGTCCAGCAGCAGACCGATCGCGTTTGCGATCGCACCCACCGAATGGTCATCGAGGCGAGGCAGATTCGCGACGTCGCCGGCCGTACGCACGGGATCGGCGATCACCGGCCCGGTGCCGGCCACGATGTCGAGGTCGATGCCTGCCGCCTTCAGCGGAACCACGATGTCGGAGAACAGGATGGCGGCGTCGACGTCGTGACGTCGGACCGGCTGCATCGTGATCTCACAGACCAGCTCCGGGTCGAAGCACGACTCGAGCATGCCGTGGTCGGCGCGAATGGCTCGGTACTCGGGCAACGACCGGCCGGCCTGTCGCATGAACCACACCGGGCGCCTCTCGGGGCGGCCGCCGGTGGCCGCGGCGACGAGCGGGAACGGGTGCGCACGGCGCGCGCGGGATCGCATCATCTCGGACATCACCCCTACTCTGCCACGTCTCGGCGCGCCTCCGACCACGGTGGGGTGGCCGGACCTACCGTCGAACCGTGTCCTCTCCTGGAGCTCCGACAGAGCCTGCTGACTTCCGCGCCGCGGTGTCGTCATTGCATGCCGCGCGGATCCGGCCGGAGATCGAGGTCGGGCCCATCCGTCCGCCGCAGCGTCTGGCCCCCTACAGCTATGCCGTCGGCGCCGAGGTCCGCAGCGGCGACGACGCGGATGATGTCCCGGTCGACTCCGCCGGCAGTTCCTTCGGCAGGCTGATCCTGCTGTACGACCCGGCCGGCCAGGACGCCTGGAACGGCACGATGCGCCTGGTGGCGTACGTGCAGGCCGAGGTGGAGGCGGCGCTGGCGATGGACCCGCTGCTGCCCGAGGTGGCCTGGAGTTGGCTGGCGGATGCGCTCGGGGTCCCCGCGGGCGAGACCTCGGGTACGTCGCCGGCGAGCGGAGTGATGGTGAAGGCCCTGGGCGGCACCGTCACCTCGACGACGTCCGTGCGTTACGGCGACATCGCCGGCCCTCCGCGCGCCCACCAACTCGAACTGCGGGCGTCGTGGACGGCCGACGGACTCGACCTGGCCGGTCATCTCGAGGCATTCTGCGAGGTGTTGTCGTCGGCGGCCGGCCTGCCGCCGGCGGGTGTCACCGATCTGGGTTCGGCCTGAGCCGGCGGCGGGTGTCGGATGAGTGACGGTGACGGTGACGACCGGTCCACCGGACCGCAACCGGACCCGGCGCCCCAGGAGGAGCCGACCACACCGCTACTGGCACCGGCCGGAGGCGTGCCGCCGGTGCTGGTCACCGCGGCCGAGTTCGCCGCCGCTGCCGAAGCGATCGCCGCCGCCGACGGGCCGATCGCGGTCGACACCGAACGCGCGTCGGGATACCGCTATTCGCAACGCGCCTACCTCATCCAGATACGGCGTGCCGGCGCCGGCACGTTTCTGCTCGACCCCGTCGAGGACCCCGCCGGTCTCGCGCCGGTCATCGCCGCCCTCGACGGACCCGAGTGGGTGCTCCATGCGGCCGACCAGGATCTGCCCTGTCTACGCGAAGTCGGCTTCGTCTGCCGCGAGCTCTACGACACCGAACTGGCCGGCAGACTACTCGGTCTGAATCGGGTGAATCTCGCCGCGATGGTCGCGCAGTTCCTCGGCCTCGGACTGGTCAAGGGTCATGGGGCCGCCGACTGGTCGCGCCGCCCGCTGCCCGCGGACTGGCTCAACTACGCGGCGCTCGACGTGGAAGTGCTCATCGAACTCCGCGATGCGATGGACGCGGCACTCGTCGAGGCCGGGAAGGATCGGTGGGCCCGCGAGGAGTTCCAGTTCGTGCTGGACCGTCCGCCGCCACCACCGCGGCCGGACCGGTGGCGCAAGACGTCGAACATCCACACGATCAAGAACACCCGCACGCTCGCGGCGGTCCGCGAACTCTGGACCGCCCGTGAGGAAGTCGCGCAGCGCCGCGACGTGGCGCCGGGCCGGGTGCTGCCGGATTCGGCGATCGTCACGGCGGCCACCGCGAATCCGGCCACGCATGCCGAACTGACCCGGCTGCCGGTGTTCGGCGGCCCACGGCAACGGCGTCAGGCCCGGATCTGGCTGGGTGCGCTCGAGCGGGCCCGCGACCTGTCCGATGCCGAGTTGCCCCCACGCAAGTCGCCGACGATCGGTCTGCCGCCGATCAACCGGTGGGATCAGCGCAACCCGGAGGCGGCCGCGCGCGCGGCGCGGGTGCGGCCGGTGATCAAAGAGATCGCCGAGGCCAATGCGCTGCCGGTGGAGAATCTGCTCGCCCCGGACGTCGTCCGTCAATTGTGCTGGGAGGGTGTCGATCTCCCCGCCTCCCCCGAGGCCGTCGACGCCCGACTGGCCGCCGAGGGAGCGCGACCGTGGCAGCGCGACCTGACCGTCGACGCCCTCGCCGCCGCGCTCAACGAAGTCGAGACCGGCTGAGCCGGTACGCGGAGGCCGAGCCGGTCAGTTGTCGCCGTCGGGTGCGCTCGACAGGTCCGGACTCGAGAGGTCTGCGGTGTCGTCGGGGTCGGTCGCCGAGTGCATCTCCGCCACCGTGGCGGTGATGCTGCGGGCGAGATCCTGTGCGGTGAGCCCGAATCCGGTCAGGATCTGCCCCCGGGAGGCGTGGGCGACGAACTCCTGCGGGATTCCGCGGTGCTGCACCGGCACGGTCACCCCGGCCTCGGAGAGCGCCGCGCTGACCGCGGATCCGACGCCGCCGCGTACCCCGCTGTCCTCCAACGTGACCACCAGTCGATGCCGGGCCGCCAGCGTCGCGATCGACTCGGGCACGGGCAGCACCCACCGCGGGTCCACCACGGTCGTGTCGATGCCCTGACGACCCAGGCGTTCGGCGGTGTCGACCGCCAGTCCACAGAAGGCACCGACACCGACGATCAGCACGTCACCCGCCGCGGCACCGACCCCAGGGGCGGCGCGGTGCAGCACGTCGACACCGTCGTCGAGCCGCTCGACTGCCCGGATGTCCTCGGGCACTGCGCCTTTCGAGAAACGAACCGCAGTAGGGCCGTCGTTGACGCCGAGGGCCTCGTCGAACTCCTCCCTCAGGCGGACGGCGTCGCGGGGTGCGGCGACCCGGAGTCCGGGCACCAGCGACATCAGCGACAGATCCCACATGCCGTGGTGGCTGGGGCCGTCTGGTCCGGTGATGCCGGAACGGTCCAGCACGAGGGTCACCGGCAGCTTCAGCAGGGCCACGTCCATCAGCAGCTGATCGAACGCGCGGTTGAGGAACGTCGAGTAGATCGCGACGACCGGGTGCAGGCCGCCGAGTGCGAGACCCGCCGCGGACGTCACCGCATGCTGCTCGGCGATGCCGACATCGAACATACGGTCCGGGAATTTCTCCCCGAACGGGGCCAACCCGGTCGGGCCGGGCATGGCCGCGGTGATCGCGACGATGTCGTCGCGACGCGAACCCGCTTCGACGATCGCCGCCGAGAACACCGACGTCCAATCCTGCGGCGCGACGCTGGTGGCGCGACCGGTGCGCGGGTCGATGACACCCGTGGAGTGCATCTGGTCGGCCTCGTGATTCTCCGCCGGCGCATACCCCATGCCCTTGCGGGTGACCGTGTGCACGATCACTGGTCCTCCGAAAGCCTTGGCGCGCCGGAGTTCCGACTCCAACGCGCCGACGTCGTGGCCGTCCACCGGACCCACGTACTTCAGGCCGAGATCGGTGAACATCGCCTGCGGTGCGATGAGGTCCTTGAGTCCGCTCTTCATGCCGTGCAGCACCGCGTAGGCCGGCTGGCCGACGACCGGGAGTTGCTTGACGGCGCGCCGACTCTCGTCCAGGAACCGCTCGTAGCCCGGCTGCAGTCGCAACAGCGACAGGTGACGGGCCAGACCGCCGATGGTCGGCGCGTACGAACGGCCGTTGTCGTTGACCACGATGACGACCTGCCGGTCGCCGGCCGCGATGTTGTTCAGCGCCTCCCAGCACATACCGCCGGTGAGGGCACCGTCGCCGACCACCGCGACGACCGTGCGGTCGTCCTGTCCGGTCAGCTCGAAGGATTTGGCGAGCCCGTCGGCATACGACAGCGCCGCCGAGGCATGCGACGACTCCACCCAGTCGTGTTCGCTCTCCGCACGTTCCTGGTAGCCGGTGAGACCGCCCTGCTTACGTAGGTCGTCGAAGCCGGCACGCCGACCGGTGACGATCTTGTGCACGTAGCTCTGGTGGCCGGTGTCGAAGATCACCGGGTCCCGCGGCGACTCGAACACCCGGTGCAGGGCGAGGGTCAACTCGACCACACCGAGGTTGGGTCCGAGGTGTCCACCCGTCGCCGACACCTTGTCGATGAGGAATTCGCGGATCTCGGTGGCCAGCGCCTCCATCTCCTCGGACGACAGCGCAGCCAGGTCGGCCGGCGAACCGATCCTCTCGAGCACGCCCATCAAGTCCTCCATCACTGTCGTCGAATCCGGATCGGCGGCACGCCGGGCTGATGGCGTGCGATCCGCATCGGGCCCCCGGCCGCGATCGGTGTTTCCCGACAGTCTACGGACCGACGGAAGCCGACCACCCCGACGACCACGGCGCCCCGCGTCGAGTTGGTCACACGCCGCGTGTCACATTCCCCGTCGAGCCGGCACGAGGCAGGCGATCGCCTCGACGTGGTGGGTGAGCGGGAACGCGTCGAACGCCCGGATCTCACGTACCCGGTAGCCACGGTCGACGAACATCGACAGGTCGCGCGCGAATCGGCCGATGTCACAACCCACGTGGACGATCACGCCCGGGTCGGCGTCGGCCACGGCGTCGATGACCGTGGCGCCGGCACCGGTGCGCGGCGGGTCGAGCACCACGACGTCGGGCGACGGCAGCCGGGCGGCCGCGGCCGCGACCTCGCCGCGATGCAACTCGACCGGGTCGTCGGCAAGGGTGTCAGCGGCCGCCGCCAGCGCCGAGGTGTCGGACTCGACGACGTGGACGACCTCGGGTCGCCCACCGCCGGCACCCGGATCGGGGGTGGCGTCGAGAAGGGCGGCGGCGAACACGCCTGCGCCGCCGTAGAGGTCCCAGGCGACACCGCCTGGCGAGCTGCCGGACGCGGCGATCATCTCCACCACGGCTCGCGCGTACTCGGTCGGCGCCGCGCGATGCGCCTGCCAGAACCCGGCGACCGGAATCTGCCAGGTCCGTTCCCCCACGCGGTGCGCGGCCGTCGCCTCGCCCTCGAGGACGCGCTCGGCCCGTGGCTGCTCGCGGCGTCGCCGCGCTGCCTGTGCCCGGCCCCGGGCGGCCCGACGCGACCCGGCACGAACGGGTTTCGGCGGCGAGAGCTCGGTGATGTGGCGTCGACCGTCCACGTCGGACATGACCACGAGGTCGCCGCCCGGGGTCAGGGCGAGGTCATCGAGACCGTCCAGCATGCCGGTCTCCGGCGCCACGCACTGGTGACCGGCGACGATGCCCGACCCGTGCGCGGCGTGCATGCCCGCGCGGCCGTCGGCGTCGATGCCGAGGCGTGTGCGCACCCGCCAGTGCGTGCCGTCGTCGCCGAGGCCGGTCACCACGCCCGGGTCGACGCCGAGGTCGTCGAGCTCGCCGCCGGCAAAGCCACCGATCCGTGTCAGCGCGTCACGCAGGATCTCCGCCTTGAGCTCCCGGGCGTGCGCGGGGTCGATGAAGCCCAGGTCGCAGCATCCCGCTCCGTGCCGCGCGGCGTCGCACGGCGATGCGACCCGATGTCGCGACGGTTCGACGATCTCGACGGCGTCCGCCCGGGCGAATCGGCTCTGACGGTCGTCGACGATCCGCGCCCGGACCAGCTCACCCGGGATGGCACCCCGCACGAAGACGACGCGCCCGTCGACACGCCCCACGGCCTCGCCGCCGTTGGCCGGACGGTCGGGCCGCAGCACCACCTCGTCGTGGTCGCCGCCGGACGCAGGCGTGCTCACCGCTCGTCCGGATCGCTTCCGAGTGCACGTCGAGTGTCACCGGGAGCCGTGTATTCGAAGTCTCGATTCTTGAGGCGATCCGAGGAATTGAGCTGCCAGGGCACCGATGTGACCATCACCCCCGGTTCGAACAGCAGGCGTGTCTTGAGCCGCAGCGCGGATTGATTGTGCAAGATCTGCTCCCACCAGTGCCCCACCACGTATTCGGGGATGAACACGGTGATGACGTCGCGCGGCGATTCGCGGCGCACCCGGCGCACATAGTCGATGACCGGACGGGTGATCTCGCGATACGGCGACGCGATCACCTTCAACGGCACCGAGACGTCGCTGGCCTCCCACTGCGACACCAGCTTGCGGGTGTCGCGGTCGTCGACGTTGACCGTGATCGCCTCCAGCACGTCGGGCCGGGTCGCGCGGGCGTACAGCACGGCTCGTCGGGTGGCGAGATGCAGGGTGGAGACCAGCACGATCGAATGGGTGCGGCTCGGCAGCACCGATTCCTCGTCGGCCCGTTCGAGTTCGCGCTGCACCGTCGAGTAGTGCAGGTGGATCAACTTCATCAGGATGAACAAGGCGACCATCGCGATGATCGCGATCCACGCACCTTCGCTGAACTTCGTGGCCAGCACCACCACGAGCACCGTGGCGGTCATCACCAGGCCGACACTGTTGATCGCCCGCGACTGCTGCATCCGCCGGCGAGCACTGGGATCGGTCTCGGTGCGCAGGTGCCGCGTCCAGTGCCGGACCATGCCCGTCTGGCTCAACGTGAACGACACGAACACGCCGACGATGTAGAGCTGGATCAGCGAGGTGACCTGGGCGCCGAAGGCGACGACGAAGGCGGCCGCGGCGAGCGCGAGGAACACGATGCCGTTGCTGAACGCGAGCCGGTCGCCGCGGGTGTGCAGCTGACGTGGGAGGTAGCGGTCCTGCGCGAGCACCGACCCGAGCACCGGGAATCCGTTGAACGCGGTGTTGGCCGCGAGGATCAGGATCAGCGCCGTCACCGTGGCGACGAAGTAGAACCCGGGAGTGAACGTGTCGAACACAGCATGTGCGAGCTGCGCGATCATCGACTTCTGCTGATAGCCGTCGGGTGCGCCGACGAGATCCTGCTCCGGGTTCTCCACGTACTTGGCGCCGATCTGCTGCGCCAACAGCACGATGCCCATCAGCATCGTGATCGAGAACGTCCCCAGCAGCAGCAGCGTGGTCGCGGCGTTGCGCGACTTCGGTTTCCGGAAGGCCGGGACGCCGTTGCTGATCGCCTCCACACCGGTCAACGCGGCACATCCCGACGAGAACGCACGCGCCACCAGGAACACGAACGCGATACCGGCCAGGTGGCTCTCCTCGGCGCGGATCTCGAAGTCCGCGGTCTCGGACTGCACGTCCTCGCCGAGCACGAAGATCTCGACGAATCCCCAGACCAACATGGTCACCACGCCGAAGATGAACGCGTAGGTGGGGATGGCGAGGACGGTTCCGGACTCCTTGATGCCGCGGAGATTGACCGCCGCCAGCAGCAGGATCACCCCGACGCTGAACAACACCTTGTGGTCGGAGACGAACGGAATCGCCGAGCCGACGTTCTCCGCCGCCGACGCGATCGACACGGCGACGGTCAGCACATAATCGACGAGCAGGGCGCTGCCGACGGTGAGCCCGGCGTTGGGCCCGAGATTCACCGTCGCCACCTCGTAGTCGCCGCCCCCGGACGGGTAGGCGTGCACATTCTGCCGATAGCTGGCGACCACCACGATCATGACGACGCAGACCGCCACCGCCACCCACGGCGTGAACACCAGCCCGCTCAGGCCGGCGATCGACAGGACCAGGAAGATCTCCTGCGGTGCGTAGGCCACCGACGACATCGCATCGGACGCGAAGACCGGCAGGGCGATGCGCTTGGGCAACAACGTGTGGCCCAGTCGGTCACTGCGGAACGGGCGGCCGAGCAGAATCCGTTTGGTCGCTACGGACACCTTGGACACGGTGGACACCAGGCAACACTAGAGCGTGTAGTAGACATTGACCACAAGGGGCGACGGCAAGTCCCGGTGCCACGCACCGACCTCGTTCGTCGGTCCGGTAGCGGCCTCGACGGCGGCGCGCGGCGGTGTGTACGGTCACCGCCCGGCGGGACCGCCTCCGGGGTAGGTTCGATGCGTCCGATGCCTCCGCAGCGGCCGCCGCCGGTCTCCACCGGCACGTGTGCCGGGAGCGATCACGGCGGTATCGGCAACAGGCGGAAGGGTGCAGGTGCAGGTAGTCATCATGGGGTGCGGCCGGGTCGGGTCGTCGTTGGCCATGGCGATGCAGAAGCGCGGACACGACGTCGCGGTGATCGACCGGGACGAGTCGTCGTTCATCCGGCTCAACCCCCAGTTCCGCGGCACCACCGTCGTGGGGGTCGGGTTCGACCGGGATGTGCTGACCCGCGCGGGGATCGAGCGGGCGGACGCGTTCGCGGCGGTCTCCTCCGGCGACAACTCGAACATCATCGCCGCGCGGGTCGCCCGTGAGACGTTCGGGGTGGACCGCGTCGTCGCCCGGATCTACGACGCCAAGCGAGCGGAGGTCTACGAACGCCTCGGCATCCCCACCGTCGCCACGGTCCCCTGGACGACCGAGCGCTTCGTCTCCGCCCTCGGCGAGACATCGACGACCATCGAATGGCGCGATCCGTCGGGCACCTTGGTGATCGCCGAACTCGAGGTCGACGAATCGTGGATCGGGGTGAAGGTGACCAAGTTCCAGGAAGAGACCGGTGGCCGTGTCGCCTTCTTGAACCGTCTCGGCAAGCCGATCCTGCCGGACCCGAAAACGGTTGTGCAGCAGGACGACCTCATCTACGCGGCAGTGCCGGTGGACCTGCTCGACGAGGCGCGTGCCACCGCCCGCACACCACGCACCACGTCCGAGTGAGCGAGGCAGGGAGAACACGATGAAGGTTGCCATCGCCGGCGCCGGGGCCGTCGGCCGCTCGATCGCACGCGAATTGATCGTCAATCACCACGAAGTGACCCTGTTCGAGCGCAACGTCGCGCACATCGACCCCGACGCGGTGGAGCATGCCGTCTGGGTGCAGGCCGACGCCTGCGAACTGAGCAATCTCGAGCGTGCCGACCTGCAGACCTTCGACGTGATGGTCGCGGCGACCGGCGACGACAAGGCGAACCTGGTGGTGAGTCTGCTCGCCAAGACGGAGTTCGCCGTGAACCGGGTCGTCGCGCGCGTCAACGATCCGCGCAACGAATGGCTGTTCGGCGAGGACTGGGGCGTCGACGTCGCGGTGTCGACACCGCGCATCCTGGCGTCGCTGGTCGAGGAAGCAGTGTCCGTCGGGGATCTGGTGCGCCTGATGACGTTCCGGCAGGGCCAGGCGAACCTCGTCGAGCTCACGTTGCCGCCCAACACCCCACTTGCGGGCAAACCCGTACGGCGCCTGACCCTCCCCCGTGACGCCGCGCTGGTCACGATCCTGCGTGGCGGACGGGTCATCGTCCCGCAGAGCGACGACCCGATCGAGGGTGGCGACGAACTGATCTTCATCGCGCCCGCAGAGGCCGAACCCGCGCTGCGTGAGGCGATGCAGATCGCTCATTGAAATCCGCATCGGCTGTCGGCGCCCGCGGAGCCGTCCGGACCAGCCGTCAGCGAGATCGGGGCGTCAGAGCCGGTCGGCGTGCGGCCCGGCCGACTCCACGTCACCGACGTCGACGGCCAGCCGGTCCTCTTCCTTGCTCGCCCGCCGGACGAGGAGCACGGTTGCCAGGACGGCGAGCGCGGTCAGCGGCCACCCCATGCCGATCCGGGCGACCGCGAGCCAGCCGGTGCTGCCGTGGTCGTACAACTCGGACTGGGTGAGATAGCGCGCGGCGAAGACCAGCGCCCAGAAGGCGGTGGCCAGGTCGTAGGCATGCAGCGTCCGGCGGTGCTTACGCCACCGGGTGCCGTCACCGCTGATCAGGTTCCAGATGACACCGACCAGGGGCCACCGCACGACTATCGAGGCCACAAACACGATTGCGTACACGAGCGTCGTCCAGATGCCGAACAGGAAGTAACCCTTCGCATCACCCACGCGGTGGGCGATGAAGACACAGATCGCGACGCCGATGAGCCCGGAGATGGCGGGGTTGAGCGGCTCCCGACGGACCAGCCGGACGACGAAGATGGCGACGGCTGCGACGAGCGCGGCGACGATCGCGGCGGTGAGACCCCACACGGAGTTGACCGGGACGAAAACCACGATCGGGATGGTCGAGTAGATCAGTCCGGTGGGACCGCCCATCTGCTCGAGCATCGATGGCGTGCCGCGCTCGGTGGTCGATTCCGCCGGAGCCGACGGTGTCGTCGCCGGGTCACGGTCGCCTGACGCGGTGTCGCTCCCGGCCGGCTCGTCCGGCGACGTCATTCGTCGTCGGGGCCCTGGAGTTCGTAATACGGGTTGTAGATGATCTTGGTGCCCTCGTGCTCGGCGAGGCGGCCACGCACGGTGACCTTGCGGCCCGGTTCGATACCCGGGATGCGGTTGCGTCCGAGCCATTTGAGAAGCACGGTGTCCGAGCCGTCGAAGAATTCGGCCTTGACCCCGACCTTGGCGGTGCGCGAACACGTCTCCACCGACCGCAGCTCGCCGTGCATGGTGACCTCGTCGCCGCGACAACACTCGGCGGCACGCTGGGCCCCGGTCGCCGCCGATTCCTCGGCGATCTCCACAGCATCCGCCTCGCCGAGATCCTCGGTCAACCGGCGGGTCAACCGCTTCAGATAGCCGGTGGTAGGCATGTGCACCCTCCTGGGTGACTCGTCTCTGGTCGAGACGCTCGGTGAGACATCGGGCGGGTTCGCCGCCCCTGCTTGCAGTCGCCAGCGTAATCCTGCCGCTGCTTCCCATACAACGTCGGGCATGATCATTGCATGCCCGGGCGGTATACGACGGACAGGCCTGTGCCGACGACCCTTGTCGCGATGCCCGGGACCGGCTCCGACGCCGATTACGTGCGTCGCGCGTTCGGTCCGGCGGCCACCGCACTCGGTGTGACATTGATCGCTCTCGACCCGCAGGCATCGCTGGTGGCGGGCCATCGTCGATGCCTCGACCAGATCGCGCAACGGTCGGGGCCGATCCTGGTCGGTGGCGTGTCCATCGGGGCCGCCGTCGCGGTTGCGTGGGCGCTGGAGAATGACTGCGCCGGTGTGTGGGCGGCCTTGCCCGCGTGGAGCGGGGACCCGGAGAACTCTCCCGCCGCATGGAGCGCGTCGACCACCGCGGCGGCACTCCGGACCGACGGGTTGGAGGCGACGCTCGCCTCGATGGAGGCCTCGAGCCCACCGTGGCTGGCCGCCGAGCTGGGCAGGTCGTGGCGGTCGCTGCATCCCGCTCTCGTCGATCAGCTGGGCGAGGCCGCCGTGTTCCGCGCGCCCGAGGTGACCGACATCGCGCGTCTGGCGGCGCCACTGGCGGTCACCGCGGCCACCGACGATCCCGTGCACCCGTATGAGGTCGGGCGGGCCTGGTCGGCCGCAGCGCCCCGTGCCGCACTGACGGAGGTCACCCTCGATGAGTGGGGAAATGACCCGTCGGCGCTCGGATTCGGTTGTGCGCGAGCCTGGCTGGCGATCCGCTGAGCGGACCGCCGATTCAGCCGCGCTGGTCGCGGCGGAAGCGTTGCATCGCCGAACCCGACGACCGCGGGGTCGGTTCCTGTTCGTCGTCGGCGGCCACGGTCGGTGGTGCTGATTCGGGTCCGGCCGTGTCGGGAGCACCGGCGGGACCCGAAGCACCGGCTCCGGCAGCCGGGTCGCCCTGGGCCGCACCCTGACCGTCCTGCATCTGCTGCTGCGCCGCCGCCACCTGTTCGGCCAGCACAGGTGGCAGGACCACCGGCAGTGGATCGCGCGGCGGGAAGGGGTCGCTGCCCCGACGGATCACCGACTCGGCGAGCACTGCCCGCGCCAGCCGGGCGAGTTCGTCGGCCCGGTCGTCGGGGCCGCTCGCGACGCACCGCACCATCCACCGCGGACCGTCGACCCCGAGGAAACGGTGCTCACCTCCGGGCACCACGGCGACAACCTCTCGGCCCCAGTGGCCGTCCTCGATCGAGACCGTGGCGCCTTCGTCCCGCAACGACTCGGCGAGTTCCCGGACCACCTCGCGCCACTGCCCCGGCGACTTCGGCGCGGCGAAGGCGGTCACGTTGATCCGGCCGTGCGGGGTGACCAGATACACGGCCTGCGGTTGATGGTCGGCCGACATCTCGACGGTCACCTGACCGCCCTCGACCACCGGGACCAGGACCGATCCGAGGTCGAGATGGGAGTTGCCGAGCTCCTCGGCGGGGGTCTCCAGCGCGTCGATGTCGTACGGGCCCTGCGCGGTTCCGATCCGCAACGGTTCGGTGGCCA
Organism: Gordonia prachuapensis; assembly: GCF_036350515.1. Classification (NCBI taxonomy): domain Bacteria; kingdom Bacillati; phylum Actinomycetota; class Actinomycetes; order Mycobacteriales; family Gordoniaceae; genus Gordonia; species Gordonia prachuapensis. Next base: position 38,614 of record NZ_JAZDUE010000005.1, on the reverse strand, counting down.
TCTCGTGTCTGCTCCTTGACATGTGTGCGGCGAGGGACTGTTCCGTTCGCTGCGCGGTTGGCGGGTACTGCCGATCAGCTCTCGGCGTCGGGCGCGGACTCTGTGAGCATCACGTGCCCGCCGCTGGACCCGTACCCACCGGCACCCCGGCTGGTGTCGTCGAGCTCGTCGACCTCGACGACGTCCGGCAGCTCGACGCGTTGTACGAGCAGCTGCGCGATCCGATCCCCACGCGAGATGGTGATGGGTTCGTCCGGGTCGAGATTGATCAGGCAGACCTTGATCTCGCCCCGGTATCCGGCGTCGACCGTCCCGGGGCTGTTGACGATGGACAGGCCGGCCCGGGCGGCGAGCCCGGACCGTGGGTGGATGAGACCCACGGTGCCGTGCGGCAGCGCGACGGCGATACCCGTGCCGACCAGCTGGCGGCGTCCGGGCGGCAGCTCCAGATCGATCGTGGAGCAGAGGTCGAGTCCGGCGTCGCCGGGATGTGCCCGGGTCGGCAGTGCGATGTCCGGGTCGAGACGGCGAACGGCGATCGACCCGACCCCGGTCCCGCTCGACGGTGTCGCGGTCGTGGAAGTCGCGGTCGTGGATGACGTAGTGGGAGAATTCGGCGCCACGAGGGCAGACTACGCTGGTCGCGTGACTCCCCCTGCATCACCTGAGAATCCGGCCGGTCGTCCTTCCGACGACGACGCCGCCGGTTCGAACGGCGACGCGAACAGTGCGGCGCCAGAACAGAACTCGGCGTCGGACCGATTCAACGAACGACTGAGGGTCCCCTGGTGGTGGTGGCTGGCCGCTGCGGTGGTGACCGGCGTCGTCGGATACGAGATCCAGCTGTCCGCACACGGCTCGGCGTGGAGTGTCGTCGGGTACATCGTGGTCGGTGTGCTGTGTGCGGCGATCCTGTGGTCGCTCGGACGAGTTCAGGTCCGGGTCAGCGGCGACGGTGAACTGCACGCCGGTCGGGCGCGGCTGCCCCGAGCGGTCATCGCACGGGGGGCGACGGTGCCGGCCACCGCGAAGAGTGCCGCGTTGGGCCGCCAGCTCGATCCGGCCGCATTTCTCGTGCACCGCACGTGGGTGAAGACGATGGTCTTGCTTGTGCTCGATGACCCGGACGATCCGACGCCCTACTGGCTGGTCTCGACGCGCGATCCCGCAGGTGTACTCGCCGCGCTCGACCTGCCCGATGCGGCGGCCGACGCCGGGATCGCGGAGCAATAGCCGGGTCCGATCGGGCGTCTCCAGATCAACGTCCCTGGATGAACGGCCCCAGATGAACGACCCCAGACAGACGACGGGGCGGGTTCGACATCGTCGACCCGCCCCCGTCTTTGTCGATGCGCATCAGGGCTGTGCGCAGGTGGACCGAGCTCTCAGGCGCAGTCGACGCAGATCTTGGAGTTGCCGTTCTCGCGCGCCAGCCGGCTGCGGTGGTAGACGAGAAAGCAGCTGGTGCAGGTGAACTCATCGGCCTGCTTGGGGATGACCCGCACCGACAGCTCTTCGCCGGAGAGGTCCGCGCCGGGCAGTTCGAACGATTCCGCGGTGTCGCCCTCGTCGACGTCGACGGCCGACGACTGCGCTTCGCTGCGGCGGGCCTTCAGCTCCTCGAGAGAGTCCTCGTTGAGATCCTCGGTATCCGTGCGTCGTGGCGCGTCATAATCAGTAGCCATTGTGTGCCTTACCTATGTGAGAGTGTGAGGGGCGCTCTCGGTTGCCGCGGCTTGTGGCCGGACAAGCGTAGGTGCGCGATCCCGCCGGGATTGTCTTGCCGTCGGGCGTCACTTCAACGTCATGACCGGTGCAATTCGTTACCCAGGACCCTGCGGACCGGCGTGATTTTCATCACATCCGGCTCGCATGCCTCCCGACTGCTTTGGAGGGCGGGCGCCCGAAGCCTAGTGCACCCGTGCGGCTGAGTCAACGACTTCGTCATCCGGAACATTCCCGGGTGTGTCGAGTCCCCTTGAAAGTCCGGCAACACCACCAACCGGCGGGGCCGGTCGGCCTGCCTGCACTCCGCTCGGACGAGGACCCTTTAGAGTGGTGCCGCAGGTTCGAGGCGAGAAGGAGCCGATTCGCGGTGGTGGCGCAGATAACCGGGGGCTCGTCGGTCGACGCCAAGGGGCGACCTTTCCGGCGGCGCCGTGCACGGCCGGCGATCATCGCGGCGGTCGTGCTGCTGGTCGCCGGATTGGCGGCCTGGGCGGTCGCGTTGAGCGAGTCCGGGCCCACCCCGGTTCCGACTGCCTGCAACCAGCCGATACCGGCGTCTGCGGATCCCTCGGCACCGGCACCGGCGACACCGCCGCCACCACCGCCGGAACTCGTGGCGGTCGACCGCGACGAGATGCTCGAGGTGGCCCCCGCCGCCCTGTCCACCTTCCAGGTCCGGGTGCTCAACGCGTCGTCCCTGCGGGGCGCGGCGCGGTCGGTCTCCGACGACCTCACTGCCCAGGGGTTCACCCCGGCCGTCGACACCCCGTACGCCGACGACACTGTCTACGCGAACCGCGATCTGGCGTGCTACGCGCAGATCCGGTTCGGCCCGGCCGGGCGGTCGAGTGCCGCAGCCGTCTGGTTGGCGTTGCCGTGTGCACAGCTCGTCGACGACGGCCGACAGGGCACCTCGGTCGACGTCGCGCTGGGTGAGTACTACGAGGCGCGCGAACAGTCGCAGGACGCCCAGGCGGCGCTGGAGGCGTTGCGGACGGCGGACCCGCGCAACCCCGAGACGGGCGCAGATCCCAGCCTTGTGGAGGCCGTGCACGCGTCGTCCTGCTGACCGGGTCCGGCGTCTCAGTCGGACGGGATGGAACGACGCGCGCCGAGATCATCGAGGAGCCGCACGAACCGATCCGCGATCCCGGGCGCGCATGCGACGGTCACATGGCCGTCGGAGGAACGCGAGTCCGGCGGCGGGGTGTGCACCACCGCACCGGCCTCGGCCGCGATGAGCCCGCCGGCCGCCCAGTCCCACGGGCTCAGACCGTGCTCGAAATGCGCATCCACCGCACCACTGGCGACCATGCACAGGTCGAGTGCGGCAGCCCCGACCCGCCGGACATCACGTATCCGGGGCAACAGCTCAGCCACGATCGACCCCTGCTCGGCCCGGCGCCCGGAGTCGTAGGAGAAGCCCGTCGCGACCAATGCGAGGTCCACCTGGTCGATCGGGTTGCACCTCAACGGGACCCGCCCCTCACCCGCATCGAGGTGGGCCCCTCGGCCGGCGGCGGCCGAGTAGGTGATGCCGCGCGCGACGTCGACGACGGCACCGGCCACCGACCGACCGTCGACCTGCGCCGCCACCGAGACGGCGTAGGCCGGGATGCCGTACATGAAATTGACCGTGCCGTCGATCGGATCGACCACCCACCGCACACCCGACGGGACATCGACCGAGCCGCCGGCTTCCTCGCCGAGCACCTCGTCGTCGGGACGGCGCGCCCGCAGCTCGGAGCGGATCAGGTGTTCGGTCTCGGTGTCGGCGAGCGTGACCGGGTCGGTCGGTGTGGATTTGGTGGTGACCGCCGGCGCCGCTCCGGACGCGGCGAGCGCGGGGGCCGGGCCCACCGCGTCGGGGTCGTGCCCGGGCCGCGGACCGAACAGCTCGGGACGTCGGGCGCGGACATGGGCCGCAGCGCCGCACGCCACGTCGATCGCGACACGTTCGAGTTCGTCGAGGCCCGGCTCTTCCGTCACGCCACTATGTCAGCACACCGTCGCCACCCACGCCGCGCCGGGATTGGCGTGTGAACGTCGGCGCCGCCACGGGTGACGACTTGGTGTCGACTCCAGCAACACGCCGCGGCGCTGGATAGCCTGGGTCGCACATCATTGACGAGGGTTGGACCAGAGAGGACACCCCACATGACCGACGCCGAGACAGCGACCACCGCAACCAACCTCGGATTCGGGGTCGACGTCGGTGGTTCCGGGATCAAGGGCGGCATCGTCGACCTCGACAGCGGCGAGCTGGTCGGCGAGCGGTTCAAGGTGCTGACGCCGCAGCCGTCGACACCCGAGGCCGTCGCGGGCGGGGTGGCCGAGGTCGTCGACCACTTCGACTGGACGGGCCCGATCGGGATCACCCTGCCGGGCGTCGTCACCGACGGCATCATGCGAACCGCGGCCAACATCGACAAGGGCTGGATCGGCACCGACGTGTACGACCTGTTCGGCGCACACCTGGGCGGGCGGGAGCTCTCGGTGCTCAACGACGCCGACGCCGCCGGGGTCGCCGAGGACCGCTACGGCGCGGCGGCCGATGTCGCCGGGGCCGTGATGTTGCTGACCCTCGGCACCGGGATCGGCTCCGCGATCCTGATCAACGGCACGCTCGTGCCGAACACCGAGCTCGGTCACATGATCATCGACGGCAAGGAGGCCGAGCACCGGGCGTCGTCGAAGGTCAAGGAGGACAAGGGTTGGTCATACGAGAAATGGGCGGGCAAACTCTCGAAGGTTCTCGAGGCCTACGAGGTGCTGTTCTGGCCGAAGGTCTTCGTCATCGGCGGCGGGATCAGCCGCAAGGCCGACAAGTGGGTGCCCTACCTGACGAACTCCACGCCCGTCGTCCCCGCGACCCTGCAGAACACAGCAGGTATCGTCGGCGCGGCGATGGCGGTGACCACCGGTCTGCGTCCCTGATCGTCCTACCCGGTGCGCAACGTTCCGGGTAGGCGACCATGAGCGTTATCGATATCCTCCTGACCAGGGCTTTGCCACATGGGGCGTGTCGATGTCGTTACAATGGTGCACACCGGTCATCGCGCACCGAGAAATCAAGCCCCTGATCCGCGTCGGCGTGTGGCGCCGTGCGGGATTCACGAGTCAGTTCCGAAAGGTTGTACGTGGCAGCCACCAAGACCCGACAGGCCGACGTCGACGAATCGACAGACGCGACTACCGCCACGGAGCCCGCGCCGGCCAAACGGACCGCCAAGAAGGCCGCGAAGAAGGCCACCGCACGCAAGGCGACCGCCAAGAAAACGGCAGCGAAGAAGGCCCCGAGCAAACGCGCCGGGAAGAAGGCCGAGAAGCCGGACGACGACAGCGCCGATTCGACCGACGATCTCGAAGACGGCGGCTCGATCGATGACATCGACGGCCCCGACTCCGAACTCGACGACGACGTGGAGATCGACGACGACATCGAGGTCGATGACGACGCCTCCGACGACAGCAGTGACGACGAGGACGAGTCCGACGACGACTCGGAGGAGACGTCCGAGGCCACTGCCGCCGAGGGTGCCAAGGCAGTCGAGACCAAGCCCAAGGAAGAGACCAAGGAGAAGACCTCCGGTGACTTCGTCTGGGACGAAGAGGAATCCGAGGCCCTCCGTCAGGCCCGCAAGGACGCCGAGCTCACCGCCTCCGCCGACTCGGTCCGCGCCTACCTCAAGCAGATCGGCAAGGTGGCCCTCCTCAACGCAGAGGAAGAGGTCGAGCTGGCCAAGCGCATCGAGGCCGGGCTGTTCGCGACGGAACGACTACGGCGCATCGTCGACTCCGGCGAGAAGCTCAGCACCGCCTCCAAGCGCGACCTGAACTGGATCTCTCGCGACGGCAACCGCGCCAAGAACCATCTGCTCGAGGCGAACCTGCGTCTGGTGGTCTCACTCGCCAAGCGCTACACGGGCCGCGGCATGGCGTTCCTGGATCTGATCCAGGAGGGCAACCTCGGTCTGATCCGTGCGGTGGAGAAGTTCGACTACACCAAGGGCTACAAGTTCTCCACGTATGCCACCTGGTGGATTCGTCAGGCGATCACCCGTGCCATGGCCGACCAGGCCCGCACCATCCGCATCCCGGTGCACATGGTGGAGGTCATCAACAAGCTCGGCCGCATCCAGCGCGAACTCTTGCAGGATCTGGGCCGCGAGCCCACTCCGGAAGAGCTGGCCAAGGAGATGGACATCACGCCGGAGAAGGTGCTGGAGATCCAGCAGTACGCGCGTGAACCGATCTCGCTCGATCAGACCATCGGTGACGAGGGCGACAGCCAGCTCGGTGACTTCATCGAGGACTCCGAGGCAGTCGTCGCCGTCGACGCGGTCAGCTTCACTTTGCTGCAGGACCAGCTGCAGTCGGTGCTCGAGACCCTGTCCGAGCGCGAGGCCGGCGTCGTCCGGCTGCGATTCGGGCTGACCGACGGACAGCCGCGGACGCTCGACGAGATCGGTCAGGTCTACGGAGTCACCCGTGAGCGCATCCGTCAGATCGAGTCGAAGACGATGTCCAAGCTGCGCCATCCGTCGCGTTCGCAGGTGCTGCGCGACTATCTCGACTGACGTAGGTCGGCTGCGGCCCTTCGTGACGGTCGCTCGTTCCTCGCTCCCTCCTCAGGGGCCGGGTCGGTGCCCCCGACCCGGCCCCTGAGGAGTTCCGGAGCTTGCGGAGGAACGTCACGAAGGGCACTCACAGATCGGGCGTTCCGAACGCCCCGTCCGCGTCCGGTCGATACTCGATCACATCCACCACCGCGTCGACCGGCAACGGCCCGTACAGGTGCGGGAAACGCATGCCGCCCGGGTCGGGTGGATCGCCCGGCTCCCACGCCACCGGCGATGACAACCTGTCCGCGTCGATCACGAGCAGAAGCACATCGTCGCGCCCGGCGAACAGGGCGTTCGCCGGTAGATGCACCTGATGCGGGCCGGACAGATGGATGAATCCGACCTCGGACAACGACGGCGGTTCATGACTTCCGGCGCGGAGTGACGCCGCCCACTCGGCTCGGCCACACAGGTGCAACAACACTCGCTCGGCACTGCTCGGGATCACCCGAGCTGCATAACCATCATCGGAACAACTTGTCAAGGGTTGCGCTCTAACGGATTCGGCGACCGCGTCGGATGCGGGTCCGCGACGTCCCTCGCCTTACGATTCTCGTCATGCTGGTGACCCGACGACCCATCGACCTCCTGCGGGTGGCGTCGATGCTGTGTCTGCGGCGTCGCGGCCGACTCGCCTGATCGACCGCCGCGACGCGTACACGACCGCGCGACCGACAGGGGATGTCCCCGGTCATGCGCGTGTCCCGCCTCCCCGTCACCTGAAACGAAAGTCCCCCTCCGCATGCGCACCATCGTTCTGATCGGCTTCGTCGGCCTTGCCGCACAGCTCGTCGACGGCAGTCTGGGAATGGCCTACGGCGTCACGACGACCACTCTGCTGTTGGCGATCGGATCCAATCCCGCCGCGGCGTCGGCGACCGTCCACCTCGCCGAGATCGGCACCACGCTCGTGTCGGGGGTCTCGCACTGGCGTTTCGGCAACGTCGACTGGAAGGTCGTGCGCCGCATCGCCATACCGGGTGCGATCGGCGCCTTCCTCGGTGCGACGGTACTGTCGAATCTGTCGACCGAGGCGGCCGCACCGCTGATGGCGATCATCCTGCTGCTGCTCGGTCTCTACATCCTGGCCCGGTTCACCTTTGTCGGTATCTCCCGCGAACACCTCGGGAAGCCGCTGCGCAAGCGCTTCCTGTCCCCGCTCGGTCTGGTGGCCGGTTTCGTGGATGCCACCGGTGGCGGCGGCTGGGGTCCGGTGGGTACCCCGGCGATTCTCGCCAGCGGCCGGTTGGAGCCCCGCAAGGTGATCGGCTCCATCGACACCAGTGAGTTCATCATCGCGGTGGCCGCCAGCCTCGGCTTCCTGGTGAGCCTCGGGTCCCAGGGAATCAACTTCGCCTGGGTCGGTGCGATCCTCGTCGGCGGCATCATCGCGGCGCCGATCGCGGCGTGGCTCGTGCGGCACGTCCCGCCGCGCCTGCTCGGCGCCTCCGTCGGCGGTCTGATCGTGCTCACCAACGCACGCAGCCTCATACGCAGTGACCTCGTCGATCTGCCGTCGCCGGCCCAGACCTCGATCTACGTCGCCATCGTCGTCGTGTGGGTGGCAGCGTTCGCGTACTCGCTGCGGGAGTACCTGCGCGATCGGGAGAACGAGTCGTCGGACGCCGTCAGCAGGGTGCGCGAGGAACAGGCCAGGGCTGAGCAGGACGACACCCAGACCACCGTGCCCGCCGCGACACCGACATCCTGACGCAGCCCGGTGATCGATCCACCGTTGTGATTCGGGTCTCGAAAGACGTAAACCCGCATTGAGTGCGTGTTGCCGTTCATGTGGCACGTGTTAACGGTGAGTGACGACACACCCGGGCGACCCGCGGAACAATACGAAAGCCCCAAACGTCTGAAAGGGTGAGGGTGACGCATCAGACCGATGTGTCGGCTCACGAAGGGAAAGGCGACCGGCAACGACGCCAACGCCGGACCGGGACGGAGGAATCATGTCAGACACCGCCACCACAGCCCCGATCTCCATGCCGCTGACCGCCGCCGATCGCTGTGATCGCTGTGGCGCCGCCGCCAAGGTGCGGGCCGTGCTGCCCGCAGGTGGAGAGCTTCTCTTCTGCCGCCACCACTTCAACGAGCACGAGGCCAAGCTCGTGGAGTTGTCCGCGGTCGTGGAATCGTCGGAAGAACTGGTCTGAATCGTCCACACGACCTATGCGACCCGGCCGGGTTTTCCGGCCGGGTCGCGTCGTATCCACGGTCGACTGGGCGCTGTTTTCCGTCGACTGGGCACCAATTGGCGTCGACTGGGTGCGCGTCACCGAGACGCGCACCCAATGAACGTGAATCAGCGCCCAGTCGACCGAAAACGGCGCACAGTCAACGAGAAGTGGCACCCAGTCGACCAGGCGTCGGCCCGGACGACGTCCGCGCCGAGCTCAGCGCCACTCCCGCAGCGCGGTGATCCGTTCCCGTAGCTGATCGGCGGTGGCCATCGCCGTGGGTGGCCCGCCGAGCCGCTCCCGCAGCTCGTTGTGGACCATGCCATGTGGCTTACCGGTCCGGTGATGATGCATCGCGACCAGGGTGTTCAGTTCCTTGCGCAACGCGTGCAGGTTCTCCCCCGCCGGCCGTGCCGGTGGCGCGGAGGTCTCGATGATTTGTGCCGGGCCCGCCGCCGAGCGCTGCGCAACCTGATCCGCCTGCCGTTTACGCAGCAGCTCACGCACCTGGTCGGCGTCGAGCAGCCCCGGTAGCCCGAGATAGTCCTCCTCCTCGGTGCTGCCGGAGAACGTCGCCGTGCCGTAGGACGCGCCGTCGAAGATCAGCTGATCCAGCTCGGCGTCGGCATGCAACGACTCGAACGCCTTCTCGTCCTCCCCCGGCTCGTCCTTCTGCTTGTTGGCGTCGATCAGCGCAGCATCATCGAGACCATCGCTCTCCCGGTGCGGTTTGCCCAGCACGTGGTCGCGCTCGGCCTCCATCTTGCTGGCCAGATCGAGCAGGACCGGCACCGACGGCAAGAAGACGCTCGCGGTCTCCCCTGGACGCCGTGATCGCACGAACCGGCCGATCGCCTGCGCGAAGTACAGCGGTGTCGACGCGCTGGTCGCATACACACCGACGGCGAGACGCGGCACGTCGACACCTTCGGAGACCATGCGCACCGCGACCATCCATTCGTCGCGTGACGCGGCGAACTCCGCGATCCTCGACGACGACTTCGGGTCGTCGGACAGCACCAACGTCGGGCGAGTACCGGTGATGGCGGTGAGCAGTTCGGCATAGTCGCGGGCGACGGTCTGATCGGTGGCGATCACCAGTCCGCCGGCATCCGGCATGCCCCCGGCGCGGAGCTGCCGCAGCCGGGTCACGGCCGCCTCCAGCACCGCGGGAATCCAGTCGCCGTGCGGATCCAGGGCCGTCCGCCACGCGCGGGCGGTGTGCTCGGCCGACAACGGTTCGCCGAGCCGAGCGGTGAACTCTTCACCCGCACTGCTGCGCCAGCTGGCCTGCCCGCTGTAGGCGAGGAACATCACCGGACGCACGACGCCGTCGGCGAGCGCGTCGGCGTATCCATAGGTGTGATCGGCCTTCGAGCGCAATACGCCGCCGGCCTCCGGTTCGTAGGTGACGAACGGGATCGGCGAATCGTCGGAGCGGAAGGGCGTGCCGGTGAGCGCGAGCCTGCGGGTGGCATCGGAGAACGCCTCCCGGATCGCCTCACCCCACGACTTGGCGTCGCCGCCATGGTGGATCTCGTCGAGGATCACCAGGGTCCGGCGGTTCTCGGTGCGGACCCGATGGCGGGTCGGGTGGGCGGCGACCTGGGCGTAGGTGAGGGCCACGCCGTGATAGTCGGAACTGGTCTGCCCCACCGAGTTGCTGAATCTCGAGTCGACCGCGATTCCGACGCGGGCCGCCGCCTCGGCCCACTGGTGTTTGAGATGTTCGGTCGGGGCGACGATCGTGACCTGGTCGACGGTGCGGTCGTCGAGCAGTTCACGCGCGACCCGGAGGCCGAACGTGGTCTTGCCCGCGCCCGGTGTGGCAACTGCCATGAAGTCCACCGGACGTTTTGTCAGGTACTTGGTCAGGGCCCGCCGCTGCCACGCACGAAGCGGGGGTCCCGGAGGTATGACTGCCTCTTCGGCTGCCGCGCCGTCGGCTGCTGAAGTCACTCGTGCACTGCTCCTGACATCTGGTCTGATGCTGGCTGTTCGCTCGGACGCCACTCGGGGGCATGAAAGGTCCCCTCGCGGATCGAACCGTCCGAGGGGACCCGGCCATGGTACCCGGGGGCGGCGTCCCGCCTCTCCCCCGACGCGCCCTCACCCGCACCGGGCGCACGGGTCGCGACGGCGCACCCGGTGGGGACCGGTCGCCCCGTTCGGACCTGCGATCAGGGATGCTAGAGCCATCAGTCGCCGCAATCGGAACCCAGCGCCCCTCACCGAGGACCATGTGTCGTCGGGCGGTTCCGCACATCCGAGCGAATCCCCGGCCGACGCCGCCCCCGGACAGGGTGCCCCGCCGGTGACTCACCGTGCCGAACGACGACGGCCCGCGCCCACCCCGACTGCGTCCACCCCTACTGCGTCCACCCCTACTGCGCCCATCGACGACTCGACGCCGACCACGCCGCTGCCACCCCGCGCATCGACTCGTCCACCGATCCGGCCGATGCCTGCGCCGCCAGGTCCCCCGCCACCACCGACACCTCCCACGTCTGCCCATCCGGCGAGCGCGGAGCGCGACGTCACCACACAGACGGCGGACGACGACTCGGCATTGACGACGTCGTCATCGGCCGCATCGGCGGCGGACCAGGGCGTCGACGACCCGGCCGGGGAACCCCGTCCGGAAAGCCGACGACCGGTGCTGCGCAATCTGCACCGACTGGTGTGGCGCACCATCGTCAAATCCTGGGACGACGGAATCATCGGGATGGCGGCACAGGCCGCGTTCTGGCAGGCGTTGTCGCTGCCGCCACTGCTCCTCGGTCTGCTGGGCAGCGTCGGCTACATCGCCGGTTGGTTCGGACCCGACACCGTGGACGTCATCTACGAACGGATCGTCGTCTTCGCCGACCGGACGTTCTCCGAGAACGTCGTCGACGAGATCATCATCCCGACAGTCGAGAACGTGCTGGGCCGCGGCCGGGTGGTGGTCATCTCGGCCGGCTTCCTCATCTCGCTGTGGGCGGGTTCGTCGGCCGTGTCGTGTTTCGTCGCCTCGATCGTGCGAGCGCACGGTCAACACGAGGTCCGGAACCCGGTGTGGCAGCGCTTCTTCGCTCTGTTCCTCTACATGGGATTCCTGGTCGCGGCGGTGTTCGTGCTGCCGCTGGTGGCGCTCGGACCCAACTATCTGCACGAGATCGTGCCCGATTCGTGGGATCCCGTCGTCACGCATCTGATCGACTTCGGCTACTTCCCGTTCGTCGCCGTTCTGCTGCTGGTGGTGTTGACCACGCTGTACCACCTCGCGCTGCCGAACCCGCTGCCGTGGCACCGCCTGGTCGGCGGCGCCGTGGTCGCCGGGATCTTCTTCTGGGTGGCCAGCTACGTCCTGCGCATCTACCTGACCGAACTGACCCGCGCCGGCTACAGCTACGGCGCGCTGGCCACCCCGGTGGCGTTCCTCCTGTTCGCGTTCTCGCTGGGATTCGCGATCGTCGTCGGCGCCGAGTTCAACGCCGCGGTGCAGGAATTCTGGCCCGCCAAACCGCCGGTGTCGGCACAGATGCGCGACTGGGTATCGACGCAGACGGCCGAGATGACCGGCCAGCTGCGGACCCTGCCCGACCGCCTCGCGTCGGGGCCGATCCGACGCAATCGACCCCCGGCGCCGCCCCGGAGACCGCCGCCGGCCCCACCCGAATGACCGCGGCCGAGCGGCGCGGCATCCCGGCCCGGGGGAATGCTCAGCCCTTGCGCATCCGGTTGTAGATCTTCTTGCACTTCGGGCAGACCGGTGAGCCGGGTTTGGCCGATCGCGTCACGGGGAATGTCTCCCCGCACAACGCCACGACGTGATTGCCCATGACCGCGCTCTCCGCGATCCTGTCCTTCTTCACGTAGTGGAAGAACTTGGGGCGGTCGTCGTTGCCGTGATCGGTGGTGTCGGCGTCCGGCCGTTCGTCGACGTCGGTCCGCTCGTCGAGGTCCGGCCGCTCGATTGTCTCTGTTCCCATGGAGACCATTGTGCGCCACGACAACGCCGGAAGGGATACGGCTCCGAATGACCTGTGTGAGACCTCGACAGTCGGGTTCGGATCACGGGGGCCATGAGTGCATCCCGGGCGGCGAAGTGGGATGGTGGAAGCATGAGCAGAGAAGGATCGAGGGGGCACGCCAACGACCCCCAGGCCTTTCTGATCACCGGTGCGCAACAGTCGCTCGACGACCAGCATCGGGTGCGTGTGCGCAAATATCTGACGTTGATGGCCTTCCGCGTTCCCGCGCTGGTGATCGCCGGCTTCGTCTACAGCGCGACAGGCAACGGGCTGCTGGCGCTGGCCATCGTCGCGGCGTCCATCCCGATCCCGTGGGTGGCGGTCCTGATCGCCAACGACCGGCCGCCCCGCAAGCGCGGCGAGGTACCCCAATACCGGTACGGAACCGACCATTCGGTCGTCGGCCCCCCATCGCTGGACGGGACGCGGCGAGCGGTCGACGGTCGCATCGTGGATTCCACGACCGACGACCCGTCCGGCGACGAGCGCATCGACCGCGAACGTCGTTCCCGCTGAGCCACACTCTCAGCAACTTCTCATGTAGACGACTGCATCTGTCGGCAAACCGGCAGCTCAGTCCGTATCCGGGCGATGGACGCACCGGACGCTCCCGGGAACTTTCGCCCATCTGTTCGCGTTGAACCCGGTGTACGCACTCAAGTCAGGAGGCCGAATGTCACGCTCGACAGTTGCACGCCCGACCACGACTATCGGAGTCGCAGACGATCCCGCCACAAGCACCCTTCGCCCCGCGATGACGGAGCAGGATCTCGACGCCCAATCCCCGGCCGCCGACCTTGTCCGCGTCTATCTCAACGGCATCGGCCGCACCGCTCTGCTCAACGCGGAGCAGGAGGTCGAACTGGCCAAGCAGATCGAGGCGGGCCTCTATGCCAAGCACCTGCTGGCCACCAAGAAGCGGCTGTCGGCGACCAAGAAGCGTGACCTCGCCGTCATCGTCCGCGAGGGCGAGTACGCGCGTGCACATCTGCTCGAGGCCAACCTCCGCCTCGTCGTCTCGCTCGCGAAGCGCTACACCGGTCGCGGCATGCCCCTGCTCGACCTCATCCAGGAGGGCAACCTCGGCCTGATCCGTGCGATGGAGAAATTCGACTACGCGAAGGGCTTCAAGTTCTCGACCTACGCCACCTGGTGGATCCGTCAGGCGATCACCCGCGGCATGGCCGACCAGAGCCGCACGATCCGCCTGCCCGTCCACCTCGTCGAGCAGGTCAACAAACTGGCCCGCATCAAGCGGGAACTGCACCAGCAGCTCGGCCGTGAGGCCACCGACGACGAACTGGCCAACGAGTCGGGCATCCCGGCCGAGAAGATCGCCGATCTCCTCGATCACAGCCGTGATCCGGTCAGCCTCGACATGCCGGTGGGCAGTGACGAGGAGGCACCGCTCGGCGACTTCATCGAGGACGCCGAGGCCACGTCGGCGGAGAACGCGGTCATCGCCGGACTCCTCCACTCCGACATCCGCTCGGTGCTGTCCACTCTCGACGAGCGTGAGCAGCAGGTGATCCGGATGCGCTACGGCCTCGACGACGGTCAGCCGCGAACACTCGATCAGATCGGCCGGATGTTCGGGCTGTCGCGCGAACGTGTCCGGCAGATCGAACGCGAGGTCATGGGCAAGCTACGTCAGGGCGAACGCGCGGAGCGCCTCCGCGCCTACGCCAGCTGATCTCCGGTCCTGGTGCCGCGCGTCGGTGCCAGGTCAGTCGGTGACTAACTCAATCGTCTCGGTCCGGTGTCCGCACGTGTGGGCACCGGACCGACGCGTATCACCGCACTCAGCACGGCCACACCGTCCGGGGAGGCCAGGATCGGATCGCAGTGCACCTCGCGGACCTCGGGGATGTCGTCGACCAATGTGGAGATCCGCGTCAGCAGATCGGTGAGGGCGGCGCGGTCGACGGGCGGCTCCCCCGCGTAGCCCGTGAGCAGCGGCGCCGACCTCGGCTCGTCGAGCAGTTCGGTGGCGTCCAGTGGCGACAGCGGAATCGCCCGATACCCGTGGTCACCGAGCAGTTCAAAGGTGCGTCCGGACAGACCGAACGAGATCAGCGAGCCGAACGACTTGTCGTCGCGGACGCGGACGGTGGTCCCGATCCCCTTCGGAGCCATCTTCTGCACGTGGAGCACGCTGTCGCCGGTGAGGCCGCTCAGCTCGGAGAACGCCGTGATCACTGCCGTCGCGTCCGGGAGGTCGAGCCGGGCGCCCTCACGGTCCAGCCGGCCGCGCCAGGTCTCCGATGTCGCCTTCACCGCCACCGGGAATCCGAGGCGGTCGGCCGCGGCGGCGGCCTCGTGCATGGTGCCGACCTCCTCGAACGGCACGACGCCGATGCCGTACCACCGCAGCAGCGTCGCCGACTCCCGCGGTCCGAGCGTGCGGCCAGGTCCGGCGGACGGATCGTCGGGCGCATCGGCCATGACCTCCCGGACGAACGTTCGCGCGGCCTCCGGGTCGGTGCCGTCGGGCCGATGGACCTCCGACTCGGGACGCTGCGTCCAGCGGGCGTACTGCCAGGAGCGCGCCAGCGCATTGGCCGCCCGCTCGGGGCTTCCGTACGACGGAATGGAACCACGCTGCGGCAACCCGTTCGGCCCGGGCTTCATCAAACCGGGCGGTATGCCCTCGACGGCCAGGAACGTGGTCACGATCGGTTTGGGTCCGTCGGCATCGGGTGTGGTGGCCGCCGCCATCAGCGCCCGGGCATGCCAGTCGGCGTCGACTGCCACAGGTGGCACGAACACCACGAGCACCGCATCCACCTCGGGATCGCGCATCGCCGCGGTGACAGCGGTCTCGAACTCGTCCTCGGTGGCACCGGCCCCCAGGTCGATCGTGTCGGTGACCTCGAGGCCGCCGCTGCGTGCCGTGTCGGCGGCCAGGCTGCCCAGCACCGACGAGTTGCCGATGATGCGGGTGCGCGGTCCGCGCGGGATCGGCTGGTAGGCGAAGATCGTTGCGCAGTCGAAGAGTTCGGAGATGGTATGGACCTGGATGACACCCGCCTGATCCAGCACCATCTGGGCGATCTGGTCGTCGAGGTTGGCCGCCGACGACCGCTCGGCACGGGCCGCGGTCATCGCGCCCTTGCCCGCCTTGACCGCGACGATCGGTTTCGACCGCGAGACCCGACGGGCGATCCGGGAGAACTTGCGCGGGTTACCGAAACTCTCCAGGTAGAGCAGGACGACGTCGGTGTCGGTGTCGGTGTCCCAGTACTGCAGCAGGTCGTTGCCGGACACGTCGGCGCGATTGCCGGCCGACACGAACGTCGACAACCCGATCTGACGACGAGCGGCGGTGTCCAGGATCGCGATGCCGAGCGCGCCGGACTGGCAGAAGAAGCCAACGCGCCCCGCGGCCGGGATGCGCGGCGCCAACGTGGCGTTCAAGGCGATCGACCCGCTGTTGTTGGCCACCCCGAGTGCATTCGGACCCACGAGGCGCATGCCGTGCTCGCGGATCTGCTCGAGCAGCCGACGCTCGCTCTCCAGGCCCGCCTCACCGCTCTCGCCGAAACCGGACGAGACGACGACGAGGGTGCGTACACCCTTGACCAGACAGTCGTCGAGCACGTCGTCGACGATCGCGGCCGGCACCGCCACCACCGCGAGGTCGACTGGGTCCGGGACATCGCGGACCGTGCGATAGGCCCGGATGCCGCGCACCGACGGCGGGCGTGGGTGCCCCCGACGCTGCGCCGGTGACGATCGTCCGGGACCCGAGCCGCCGGGCCCGCTGCCCGGGTCCTCGGCCGCGTCATCCGTCGGGGCCGGGCCGTTCACCGGGAACACCGGACCGGTGAATCCACCGGCGATGATGTTGGCCAGCAATGCGTTTCCGACCTTCTTCGGGTCGGTCGACGCCCCGATCACGGCGACCGACGACGGCCTGAGCAGATTGGCGACGCTCCGCGCCTCGGAGGCTCGCTCCCGCCCGTTGCGCACCGACATCAGCGCCTCGGTCGGGTCGATCAGGAACTCGACGTGCACCGTGCTGCCGTCGAAACTCCGGGACAGTTGATACCCGGCGTCCCGGAACACCGCGACCATGTTCGGGTTCTCGCTGAGCACCTCGGCCTCGAATCGGGTGAAGCCGTTCTCGGCCGCGGCCCCGGCGAGGTGCTCCAGCAGGATGGGACCCAGCCCCCGGCCCTGATGGTCATCGGCGACGACGAAGGCCACCTCCGCCGATTCCGGCTTGCCGTCGAACCCCAGTCCCTCGTAGAGACCGATGGCGATGATGTCGCCGCCCAGCACGGCGACGAGTGCCACCCGCTTCTGGTAGTCGACGGTGGTCATCCGCGCCAGTTCGCGCGGCGGCAGGGTGGGGGTGGGTCCGAAGTAGCGCATATAGCGCGTCCGCTCGGACAGGCTGGAGTGAAACCGCACCACGCGGTCGGCATCGTCGGGCACGATCGGCCGCAGATGCACCACTCCGCCGTCCGAGGCGAGGACGTCGGCGATCCAGTGCCGCGGATAGTCCCAGGGATCGCGCGGCCGCGGCTGCTCGGCCACCGCACCCGGATCCGCCGATGCCGCATCGGCATCCGGCACCTTCTCGGTCTGGTCCTGGTCAGTCACGAGGATCCTCCGGGTCGAGACCGTGCAGCGGGTACACCGCTCGCCGGGTCGCCAGTATCGCGCGGTCGGTCTGACGTTGCGCGGAGCCACTCACACCGTCGGGTGGGTCCTGGCCGGTGTCACCATCCCAGGCGACGTAGTCGACGTCACCACCGTCACCCATCACCCCGACCGGCGCCCGTGAGTAATCGGAGTGCACGGTCTGGGCGATCTGCCCGGCTGTGGCACACCACGATTCGTTGATCTCGGTGTCCACGGCCACGTCACGGTCCAGCACGACGGCCAACAGATGGGTCCAGCTGCGCGGCACCACGTCGACCACGCCGTACCCACCGCCGCCCACCGCGATCCATCGTCCCTCGCAGTACTTCTCGGCCAGGTCGCGCATCGCCTGCATCGCCGCGCGCTGGCCGTCCACGGTGAGTGACAGGTCGGTCAGCGGGTCCGCCCGATGACTGTCCACGCCGCACTGGCTGATCAGGATCTGCGGCCGGAACTGGTCCAGAACCGACGGGACCACCGCGTGAAAGGCCCGCAGCCACAGACGGTCGGCCACATCCGGCATGAGCGCGACGTTGACCGCGGTGCCGGCGGCGTCTCCGTCACCCACCTCGGTCGGCCACCCCGTACCCGGCCACAACGTCGCCGGGTGCTGGTGCAGCGACACCGTCAGCACGCGCGGGTCCGCAGCGAACTCGACCTGCACACCGTCGCCGTGGTGGGCATCGATGTCGACATAGGCGATCCGGTCGAATCCGTTGTCGAGCAGCCAGCGGATCGCCACCGCGCAGTCGTTGTAGATGCAGAAGCCCGCCGCCCTGGCCTTCATGGCGTGATGCATTCCGCCGCTGATGTTCACGGCTCGCCGCACCGAACCCGACCCCACCGCCTGCGCCGCCGCCAGGGTTCCACCGACGAGCAGACGCGCCGCCTCGTGCATGCCGTCGAACACCGGGTTGTCGGCGTCGCCGAGGCCGAAGAGACGCTCGAGCAGCGGGCCGGACAACGACGCGGTTCCCGATCCGACCGCCCGCACGGCGTCGATGTACTCGGTCGAGTGCACCACGGTCAGCGCCGAGTCGTCGATGTCGAGCGGCGCCCGGCTGTCCACGCCGTCGAGGATGCCGAGACTCTGCGCGAGTGTCATGGTCAGGGCCAGTCGGACGGGATTCATCGGGTGCGTGTGGGCCCACTTGTAGCTCAGGAAGTCCTCGCTCCAGATGACCGCCGCCGCTTCGTCGCTCGTGCTCGGAGTCACGGTCCCAGGCTAGTGCTTCCGCCCACGAACCGGCTGGGTTCGCCGACACGCCACGGTTCGCCTCCCGGGGCACGTCCTGGGCTGCGGATTCGCGACACGCTGGGGGCGTGGGACACCGGGACGTCAAGGTACCCTTGGTGGAGACGAAGGGACTGCGTACCGTGAACGATCTGGTCGACACCACCGAGATGTACTTGCGGACGATCTATGACCTCGAAGAGGAAGGCATCGTCCCCCTGCGCGCGCGTATCGCCGAGAGGCTGGAGCAGAGCGGCCCCACCGTGTCACAGACGGTGGCCCGCATGGAGCGTGACGGTCTGCTGCACGTCGCCGGGGATCGCCATCTGGAATTGACCGACAAGGGTCGCGAACTGGCGATCGCGGTGATGCGCAAGCACCGCCTCGCCGAGCGCCTGCTGGTCGACGTCATCGGCATGCCGTGGGATCAGGTCCACGAGGAGGCCTGCCGCTGGGAGCACGTGATGAGCGAGAACGTCGAACGACGCCTCCTCACCGTCCTGGACAACCCGACCACGTCGCCCTACGGCAACCCGATCCCCGGACTCGATCAGCTCGGTGTGGCCCATGCCCCGGCCACCGACGGCGCCACCCGCCTGTCCGACCTGCCGCAGGGCGCGCCGGTGGTCGTCATCGTCCGACGCCTGTCCGAGCACGCTCAGTCCGACGCCGCTCTGATCAGCGAGCTACGCGAGGCGGGCGTGGTGCCCAATGCCCGCGTGACGGTGACCATCAGCCCCGGGCGCGCGGTGGTGAACTCGCCGGGCCACGAAGGCCTCGAACTCGCCGAGGAGATGGCGCACTCGGTGTTCGTCGAGAAGGTCTGATCCCGCGACGAGGGGATCTCAACCCACCTCACGCTCCACACTCGGGTCGGGCATCACCACACCGAGAGTCGTGGCGACGTCACGGCACATGGGGATCATCGCGCGCATCGAATCGGGAGGTAACCCGCCGCGTAGCGCCCGGTCGAGCAGGATCGCCAGCGACCACTCCGGGTCGGCGTTCAGCGCGCAGTCGAGTGCGACCCCGGCGTATCCCCCTTCGCCGTCGACGTAATGCTGGTAGGCGAGCATCGTCGCCGCACTTGCCCGGCTCCGCCCGGTCAGGCGCCGGGCGAGCTCGCGCCACAGCGATTCCGCCGCGTGGCGCAGGTCGGTGTCCGCGAACGACATCGCCGCATCCCTGACCGGCAGCCGTAGCAACGCCTCGCCGAGGCGGGTGACCGTGGCGCAGTCGAGGTCCGGTACCGCCGACGGCACGGCCCGCGCAAGCACCTGATCGAGGATCTCACGCAGCAGGACCCCGTCGTCGGGGTCGTCCACGACACGCAGGCGCGCCGGGCTCCCGCCGCCGTCGTGCGGACCGACACAATGCGGCAGCGGCCGCAACATCTCCTCCATCTCCTCGCGATGAGCCAGCACCCGGCGCCCGGTCCGCACCGTCCGTCGCACCGCCGTCGGACTCGTGTGCGGGTCCCCGATCCGGCCGCTCGACAGATCCGACGGCGAGACCGGCGAGATGGACGGTGCTGCTCCCGCGGTGACCCATACCCGTTGCCAGCGCGCGTTTTCGGCGACCGTGCCGACGACGAATCCGGCGCAGATGCCGCCGACAGCGGCGAAACGTGCATCGGCGACCTCGCAGACGCGCCGGTACCGGGCGTCGGAGATCGGATGGCGATCGTCCACCACGACGGCGACGACGGACCGCACCTCGTTGCGCAGGCACACATCGGCGAGCCCGTCGAGCACCGAGACCAGGGCGTCGACGAGCTCGCCGTTCTCGTCGAGGATCAGGTCGTGGCGCATCGACGTATTGATCGTCCCGGGGTCGTCGCCGAATGCCAGCAGGATCAGGGACCGTTCGGGGATGAAGCCGATCATGCCCGGCAGCGCCGTCAACAGCGCCGACGGATGCAGTGGACGGGAGCGTGCGGAAGGTGACATACGCCCATCCTCGGGTCCAGGACAACCCACGCCATCCCACGAATCGGGGTGTGGACAACTCCGGTCGGCGATCCACAGTCTGCCCTGGGCCGCCTGACCGTTGCCGGTCAGCCGAACGCGGCGGTCACCGCCCTGTCGAACAGCGCATCGAGCTCTGCGCCGGTCTCGGCAGTCATCGGCCCGGCACCCTGTTGCCGGTACTCGACGATCACCCGGATTCCGTCCTGCTGGGCCAGCAAGGTGGTGGTGGCGGTGATCAGCGGCGCCTCACCGCCACCGGTCGTCAGCCGTCGGCGCAGGGCCGACGTGTCGACCGACCCGCGGTCCGGTGCGGGCATCACCTCGGTGAGCACGGTGGACGTCGCGGTCGGGGCGGCACCGGTGGTGGTGCGCGGACATCGGCCCGCCAGCTCCGTGACCTCCGCGAGTCTGTCGTCGACGTGGACCACAGCCGCGGTGAATGTCGCCGTGGACGTCGCCGGGTCCGGGCCGACGAGGATCGCCGCGCCATCGGCGGGCACCTCATGTGGAGTGCAGTCGGCCGGATCAACACTGCCGTGCAGCGGACGGCCGGTGAGGTCGGCCAGCGCAGCGGGGACGGCCGGCGCGGGTAGGCGTGTCGCCGTGCCCGCCGGGAAGTCCGCGGGTGCGACCGCGAGCGGCGACAGGTCCTGGCGGCCACCGGAGGTCGCTTCACCGTCCACGGAACAGCCTCCCACCAGCAACGACAGCGCGACGATGAGGGCCGGCCCCCATCGCGTCGGTCGGCTTGTCCTCGTCAGCATCGGGTGCCGCGGCAGTTTCGGACGCCTGCCACCCCACGACATCCCGACCTCACGGCGCACGGATCCGATCACAACGGTCTACTGTGCCACCGATCGCGACGCGCCCGGGTCACGACACCCCGTCGAGCGGTCCGGCGGCGCCGGTGATCTCCGGCTCGGTGATCAGAGGCTCGTGATCAGGAGCTCGGGAATCGACCTCGAGGCGAGGTTGTTGAAACGATCAGACCTCGCGTCGGCACTGGATGAGGCGGCGGATTGGCCCCGCACACCACCGATGCGAGAGAATCGACAGACCCGACACGAGGAGGCACGACCATGGACGAGCGGTCCGCCGAGCACAGCGCGCTGTACTCGCTGGAATTTCCCGCCCCCCAGGTCTCGAACGAGGAGGGCGCGGGACCGGTACTGGTCCACGCCCTGGAGGGATTTGCCGACGCGGGGCATGCGGTGGCCCTGGCGGCACGCCACCTGCGTGACGCGCTGGACTCCGAGCTCGTCGCCACGTTCTCCACCGACGAGCTGGTCGACTACCGGTCCCGGCGACCCACCGTCAGCTTCGACGGGAACACGTTCACCGACATGGAGATGCCCTCGCTGACCATGCACGCGGTCCGCGACACCGCCGGGCGGCCGTTCCTGCTGCTGGCCGGCGCCGAACCGGATCTGCGCTGGGAGCAGTTCGTCGAGGCCGTTCGTCGGCTCGTCGAGCATTTCGGCGTCACCGACGTGATCGGACTGAACGCGATCCCGATGGCGGTGCCGCACACGCGTCCCGCGTCGATCACCGCGCACGGCAACGACATCGAACGTCTCGGCGACCTGCCCCGGTGGGGTTCGGCGATGAAGTTGCCGGCCAGTGCGTCGATGCTGCTCGAACTGCGGATGAGCCAACGCGACTACCACGCGGCCGGCCTGTCGGTGCATGTGCCGCACTACCTCTCGCAGACCGACTACCCCGCGGCGTCGGCCCGGCTGCTCAGCGCCGTCGGCGAGCTCACCGGCCTGCAGATCCCCGTCGCGGCCCTCGACAACGCCGCCTCGAAGGTCCGTGAACAGGTCGACAAGGAGGTCGAGGGCAACACCGAGATCGAACAGGTGGTCGCGGCCCTCGAGTCCCAGTACGACACCTTCACCCAGGCTCAGGCCGAGCGGTCGTCCCTGCTGGCCGCCGAGGCCGATCTGCCGACCGGCGACGAACTCGGCGCCGAACTCGAACGGTTCCTCGCCGAGCAGACCCGCGACGACGACTCCGGCGACGGCGACGAACCGGGCGGTTCGCCATCACCGACCTGAGTGGGCCGGACCTGGATGACACCGGAACGGGTGCAGCACATCTGAATCCGGGGCCGACCGGTCCCGGTCACCTCGTCCCGGTCGCGGAAGAGGACGCCGCCTTCGACGTCTTCACCGGCTGGTGGAACGACCGCGGCATCGAGCTGTACCCGCATCAGGAGGAGTCGCTGCTCGAACTGATCGCGGGCAACAACGTGATCCTGGCGACCCCGACCGGCTCGGGCAAGTCATTGGTCGCCGCAGGCGCCATCTACTTCGCGCGCTGCCGCGGTGAGCGCGCCTACTACACGGCTCCCATCAAGGCCCTGGTCAGCGAGAAGTTCTTCGACCTGTGCGCCACCTTCGGCGCCGAGGAGGTCGGCTTGCTGACCGGCGACGCCGCGGTCAACGCCGACGCACCCATCATCTGCGCGACCGCGGAGATCGTGGCCAATCTGGCGCTGCGCGACGGCAGTCGCAGCGACATCGGGTCCTTGGTCGCCGACGAGTTCCACTACTACGGCGAATCCGACCGCGGGTGGGCGTGGCAGGTGCCGCTCATCGAGTTGCCCCACACCCAGTTTCTGCTGATGTCGGCCACTCTCGGCGACACATCGTTCTTCGTCGACGACCTGACACGACGGTCCGGGCGCGACACCGCTGCCGTCACCGGCACCGAACGCCCCGTCCCCCTCGACCACAGCTACGCGATCACCCCGATCCACGAGACCATCGAAGAACTCATCGCGGCCGGTCGGGCACCGATCTACGTGGTGCACTTCACCCAGGCCGCCGCGGTCGAGCGGGCGCAGGCCCTGACGTCGGTCAAGATCGCCGACAAGACCGAACGCGCCGCGATCGCCGACGCCATCGGAGATTTCCGCTTCCACACCGGTTTCGGCGCCACCCTGTCGAAGCTGCTGCGGGCCGGTATCGGCGTCCACCACGCCGGGATGCTGCCGCGGTATCGGCGGCTCGTGGAGCGGCTCGCGCAGCAGGGGCTGCTGAAGGTGATCGCCGGCACCGACACACTCGGGGTCGGCATCAACGTACCGATCCGGACCGTCCTGTTCGCGGGCCTGAGCAAGTACGACGGGACCCGGGTACGCCGGCTGCGTGCGCGCGAGTTCCATCAGATCGCCGGACGTGCCGGACGAGCCGGATTCGACACCGTGGGTTACGTCGTCGTGCAGGCGCCCGAGCACGACGTCGAGAACGCGCGCGCGGTCGCCAAGGCCGGCGACGACCCGAAGAAGCTGCGCAAGCTGGTGCGCAAGAAGCCCCCGGAAGGTTTCGTGTCGTGGGGTGAGAAGACGTTCACGCAATTGGTCGACGCGCCGGACGAACCGTTGCGCTCCCATTTCCGCATGACCACGGCCATCCTGATGGAGGTGTTGGCGCGTCCGGGTGACTGTTTCGCCGCGGTGCGACACCTCCTGGAGGACAACCACGAACCACGCAGCCGCCAGCTCCGGCACATCCGGCACACCATCGAACTGTTCCGCGGTCTTCGGGATTCGGGGATCGTGGTCCAGCTCGACGCCCCGGACGCCGACGGCAAGAACGTCACGCTGTCGGTGGACATGCCGGAGAATTTCGCGCTGACCAACCCGCTGTCGTCGTTCGCGCTCGCGGCCTTCGGGATCCTCGATCCGGAATCGTCGTCCTATGCCCTCGACGTCGTCTCCGTCCTCGAATCGACACTCGAGGATCCGCGCCCGTTGTTGTTCGCGCAGCGCAGGTCGGCGCGCGACGCCGCGTTGGCCGAGATGAAGGCCGACGGGGTCGAGTACGAGGAGCGAATGGCCCGACTCGAGGAGATCAGCTGGCCGCGACCACTGCTCGACGAGATCGAGTTCGCGTTCTCCGTCTACCGCCGTGGCCACCCCTGGGTGAGTTCGTACCCGCCCTCCCCCAAATCGGTGCTACGCGAGATGCTGGAACGGTCGATGACGTTCACCGAACTCATCTCCGTCTACGGACTCGCCCGCAGCGAGGGCGTGCTGTTGCGGTATCTGTCGGACTGCTACCGCGTACTGCGCCAAGGACTTCCGAACACCGTGCTGACCCCGGAGGTCGCCGAGATCACCGAGCACGTCGGTGCCATGGTCCGCGCGGTGGACTCCAGCCTGGTCGACGAATGGGAACAACTCACCCACGCCGACGTGTGACACAGCGGTCACCGCGCTGGAACCGTGCACCGGCGATCAGCTCAGTGCGGCCCGCATCCTCGCGGCCAGCTCACCGACCTCGTCGGTGGTCATGACGAACGCCGGCGATATCTGCAACGCCCCCTGCCCGGCGGCGCGCCCACTCACCCCGTGCTCACGCAACCGGCCGATCATCGCGGGCGCCTGAGCCGGATCCGCGAGTTGCACCGCGGTCACCGCACCCAGGCCGGTCCGGACCTCGGCCACCGAATCCAGCTCCGCCAGCGGCCCCAACGCCGTGGCGAGGTCGGATTCCAGGCGAGCGGCCTCGCCCAACAGGCCCTCCCGCTCGATGATGTCGAGGTTGGCCATCGCGGCAGCAGCAGCGCCGGCGTGCCCGCCGTAGGTGTACCCGTGCCGCCACCAGACCCCACCGGCGTAGAACGGCTCGGCGATGCGCGGGGCGATGAACACTGCGCCCATCGGGACATACCCGGAGGTCAGACCCTTCGCGGTGGTCATCATGTCCGGCTGCAGATCGAAGCGGGCGGACGCGAACCAGCTGTCGCCGCCGATGCGGCCGAAACCGGTGACCACCTCGTCGGCCACGAACAGCACGTCGTGGTCACGGCAGATCTGACGCACCTCGGCGAGGTAGCCCTCCGGCGGCAGGTAGATGCCGCCGGCACCGATGATCGGTTCGCAGAAGAACGCGGCGATGCGATCGGCACCCAGTCGCTCGATCAGTCCGAGCAGGCTCTTGGCGTTGTCCCACTCCACGGACTCGGCATCAGGCATCAGCTCTCCGTAGCCCTCACGGTTGCCGGGGATGCCCGCCAGGGCCGTCCCGGCGACATGCATCCCGTGATAGGCCTTGGTGCGTCCGACGATGATGTTCTTGTCCGGCTTGCCGACCTCGTGCCAGTAGCGCCGCGCCAGTTTCGCCGCTGTGTCGACGGAGTCGCTGCCTCCGGACGTGAAAAAGATCTTGCTGTCGGCGACCGGCGCGATCGAGGCGAGCCGATCCGCGAGCTCGGCGGTCACATCAGCGGTGAGGTCGCCGAAACCCGAGTAGTGCGCAATCCGCCCGAGTTGATCGGCAACCGCCTGCGCCACCTCGGTGCGGCCGTGCCCGATGTTGGTGAACCACAGGCCCGCAGTCGCGTCGAGGTATTCACGACCTGTCGAGTCCCAGATCCGGGTGCCCTTGCCGCGGGTCACCACGAACGGTCCGTTCGCGGTGACCGATCCCATGTCGGCGAAACCGTGCCAGAGTGAACCTGCCATGCGCCAATGATGCCGGGCGCCACCGACGTCCCGAGAACCAGGTCGCCACTCGCGGCGCACAAGGATGTGGTCGGGGCCACTGAACACCACCGCATATCCTGGACAGATCATGTCCGCCCCGACCGCCGCCGACCGTCGCGCCCTGCTCGAGACGCTCGACGACCTCACGATCGTCGATGCGCACAAGCTTCGTCGTCGCCTCGACAAGCTGGGACGGCGGCCCGCACCGGCGGCGTGGGATCGGCTCTGTGCGGACGTGGCCACGGCCCGCTCGCGGATCGAACGACGCCGGGCGACGATCCCCGCCCTGGAGTTCCCGCCCGAGCTCCCGGTGTCGGATGCGCGGGACGAGATCGCCGCGGCGATCGCCGAGCATCAGGTGGTGGTCATCGCCGGCGAGACGGGTTCGGGAAAGACGACACAGCTGCCCAAGATCTGCATGCAGATCGGGCGCGGCGTGCGTGGCGCGATCGGTCACACCCAACCGCGACGGATCGCGGCGAGTTCGGTGGCGCGCCGCATCGCCGACGAGACCGGCACCGAGGTGGGCGACGCGATCGGCTTCTCGGTGCGGTTCACCGACCGTGCCGGCGCCGACACCCTGGTCAAGGTCATGACCGACGGCATCCTGCTGCGGGAGATCGGCACCGATCCCCTGCTGCGCCACTACGACACCCTCATCATCGACGAGGCGCACGAACGCAGCCTCAACATCGATTTCATCCTCGGGTATCTCAAACGCCTGCTTCCGCGTCGGCCCGATCTCAAGGTGATCATCACCTCCGCGACCATCGAACCGGATCGCTTCGCCCGCCATTTCGCCGATGCCGTCGGCGGTGCCGAGGTCCCCATCCTCGAGGTCTCCGGCCGCACCTATCCCGTGGAGGTCCGCTATCGCCCGTTCGGCGATGCCCGCGACCCCGACAACGACCACCGCGATCTCGACCAGGCGCAGGCGATCGACACCGCCATCGGTGAACTGTGGTCATCACATCGCAGCGGCGACATCCTGGTGTTCCTCCCCACCGAACGCGACATCCGGGAAACCGCCGACGCCCTGCGACACCGGGCCTCGGCAGGTGCCGAGATCGTCCCGCTGTTCGCCCGGTTGTCGATCGCCGATCAGCAGCGGGTGTTCTCCCCCTCCTCCGGACGCCGGATCGTGTTGGCCACCAACGTCGCCGAGACGTCGCTCACCGTCCCCGGCATCCGCTACGTGATCGACACCGGGACCGCGCGCATCTCGCGATACTCCACGCGCTCCAAGGTGAACCGGCTCCCGGTCGAACCCATCTCGCAGGCGAGCGCCCGACAGCGTGCCGGCCGATGTGGCCGCGTCGCCCCGGGCGTCTGCATCCGCCTCTACGCCGAGGACGACTTCGACACCCGGACCGCATTCACCGACCCGGAGATCCTGCGTACCAACCTCGCTGCGGTCATCCTGCAGATGGCGGCGCTGAAGCTCGGGGACGTGTCGCAGTTCCCGTTCGTGCAGCCACCGGACGCGCGCGCGATCCGGGACGGCATGGCGGTCCTCGCCGAACTCGGCGCGATCCGGGAGACCCGGCGCGACGACCACGAGCCCGTTCTCACACCCATCGGCCGCCAGATGGCACGGATCCCGGTGGACCCGAGACTCGCCCGCATGCTCATCGCCGCGCATGACGGAGGATGTCTCGATCACGTCCTGGTGATCGCTGCCGCACTGTCCATCCCCGACGTGCGCGAGCGCCCGTCGGAACATCGGGAGGCCGCCGACGCCGCCCACCGGCGGTTCGCCGTCCCGGGTTCGGAATTCCTCGCCTACCTCGAGCTGTGGGACTACTTGGCTGAGAAGCGTAAGGAGTTGTCCGGCAACCAGTTCCGCCGCAATTGCGAACGCGAGTTCCTGCATTTCCTGCGCATCCGCGAATGGCAGGAACTCCACCGGCAGCTGTCCCGCATCGTCGGCGACCTGGACTGGACGACCACCGCCACCGAGCGCGACGCCGACGCGATCCACCGCGCCATCCTCGCCGGCCTGCTCGGCAACATCGCCGCCCGGCAGGGTGATTCGCGAGATTTCCTGGGCGCCCGCAACACCAGCCTGGCGATCTTTCCCGGCTCGGCGCTCGCCCGCAAACCTCCGCCGTTCATCATGGCGGCCGAGATCGTCGAGACCTCACGGCTGTTCGCACACACGGTCGCGGGTGTCGACCCGCTCTGGGCGGAGAAACTGGCCGGCGACCTGGTCCGGCGAAGCCACAGCGAACCGCACTGGTCGGCCAAACGCGGATCGGCGATGGCCTACGAACGGGTGACGCTCTACGGAGTCACGCTGGTCGCGAAGCGGCGAGTGCAGTTCGGCGCGATCGATCCCGCGACCTCGCGGGAGATGTTCCTGCGTCATGCCCTCGTCGAAGGCGACTGGCGCACGGACCACGCCTTCTTCCACCGCAATCGGGAACTCCTCGAGGCGGCGGCAGATGTGGAACACCGTGCCCGCCGCCGGGATGTCGTGATCAGCGAACAGCAACTTTTCGACTTCTACGACGCCCGCGTCGGCGACGATGTGGTCTCTGCGCGGCACTTCGACACGTGGTGGAAGAAGGCCCAACGCGAGAACCCCGAACTGCTCGACCTGCACCCCGAGGACGTCGCGACCGACGTGGCCGTTGCCGACACCGATTTCCCCGGCGCGTGGCAGCAGGGTGACACCCGCCTCGAGCTGCGCTACCGATTCGAGCCCGGTGCACCGGACGACGGGGTCACCGTGGTGATCCCACGGCCGCTACTCGACCATGTGCGGACATCGGGGTTCGACTGGTCGGTGCCGGGACTGCGGAGCGAACTGGCGACGGAGCTGGTGAAATCGCTACCCAAGGCGCTCCGCAAGTCGATGGCGCCCGCGCAGCGATTCGCCGACCTCGCCCTCTCCCGGCTCACACCCCGATCGGAGCCACTCATCACGGGACTGGCCCGGGAGTTGTCCGCCATCACGACCATGACGGTGGCCCCACGCGATTTCGCGCCCGACCGGATCCCACCGCACCTCACCATGAACTTCGCGGTCGCTGATAGGAACGGCGCCGTGCTGGCGAGCGGAAAGTCGCTGGCCGCGTTGAAGAAGCGGTTCGCCGACGACCAGAAGCCCACGCCCGTCCGGATATTCACGGAGTGGACGGCCGACGGCATCGGCGAGATCGCCCCCACGGACACCGCCACCGTGGCTGGGCAGACGGTCACGCGGCACACCGGCCTGGAGGTCGCGCGCGACGGCGACGGCCACCCGATCGGGGTGATCCGCACCGACGTCGCCACCGCGGGCGAACGCAACCGACGGCACGCCGAGGCGGTGGGGGTACTGCTGGACAACGCTCTTCCCGGCCTGACGCGCAAGATCACCGCAACGCTCGACGCGCCCGGTCGACTCGCGTTGAGCCAGAGCCCGTATCGGCACCCTGACGACCTGGTCGCCGACTGCACCCGTCGCGCGATCCGCGACGTCGCCGCCACCGATCGTCTCGAACGCGTCGGGTCGGCCGCGGAATTCGATCGTCTCCGCGACGAGCTGCGACCTGCGGTGAGCGACGCGGCCCCCGACTACTTCGTGCTCGCCACCGACGCGCTCCGGCGAGTGGCACCCCTGCGGGCACAGATCGATCGACTGAGCGGATCCGTTGCCGCCGATGACGTCGCCGACCAGCTCGAGAACCTCGTCTTCGACGGCTTCGTCGCGGCCACCTCCCGCGACCATCTGGTCCACGTGCCCCGGTACCTCGACGCGGCGATCGAACGCCTCACCGAGCTGCCGGCCGCCGCTGCACGTGACCGCGACGGCCTGGCCGCCGTCGACCGCGTCGTCGCGCACTGGAACCAGCGCGGCGCGCAGCTATCACCCGGACGTCGTGCCGCGCTCGACGAACACGCCCACTGGCTGGTCGAGGAGTTGCGGGTCGGACTGTTCGCACAGCGACTCGGCACCGCGCGGCCGATCTCGGAGAAACGCGCCATCCGGGCACTGGACGCGTTCAGATGAGCCGCGCCGGCGGTCTCGTGACTATTCGGTCACCGAGGCCCGCGACGTCTTCCGGTGGGTGAGATCGCCTTGTAGATCATCGATCTCACGCTGGAAGTCCTCGAGCGAATCGAACGACCGGTACACCGACGCGAAGCGGAGATAGGCGACCTCGTCGAGGTCGCGCAGCGGCCCGAGGATGGCGAGCCCCACCTCGTTGCTGGGGATCTCGGCAGATCCAGATGCCCGGACCGCGTCCTCGACCTGCTGTGCGAGTTGCGCGAGCGCATCCTCGGCGACGTCTCGGCCCTGGCAGGCGCGTCGGACACCGCGCATCACCTTCTCGCGACTGAACGGCTCGGTGACGCCGTTGCGCTTCACCACCGACAGCACCGCGCTCTCCACCGTCGAGAATCGGCGACCACAGCTCGCGCACGACCGGCGCCGTCGGATCGCCTGCCCCTCGTCGGCGACACGCGAGTCGACGACCTTGGTGTCTTCGTACCTGCAAAACGGGCAGCGCATGTCGTCCTCACGCACGTCTCGGGACACAACGGCGCACCGGATACCCGCCACGCCGTGCCGGTTCCCGGCCGGACCCTGTGCCATCGAGGATACCGCCCGGGTCTCAGCGGTACGCGGGGGCGACCAACGCCTGCCCCACACGCAGGCCCGAACTCGACAGATCGTTGCGCTCGACGATCTGCGCGATCACCGCGTCCCGTGGCACACCCGGGGCGACCCGGTCCGCGATCGTACTCAGCGAATCGCCTTGCCGGACATGCACGACCTCGGTACCCACCGGGGCCGGCTCGACCGAGGCCGCGTAGTCGGAGCCGACGATCGCGACGACCCACACCATCAGCGCGAGTGCGGCACCGACGAGGACGGAAGCGGCTGTGGCTCGTCGGCGCGCGATGACGGTCCGGTCCACCACCGGTGCGTCACAACGCGTGCCGGCGACATGCGTCCCCGGACGCGCCGGCTGACCGACGGGTCGGCGATCGGCCGGACGAACCGGCGTGTGAGCGCCCCGTCGCGGCGGGCGGGTGACCGGCGCCCCGACCCGGCCCGCACGGTGCGGGTTCCCGACGGACTGCCGGCCGGGCTGAATCAGTTCTGTCGTGCTGATCGTCGTGGTGCTGATCGTCGCGGTGCTCATCGAACGTGTCCTCCTGATCGAGTGCGGATACGGATCGGGCCCCACCGGCTCACCGGGATCGACATCGTGATCGATCACGTGTTCGATGGAACGCATGTTCGAAACCTAACACGACACTCCGACAAAGTCTCGACACACGTCGAACACATGTTTGAACAACCGGGAATGTTCGATTACTGTCGGCAGCAGGAACAAGACAGCAGCACACACAAAACAGCGGGACACAGAACAGCAGCCGGGTCTCGATCAGCGGGATCGAACAGTGCAACCGAACAGTGCAACCGACCAGTGCAACCGAACAGTGGCATCGAGGAGTTCGCCCCGAAGCGTCCGGAACCGCAGTGCCCGGCACCGCCGGGTGCTCGACAGAAAGGACTACGCAGATGACTGACAGGGCCGGTGGAAACAGGTCCGGTGGACGGCGCGGCGCCGCCCGCGGGATCGATCGACCCGACACGGCAACCGGACCGTCGGATTCCGACCCGGCTGTCGACCCCGCGGCCGCGGAAGCGAGCCTCACCCCCCGCCAGCGCGGGGTCCTCGAGTACATCCGTGCGTCGGTCCGCGAACGCGGCTATCCGCCGAGCATCCGCGAGATCGGGGACGCCGTCGGACTCACGTCGACGTCCTCGGTCGCACACCAGCTGCGCACTCTCGAACGCAAGGGCCTGCTCAAACGCGATGCCAATCGGCCCCGCGCGGTCAACATCCAGGACGGCGACCAGCACGTCCCGCCGGGCGGCACGTCTGCTGCGGCCGAGAACGATGACCTGCCCACTCCGACGTTCGTCCCGGTACTCGGACGAATCGCGGCCGGCGGCCCCATCCTCGCCGAAGAGGCCGTCGAAGACGTGTTCCCCCTCCCCCGCGAACTCGTCGGCGAGGGGTCGCTGTTCCTGCTACGCGTCGTCGGCGAGTCGATGATCGACGCGGCGATCTGCGACGGGGACTGGGTGGTCGTCCGGCAGCAGAGCGTTGCCGACAACGGCGACATCGTCGCCGCGATGATCGACGGCGAGGCGACGGTGAAGACGTTCAAGCGCAAGGACGGTCACGTCTGGCTCATGCCGCACAACGAACTCTTCGAACCCATCCCCGGTGACGATGCCGCGATCCTCGGCAAGGTCGTCACCGTGATGCGCCGCGTCTGAGGTCGCGCCCGGCGGTCAGCTCTCCAGGGCCGCGGTCGCAGCCGCCCGCGCGGCCGCCGGGTCCGAGGTGGCCAGCGCCGCGTCGGCGGCGGCCCGGCACTGTTCCGTAGTGGTCTGCGCCAATCGTGCGCCTACTGCCGCCGCCGCTGCGGGCGCCGACGACAGCGACGTCACACCGAGTCCGACGAGGACACAAGCGAGTAGCGGATCGGCGGCCGCCTCGCCGCACACGCCGACCGGCTTGTCGACCTCCTGGCCCGCTCTTGCCACCCGCGCGATGAGCGCGAGAACGGCCGGCTGCCACGGGTCGGTCAGGGCCGCGAGTTCCGCCGACATGCGATCCGCCGCCATCGTGTACTGCGTGAGGTCGTTGGTCCCGATCGAGACGAAATCCACCTCCGCGAGAATGGCTTCGGCGAGGATCGCCGCAGCGGGCACCTCCACCATCACCCCGGCGACCAAGCCGCGCTCCCGGACGGGCGCGGCGAACTCGGCGGCCTCCGCGGCGGAGGCGATCATCGGCGCCATGACCCACGGAATGGGCTCGCGGCCCTGCGCGGCCGCGGCGATCGCATCCAGCTGGGCCGTCCGGATGTCCGGATGCTCACCGGCGATCCGGTTACCGCGGACGCCGAGCGCCGGGTTGGCCTCATCGAGTTGCGTGACGAACTTCAGCGGTTTGTCGGAGCCGGCGTCGAGCGTGCGGATGACGACCTTCTGCCCGGCAAACGCCTCGAGAACCTCACGGTAGAGACCGGTCTGCTCCTCCACCGACGGCGCATCCGAGCGATCCAGGAAGGCCAGCTCCGTCCGGAACAGACCGACGCCCTCGACCGGATACTTCATCGCGGTGCGCGCCGACGTTCCGTCGGCGACATTGGCGAGCACGCTGACGTGCCGTCCGTCCGCGGTCTGCCCGGGCCCGGACCAGTTCGCGACGAGTGCCGCCATCCGCCGGCTCTCCTCGACCTGCGCTGTCGCCTCGGCGGCATCCGGTTCGACCTCCAGGGTGCCGGCCGTCCCGTCCACGAGCACGGGGGTCCCCGCAGCCACCTCGGCGAGGCCCGAAACCGCCACCACGCAAGGGATGCCGAGCTGGCGGGCGATGATCGCGGTGTGGCTGGTGGGCCCGCCCAGCCTTGTGACGAGCGCGGTGATCTTCGCGGGGTCCAGTCCCGCGGTGTCGGCCGGTGCGAGGTCGTCGGCGAGAAGGACCGACGGCTCGTCGGGTTCGGGGACACCGGGCTCGGGGACGCCCAGCAGTTCGGCGACGACGCGGTCGCGGACGTCGTTCAGATCGGTGACCCGCTCGGCCATCAGGCCACCGAGCTTGGTGAACATCGCCGCGAACTGCTCGGTGGCGAGCACCGCGGCCGCCGGTGCCGTGCTCCCCTTGGCGATCAGCCCCGATGCCGCGCCCACCCAGCCACGGTCCTCGGCCAGGCCGGCAGTCGCCGACAGCACCTCCGCCGCGGCACCGGACGCATGAGATGCCCGCTCCCGCAATCGTGCGGCCACTGTGGCCGCGGCGTCGGTGAACCGTTTGGTCTCCACTTCGCGTTCCTCGTCGGGGACCGGTGCCGCAGTCGCCGGGTCGTACACGGGTCGTTCACCGGGCCACACGGTCGGCGCATAGGCATGTCCTGCGACTACCGGTGTTCCGCTCAATACGTGTGTGTGCTCCACCGAAATCCTCACTGTGGTCGACGGGCGTGACCCATCAATTATGCGTCTCAGCCGCCCAGAGTCTCCGTTGTGATTCAAGTTACAAGAAACGCTTGACTTGTCAACACAAACAGGCGTAAACACAGATACATCAACATCACAAACGCAGGAAAACCAACAGGTGAGGGTCACGTGTACGCCGAGGAACGACAGCAGGCGATCGCCGATCGGGTCCGCGTGGACGGCCGCGCGTCGGTCGCCGAACTGACCGCGCTGTTCGACGTCACCAGCGAGACGGTCCGGCGTGACCTCGCCGCGTTGGAACGCACCGGTCACGTGCAGAGAGTCCACGGCGGCGCCGTCCGACCGGGCGCCACACCGGTCACCGTCGAGCAGGGCATCGATGAGCGGCAGAGGTCGCACACCGACCAGAAGCTGGCAATCGGACGCACCGCCATCCGATTCCTCCCCGAGGCCGGCGGTTCGGTCTTCTTCGACGCGGGAACCACGACCTATCAGGCGGCGCTTGCCTTTCCGCGGGATCGCCGGCTGACCCTGGTCACCCACAGCATCCCGATCGCTGCCTCACTGGCCGGCCTCATGGGCGACAACCTGCACATCCTCGGCGGGCGGGTACGTGGACTCACCCAGGCCATGGTCGGCGCCGCAACCGTCGAGGCGCTGGCCCGACTGCGCGTCTCGACCGCATTCGTGGGAACCAACGGGATCAGCACCGCGCACGGCCTGTCCACCCCGGATCCCGACGAAGCCGCTGTGAAGGCGGCGATCTGCCGCAGCGCCGATCGCGTCGTCGTGCTCGCCGACTCGTCGAAGTTCGGGCACGAGGACCTGATGTCGTTCGCCGACCTGACGGACATCGACGTGCTGATCACCGACCGGGGCATCGACTCGGCGACCACCGCTGAGCTCACCGACAAAGGGATCGAAACGGTGATCGCATGACCACGCGACAGCCAGAAGAGCCACTGCACGACCGTCCGACGAGAGGCACCTCATGACCGCATCCCGGCCCGACCCGTTCGCTCCCGTCTCCGCCGACGCCGACGCGGCCCCGACGATCCTCACCGTCACCGCGAACCCGAGTCTCGACCGCACGCTGGAGTTGTCGGCGCCACTCACGCACGGCGCCGTGCAACGCGCCCGGACGGCGCTTGCCGAGCCGGGCGGTAAAGGTGTCAATGTCGCGCGGGTCGCCGCCGCTGCCGGAGTCCCGACCCGCGCGATCCTGCCGGCACGCGCCGGCGACCCGCTGCTCACCGCGCTCGACGACGTCTCTCTCCCCTACCTCGCCTTGCCGATCGACGGGGAGGTCCGTTCGAACATCACGGTGGCCGATCCCGACGGCACGACCACGAAGATCAACGCCCCCGGCTTCGTGCTGGACGACACCCAGGCACGCCGACTCGCCGACCTCGTCCTCGAGAACGCCCGGGGGGCACGATGGGTCGCCCTGTGCGGTTCATTGCCGCCCGGATTGCCCGCCAACTGGTACCGCACCGTCGTCGACGCCCTGGCCGATTCGGGATGCCTTGTGGCCGTGGATACCTCGGGTGCACCCCTGGCAGCGGCGGTCACCGGCCGGGTCGACCTCCTCAAACCCAACGACGAGGAACTCGCCGAGGCGGTCGGCGCCGACGCTGCACAGCTCTCGGCGGCTACCGCTCAGGGCGACCACGCCCCACTGATCGAGGCCGCCGGCCAACTGGTGGAGCGGACCGGCGCGGCGATCCTCGCGACGCTCGGCGCGGCGGGCGCTCTTCTCGTCACGGCGACCGGTTCGTGGTTCGCGGCCCCGCCCCCCATCGTGCCGCGCAGCACTGTCGGCGCCGGCGATGCCGCGCTGACCGGATATCTGATCGCCGAGAGTCGTGGCGCAGCGGAACCCGAGCGTCTGCGCACCGCGGTCGCGTACGGCTCGGCGGCGACCGCCCTACCCGGCACACGACCGCCGGCGCCCGAGCAACTCGACCTGTCCCACGTCCATGTCACCGAGCTCACCGGGTCACCTCGCGCCGGCTGACCCGCACCCTGCCACCACCGATTCCCCAAGGAAGACCCCGAGAAGGAACCCCCGATGTCAGAACAGATCATCACACCTCAAACGGTGCGACTCGACGTGGATGCCGGCGAGGACCCGGCAGCCGTGATCGGCTACCTCGCCGACGCGCTCGCCGACGCCGGCCGCACCACCGATGCGGCGGTGCTCGCCCGCGGCGCCCTCGAACGCGAGGCGAAATCGGCCACCGGGCTTCCCGGCGGCATCGCCATCCCGCACGCCCGGGCCGAGTCGGTGACGGAGGCCGGCCTCGCGATGGCGCGACTGTCGCACAAGGTCGACTTCGGCGCACCCGACGGTCCCGCCGACCTCGTGTTCTTGATCGCCGCGCCCGAAGGCGGGGCATCCGAGCATATGAAACTCCTGAGCTCCCTGGCACGTTCACTGGTCCGGCCCGACTTCGTCGCTTCGCTGCGCGAGGCCGAGACCGACGAGCGCGTCGTGCAACTCGTGGACGAGGCCATCAATCCCCGGCCGGCGGAGTCGGAGCAGGCCCCTGCCGCGGCCGGCGCGGCCGCGACCGGCGCGGGCTCGGCAGGTGCCGCAGCGACGGATCAGGGTGCGAAGCGTCGTTCGGTCGTGGCGATCACGGCGTGTCCGACGGGCATCGCGCACACCTACATGGCCGCCGATGCGCTCAAGTACGCAGCAGAACGGGCCGACGTCGACTTTCATGTCGAGACACAGGGTTCGTCCGCGACCACCGCGTTCGATCCGCAGGTCATCGCCGACGCCGACGCGGTGATCTTCGCGACCGACGTCGGTGTGAAGGGCAAGGACCGATTCCGCGGCAAACCGGTAATCGCCTCCGGGGTCAAGCGGGCCATCAACGAACCCGACGCGATGATCGCCGAAGCCGTTGCCGCATCGCAGAATCCGTCGGCAACGGTGGTCAGTGGCGGTGACGACGACGGTACCGCCGACGCAGCGGCGACCGGCGGCGGGGGCGTCGGCCTCGGCGGACAGACCCGCCAGGCCCTGATGACCGGCGTCAGTTACATGATCCCGTTCGTCGCCGCCGGCGGGTTGCTGATCGCGCTGGGATTCCTGCCGTTCCTCGGTGGGTACGAGATCGCGAACAGCACCCTCGACGCCGAGGGCGGGATGAGTGACGGCGCCTTCATCGCGCTCAACAACAGTCTGTGGGATCTACCGGCCGGCGGGCTCGGGCAGTACATCGGCGCCGTGCTGTTCGCGGTCGGCTCCCTGGCCATGGGCATGCTGGTGCCGGTCCTCGCCGGCTACATCTCGTTCGCGATCGCCGACCGCCCCGGCATCGCACCCGGTTTCGTCGCCGGTCTGGTGTCGGTGGCCGTCGGCGCCAGCTTCATCGGCGGCCTGGTCGGTGGCCTCATCGCCGGCGTGGTTTGCCTGTGGATATCACGAATCCCGTTGCCGCAGTGGGCACGCGGACTACAACCCGTGGTCATCATCCCACTGATCGGCAGTCTGGTGATCGGCGTCCTGCTGTACATGCTGCTAGGCAAGCCGCTGGCGTGGGTCACCGAACAGATGACCGACGGCCTCAACAGCATGTCCGGCGGTTCGGCCGTCGTTCTGGGCGTCGTTCTCGGCCTGATGATGTGCTTCGACCTCGGCGGACCGGTGAACAAGGCCGCGTACCTGTTCGCGACGACGGGCCTGGCGATCGGCGGCGTCGCCCAGCTGCAGATCATGGCGGCGGTCATGTGTGCCGGTATGGTCCCGCCATTGGCGATGGCCCTCGCCACGGTGCTGCGACCGAAGTTGTTCACCGAACCGGAACGCGAGAACGGCAAGGCCGCCTGGCTGCTCGGTGCGTCGTTCATCTCCGAGGGCGCGATCCCGTTCGCCGCCACCGACCCGTTCCGGGTCATCCCCTCGATGATGGCCGGCGGAGCGCTGGCCGGCGGACTCGTGATGGCGTTCGGCGTCGAACTACGCGCGCCACACGGCGGCATCTTCGTCTTCTTCGCGATGAACAACTGGGTATTGTTCCTCGTAGCGCTCGCGGCAGGGACCGCGCTGGGTGCCTTCGCCGTGATCACCGCCAAGCAATGGCATGTGAACCGGCAGCACGCAGCCGGCTTCGAGGAGGTCGAAACCGTTCCCGCCTGAGCGGTTTTCGGACAGACTGGATCAGCACGACGACAACCAAAGGAGACATCTCATGCCCAGCACCACCGTCACCGTCGGGTCCGCCGTCGGTCTGCACGCCCGGCCCGCGACGATCATCGCCGAGGCGGTCACGGATTCGGGCGCCACGGTCACCCTGGCACTCGAGGGCGGCGACCCGGTCGACGCCGGTTCGGCGCTGATGATCATGACCCTCGGGGCGGAGAAGGGCACCAACGTCGTGGTCACCGCAGACGACCAGGGCACGCTCGACAGCATCGCCGCGCTCGTCGCAAAGGATCTCGACGCGGAGTAGCCGAGTCGATCACCACAGGCAACGACCGGAGCGTTTTCCCGCTGATCGAGACATCCCTGAAGGTTTGATGTCAAGCCGCGGCGGGGGTTTGGTCCTTCCATGCGGTGGCGGGGTCGTAGGGGATACCGCGGGCTAGGCAGCCATGGAGTATGCCGACGAGGCGGTTGGCGAGTTGGCGTAGCGCGGCGTTGTGGTCGACGTCTCGGGCTCGTTGTTTGCGGTAGTAGGCGCGGGCGCCGTCGTCGTGCATGAAGGCTCCGTGGGCCTGGG